>JAQXTJ010000026.1 GCA_029219425.1 Bacteroidales bacterium
CATGCAGGTGACCCCGCTTGCCGGTGTGTTCCTGCCTGCCAACAAGCACGGACGGCAGACCGAGGCGGCCGTAGCGGCAATCAACGAGGCTATGGAATCCGACTGCCAGATGCTCTATTTCCCAGCAGGACTATGCTCGCGCCGACAGCCCGATGGCACAGTGGCCGACCTGGAGTGGCGCAAGTCGTTCATCACCAAGAGCGTGGAGTATCACCGCGATGTGGTGCCGGTGCACTTCAGCGGCGAGAACTCAAGCCGATTCTACCGCCTTGCCAAGTGGCGCAAGCGCCTCGGGATAAAGCTCAACATAGAGATGATACTCCTGCCGGGCGAGATGATGCGGTGCCGTGGAAAACAATTCACCGCAACCTTCGGCGACCCCATTCCCTGGGACTCATTCACCGATGGCCGCAAACCCACCGAGCACGCCGCACGGGTGAGAGATTGCGTGTATGAAATTGGAAAAAAAGCAAACACAATTAGATAGATTATCTGCAACACAGATGGAACCGATAATAGACCCCATAGACACCAACCTGATAATTGCCGAGCTTACGCCCGAGCGATTCCTGCGCACCACCAACAAGGGCAACAACGAAATCTACATTATCGACGCTCACCACGAGCCATCGACAATGCGTGAGCTGGGCCGCCTGCGCGAGATAGCATTCCGCGCCGCAGGAGGTGGCACGGGGAAAAGCTGCGACATCGACGAGTTCGACCTCATGCCGGTGCCCTGCCGCCAGCTCATAGTGTGGAATCCCACCGAGAAGGAGATAATAGGAGGATACCGGTTCATCCTGGGCAACGACATCGCCATCGACGACCACGGAGTGCCTTCGATAGCCACATCCCACATGTTTCACTTCTCCGAGCACTTTGTGCGCGACCTGCTGCCCAACACCATTGAGCTTGGACGCTCCTTCGTGCGCCTGGAGTATCAATCGACCAAGGTGGGTGCAAAGGCCATCTTTGCTCTCGACAACCTGTGGGACGGCCTCGGCGCACTCACCGTGGTGCACCCCGAGATGAAGTATCTCTTTGGCAAGGTGACAATGTATCCAAGCTACTCCACCGAGTGCCGCGACCTGCTGCTTGCATTCCTGCACCGGTATTTCCCCGACCCCGACGGGCTTGTGACCCCCATTGAGCCGCTGCGCCACACCTACACCCTTAGCGACTTCTCCCACATCATCGCCGGCAACGACTTCAAGGGCGACTACAAGCGGGTGAACGCTTTCATACGCGAGCACGGTTTCAACATACCTCCGCTGGTGAACGCCTACATGGGCCTGTCGAAGACGATGCGCATGTTTGGCACCGCCATCAACCATGAGTTTGGCGAGGTGGAAGAGAGTGGCATTTTCCTGTCGATTGATGAGATTACCGATGAGAAGAAAGACCGACACATACAGACATTTGTCGCTGCGCACTAATATTGCCTTGTTGCTTGCATGGATGCTGTGCACCGTCGCAGCCGGAGCAGCCGAGCGCTACACGCAAATCGACGCCTCGCTCACCACTGCCACAGGCAATGGAGGCTTCTCTCCGTCGTATATAATGAACAACCGTCAGGGCACACTCACCACGCCGAGTGCCGCACTTGGACGCCTGGGAGTGGAATATTCGCTCTCGGCATCGAGCCACTTTTCTCTGTGGGCAGGAGCCGACGTGATTGGAGGATACTGTCCGGGCACCGACTACCTCATGACCGGCAGCCAGGCCACGCAAAGGGTGAGCAACGCCCCCGTGTGGCTCCAGCAGTGCTATGCCCAGGCGCAGTGGCGCAACGTGTTTCTCACCGTAGGAATGCGCGAGCGTGAGTCGGTATTTGTGAGCCAGCAACTCAGCAGCGGCGACCTGTGCTTCTCGGGGAACTCACGCCCCATGCCGGGTGTGACTATGGGCTTTGCCAACTTCTGCGACATCCCCCTCACCAATGGCTGGGTGCAGATATGCGGCGAACTGAGCTTTGCCAAGGCCACACACAAGAAGTGGATGGAAGAACGCTACAACCACCAGAACTACTTTATCACCACCGGTGAGGTGGTCAACTACAAATACGTGCACTTCCGCACCAAGCCCTCACAGCCTTTCTCGCTCACAATAGGCATGCAGGCTGCTTGCCAGATTGGCGGCACACGGCGCGAATATGCCAAAGGTGAGCTCGTGAGGGAAGACCGCCAGAAAGTGGGCGCCAAGGAGCTATTCAAGGCTCTCATTCCCGGCTCGGGAGGCTCGCAGGAGGGCGACCAGGCCTACTACGAGGGAAACCACCTCGGCACCTGGGACGTGATGGGAACCATAGCCCTCGCCTCGGACGACAAGCTGCGGCTCTACTACCAGTCGCCATGGGAGGATGGCTCGGGAATAGGCAAGCTCAACGGCTTCGACGGCCTCTATGGACTGGAATACATCTCGGCACGCGAGGGTATAATTGAGGGCGCGGTGATTGAGTATATCGACCTCATGAACCAGAGCGGACCAATGCACTGGGCACCCGCCGACTTCGAGAACCACACCATAATGGGCGAGGCCACCGGAGCCGACGACTACTACAACAACTACTTCTACTGCGGCTACCAGCACTATGGAATGTCGATAGGCTCGCCGCTCATCCGCACAGCCATCTACAACACCGACGGATACCTTCGCATCACCGACAACCGACTGCGAGGATTCCATGCCGCCATCACCGGGCACATTTCCCCCAACGTGCAATACTGGCTCAAGGCAGGCTACCGCCGCTCGCTCGGCACTCCTTTCGTGCCACTGCTTGAGCCTCGCAGCGCCACATCGGTGTCGGTGGAGGCGAGGTATCAGTTTGCCGACCGCCTTAAAGGCCTCTCAGTGCACGGACAGGTGGCCGGCGACTTCGGCAACTTGCTCGGCAACAACTTTGGCGCTATGGTGAAGATTGCTTATAGCTTTGGGCTGTGAGATGTGTTTTATTAAAACGACAATGATGAGGCAGAGATTTCTAAATATGGCAATAGCGGCAGTGGTGGCGTTAGTCGCCGCCGGCTGCACCCACAACAATGGCGACATAGGCCGATGGTTTGGCTTGTGGAAGGTGGAGAATATCACGGTGAATGGAAGCAACGACAGCAACTACACCGGCAACATATTCTTCGCTTTCCAGAACACCACTTTTGAGCAGAAACAGGTACACGCCGACCAGGGTGTGACGCAAATGATAGGCGAATGGCGCGAGGAGGGCAACATGCTCACCATCACATTCCCTTTCGACCGCTACTATCCCATCGACGGCTATATGCAGGGCGGTGGCGAGGAAAACCACCTCACCGTGGGAGGCAACGGCAAGCACTTGCAGCTCACACTAACCACTAAGGCCGGTGCTACGGTGGTGTATTTTTTGGAGAAATATTAATTTTTTCAGGGGCGATGAGCAATGGGCTAATTACCGGCTTTTTGCATTGAGGCTCACAGCTCATAGCTCACAGCAGAAAAATGAAACAGATGATTGAGAAAGTGAAAAAATGGCTGGCGGGGCTCTCGTTCCGCACAGGTGTGATTGTGCTCGCTCTGTGCGTGCCTTGCTACATCATTTCTTTCGCCCAAATGCTGCTGCCCATCAGCGCGACGGCAAAAACGGTGCTGTGGGTCGTTTTCTTCGGCCTGGCAAAGACTTTCCAGTATGGCGGCATCACTATCCTTGGTGTGGAGGGCTACCGCCGCGTGCGCTCCTATTTCTCACGCCGCTCATCAAATAATAATCACTGAACACACTATGCTCGACGAAAAAGAATTTTCCTCACTGCGCGACTTCCTCGACCGCGAGGCGGCACGCATCAACAACACCGACTTCATTGCCAACGACCCCGTGCAGTTTCCTCGCCGCTTCTCGCGCCTGCAAGATATTGAGGCGGTGGCGCTGCTCTCGGCTTCGATTGCCTGGGGCAAGCGCAAGATGATTTGCAACAACTGCGAGAAGATGCTCGCCATTATGGAGAACTCTCCGCTCGAATACATCACCGACCGCGCCTTTGAGCAATTGCCCGACGAGCTCAACATTCACCGCACTTTCTTCGCACGCAACTTCAAGTATATGCTTCGCGGACTTTCGCGGATTTTCGACCGCTACGGCTCGCTCCACGCCTTTGCGGCCGCTCACCATGTGGGCAATCACGAAACGCCCTCGTGGCAGCTCGTGGAGCTTATGCAGCACGAATTTTGCGAGGCCAATGCCGGTGCCACCGACTCGCAGTGCCTGCCCACACAGCTGCGCAACACGGCTCTGAAGCGCATCAACATGGCTCTGCGATGGCTGGTGCGCAACGATGGCATAGTGGACATGGGCGTGTGGACGGCAATCCCAAAGAGCCGCCTATTCATTCCCCTCGACGTGCATGTGGGCGACACAGCCCGCTCGCTCGGCATGGTGGAACGCCGGGCCAACGACAAGCGCACCGTGCTCGAGCTCACCGCTATGCTGCGCCGAATGCGCCCCGACGACCCGGTAATCTACGACTACGCCCTCTTCGGCATAGGCATTGGCGACAAATACCTTGCCCCACAAGTGTGAAAGAGAGAGGAGGGTGTGTCAAAATTCGGTTTGATAATATTTTGATGTAGGGACGCACCCCGGTGCGTCCGCGTAACAGCCTCACAATCAAGAGATAGCCAAAGCGACTGTGGGCGGACGCACCGGGGTGCATCCCTACATAAGTGGTTATTTTCCAATTTTGATACACCCCCCCGATGGGTTATGTCAATCTTGAGCTGTCAGGAAGTTAGAGAGCTACTTTTGTGGTGCGAGTGCCCTGAAGCTTGACGTAGATGCCGCGGGTGGGATTGTCGATGCGGCGACCCTGCATGTCGAAGTAGATGGGTGCGGCTGATGAGCCGGTGGTCACTTCTTCGATTCCTGTGGGACGTGCCGGGACGTCCTCGTTGCCAAGGTAGGTGCCGGTGAGCACTCCGGTGCGGGTGTTAAGCTCAAGGCGGTAGAAGCCGTCGCGGTCGATGGTCCACTTTAGGTCGTCGCCACCGCTGATGCGGGCATCGGAGGTGCCAATGGCGGGAGCATCGGCTATATATGGGTGGAATGTGGGAGCAGTCCAGCTCTGCGCGGTGAGAATCTTGAACCGGTCGGGCTCCTCGGCCGGAGAGCCATCGGGATAGCCTTCCCAGCCAATGCGCAGCTCACCCTCCCACACCATCACATCGGGGTTAAGAGGGTCGGGGAGGAATCGGCAGTTGCTTTCGTCCCAGTAGTTCCATCGGCGCTCGCAGCAGCCACCCACGAGGTAGAGCACGGGATATTGCATGAGTCGGGTGATGGTGTAGGTGCGCGAGGCCTTGTCGAGATAGAACTGGCATGCACCCGGCACGAGCACGCTCCAGCCCATGGCCGAGGCATCGGTGGTGGCACAGAGGCGGTTCACATATCCATCGCCAAAGGTGACATCCACATCGGCGAATCGTGGGAGATAGTAGGTGGTTGAGGCGGTGATGGTGGGAGTGTCGATGAGCTTCACATCGCCGCATTGCAAGTCGATGCAGCCACGCAGCTCCACGCCATAGTAGTCGCGCAGCTCCACAGGGTCGCCTGCGACTGCCGAGCCTGCAACATAGAACGAGGCAGGCCACTCGGCGAGGGTGGCGGCAGGATTGATAGACACCTGCATGGAATTGAGATCGACCACGAGAGTGTAGGTGGCGGTGGAGCTTACGCGCATCTTCAGGTCGCGGTCATCGCTCAGGCTCCACGAAGCCTCGAAGTTGAGGGGATACACATTTCCGCACTCCAAGTATAGACCGGGCTCGGTGGCCACAATGTGCTTGTTCCAGGCATAGTTGCAATTCATAAACTTAAATTCCTCATTGGCCTTCAGCTCGCCGGTCCACTCAAACACGCCGTAGGCAACGGGCGACATGGCATCGGCATTAGCAAGGTTCCAGCCCTTGGGCGTTGCCGAGCCCACGATATAGAGCTGGGAGTATTCAATGGAATTCGACATTCCACCCATAGCCGGAAGGGCTGAGGCGGCCGCCACGATGGCTGTGATAACAAGATTTTTCATATTGAGAGTGTGGTGGATTATTTACAGATTTTTGTGATATTAGTGAAACTATCGGCCTTTACGGTGCAGACATAAACGGCCGGGGCAAGATTGCTGAGATTCTCGGAAACCTCGGTGACGCCCGTATAACTGCGGCTGAGAAGCTCAATGCCGGCGAGGTTGCGCACCGACAGGGTGGCGCAGCCCACTGGCTCGCTGAAGCGGGCTTTGAGGGTGGCGGTGGCCGAATCGTAGATTACCGAGTGGCGGCAGGCATCTATTGCTCCCACATGGCCTGTGGGCGACGACTGCCTGAGGGTGACGGTGATGGCCGAGTTGCAGTCGGTGGTGGGAACCGGCACTGTGGTGCACGACGACAGCTCATCGTAGGCCCAGCCATCTACTATGGCGCCATTCACCTCCACTGCCGATGGGCGAGAGCTGGCAAAGACCTTTATGGTCCAGGCACGGGCGTTCACATCGAGGCTTGTGGAGCTGGTGCGCGGCTCAATGGTGATTACATCGTTGCCGCCGCCTACGGTGTGAGTGAACGCTGTGGTGCCGAAGGCTGTGGCATAGTCGGAATTGTCGCCGGCATCCTCATAGAGACTGCCCGTACCGTCAGCGCCGGCCACCACATTGAGGATGAGAGCATCGGGATGCACGGTGACGTCGCTCACCGAGGCAGGATTGAATGGAATTACCGAACCTTGCTTGAAGAAATAGGGAATCTCATTGTCGGCAAACTCCATGTCGGTTGTGCATGGGCCTTCGATTAGCTCATTGGTAGCCACGCTCCACCATCGTCCCTCGGGAAACCATATTTTCTTCACTGCCTTGCCTGCACCGGCAGGCTCGGTGATGGGAGCCACGAGGATGTCGTTGCCAAAGAAATATTCGTTCTCAAACTTGTAGGCCTCCTCACAGTCGGGATACTCATAGTAGAGCGGTCGGCAGAGGCCCAGGCCGGTGTCGAAAGTGTGGCGTGCCATGGTGTAGATATAGGGGAAGAGCGCGTAGCGCAGCTTCACGGCATCGCGCATGGCGGTGAAATTGGGGAACTTCCAGATGCGGCGCTCAATGCGGTCGTCCTTAGTGGCGTGGGTGCGGAGAATTGGGGAGAACACGCCAAACTGAATCCAGCGCAGCACCAGCTCCTTGTCGTTCACCGTGGCCTCATCGGTGAACATGTGTCCGCCGATGTCGTGTCCCCAGTAGGTGTAACCCACATTGGAGGCAGTGGCGGTGAAATAGGGCTGGAAATTGAGCGTAGGGAAATTGATGCTCGCATCGCCCGAGAAGCCTATCTGGTAGCGGTGACTGCCCAGTCCGCCCCAGCGGTGGAAGATAACCGGGCGGTGAGAGGGACGGTTGACCTTCATATCGTTGAAGAAAACGTGGTTGCACCAGAACGTCTCGCCCAGTCCGGGAGTGCAGTAGCTCACGAGATACTGCTGCCAGTCGAGCCACCAGAAGTCCACGCCCTCACTCTCGTGGTCGCGGATAATGCGGTTGAAGAACGACTTGGTGAAGTCGGGGTAGTCGAGGCGCCAGGCGATATTGTCGCCTTCGTTGTATTTGCCATTAAGGTCGGAATTCATGGCGTTGTAGTAACCGGCCGACTCATAACGGTTCACACCATCGGCAGGATGGAGGTTGAGGGCGGCGCGGAAGCCTCGGCTGTGGATGTCGGAGAGAAGCCCCGAGGGGTCGGGGATAAGGTTGGTGTTCCACGACCAGCCCGTCCAGCCACCGATGCCCTCCGACTGGCTGTCGGCGCTGCCGTTCCAGTGCCAGTCCATGTCGAGAATCATCACATTCGATGGCACATCGTTCTGCTTCAGGTCGGTCATAATCTGTCGGTAGTCGTCGGCCGAGTAGGAGGCATACTTGCTATACCAGTAGCCAAACACATAGTCGGGCGGCAAGGGAATCTTTCCTGCCACGCGGGTGAAATCGAAGATAGCGCGCTTATAGTCGCTGCCATAGCCCAGGAAGTAGGTGTCCATAGCGTGAGCGTCGTGGCGCGGAGCCCACCAGTCGAAGCCCAGGTCGCTGTTAAGCTCAAGGGCGAAAGAGCGGCTGCCGTCGGGACGCGAGGCGGTCCAGGAGTCGTCGATAACCGCCCATCCCGAACGCGACACGAGGCCATTCTCCAGCTCACCGCGCTTGCTGTCGGCGTTGCAGCCATCGAGGGTGCGGCAAGTGCCTTTAAGGTTGAGAGGGTCGGGCTTCCCGGGATACCACACCACGTTATTGCCACGGTGAGCCATAGTGATAGAGAGATTGGCAGGCGAGGCAGGAACGGTGCGAGGGTCGGAACCCTTGCGATACTTCAGCGAGAGAGCCGAAGTGTTGATGTAGAGGAAATCGGCATCCTCGGTGGTGGAGAATTGCGGCACATCGAGGTTGCGGTTCTGAATCACGAAAGTGGCGCGGTCCTCGAAAGTGGCCGAGGAGCTGTACTCAATGCGAATCATCTCGGGAGTGAGCACCGTGAATCGGGCATTGCCGGCGGTGACCACAGCCTCGGGATTCGCCACCGGGCTGTCGGCCCAAGCGGTGAGCGAAGCGGCAAGGCACAGCATTGCAGCGATGCCTCGGACAAAAAGTAAATTACGTGGGTTCATTGTTGGTAATAAATGGTGTTTATGTTAATAATGAAAACTGATTTTTATGTTTCCAAAATTAAGCCATCGCACAAACACCGGCAATGAATTAAGACTGCAATCTACTAAAAATTATAGCTATCACACAGAGTGTCAACACGTTGCACAACACCAATTAAAGTCACCAATTAAGCCGCCCCAAGGATGATGTTACCGGCACCAACAAGCCACTGCACCTCACCATAATAGCCTCGGCAGTGACAGCGCAAGACACACACACCGTCCTCATCACCGCAAGGCAAGCAGGGGGCTATTGAGGTGGCTGAGGGTGGTAGTCTTTAGGCTTGTCGCAAGCCATTCCCTCGAAAATACCGTGCAGTTTTGTGATATTCATGTCATGAGAATCGATATCCTCATCGGTGATAAATCCTAAGTTGTAGTTGTGTCGCATAAAAAAATAAAGTATTTGCCTTGTTGATGCAAATTTACAGAAAATATCCTACAACACCATCGTGCCAGGTGCTGGAGAAACTCAGTGGATGCCGCGGGAGTTGAGGGCGGCTTGATAGCGGGCGGCGTTGCGGAGGTGGGTTGAGTAGCTGTCGGTGAAGTTGTGGTAGCCCGAGAAGTCCTCCTTGGCACACATATAGGTGTAGGGATGAGCCGGGGCGCTGAGCACGGCATCAATCACTCGGGGGTCGGGAAAGCGGATGGGGCCGGGTGGGAGGCCGTCGCAGCGGTAGGTGTTGTAGGGAGAGTCGGTGTTGAGCATGGCGTGGGTGATGCGGCGCAGGGCGAAGTTGCCGAGGGCAAACTTCACCGTTGGATCGGCCTGGAGCTTCATCCCCTGGTTAAGACGGTTGACGTAAAGGCGCGCAACCATTCCCCACTCATCGGGCTTTGCCGTTTCTTCCTCGACGATGGAGGCCAAGGTGGCCACCTCATCGGGCGACAGCCCCAGGGCCTGGGCGCGTGCGGTGCGCTCGGGAGTCCAGAACCGGGAGGCATACCGGGCGATGGTGGTGAGCAGCTTCTGTGGCGTCACGCCCCAGTAGAACTCGTAGGTGTCGGGCATTAGAGCTGCCGGCATTGTGGCTGGAGTCTTGCCCAGCGACGCGCAGAAAGCACTGTCGGCGAGGCATTGCATCAGCTCATCCTTGGTCATGAGATAGCGCGCTGCCACAACCTCGGCAAACTGCCCTGTGGTGCGCACATTGTGGAAGGTGAGCTTGATGGAGGCTTGCTGCCTGTTGCGCACGCGGCGTGCCACATCGAGCGGAGAGTCGCCTGCGGCAATATCGTAGGCGCCTATGCGATTCGACAAATCGACATTGAGCAGAGAGAGCAGCGTGGCTACACGGTCACCAAAGCCGCGGGGCTGACAGGCCGACAAGGAGTCGGCGAGCGCGGCATTGGTGGTGCCTGGACTGACATATATGCGTGCCGGGCGTGCCGAACCCGACAGATAGGGAGTTATCACCACGGCAGCCACTGCTGCCACAGCAGCCAGCACTGCCACCGACATAATCATGATTTTCCTTGTCTTCGAAGTCATAGCTTTTCTATGTTTTTTCAGAATGCAAAGGTAGCAATAAAACGCACACTCCAAGCACTGCGACGGAAAAATAATTTCGTGCATCATTGCTATCCGAAATGAAATTTGTGGCAAGTGGGTGCTGTATGTCGCAGATTTTGTGTACTTTTGTGGTTGATATTTTTTCATTACCGAATGATGCCGAGAATTACTTTCAACACTGCATACACCGAGATGCCCTGCTTC
This sequence comes from Bacteroidales bacterium, assembly GCA_029219425.1. GTDB lineage: Bacteria > Bacteroidota > Bacteroidia > Bacteroidales > Muribaculaceae > CALZFJ01. Next base: position 10,416 of record JAQXTJ010000026.1, read on the forward strand.
GACCACGATGTGGTGCGACGCTGGATTGTGGCCGTGGCCAGCTCTTTCTCAAGGAGCGTGGGTGAGCTTGCTTATCTCTTCTGCAACGATGAGAAAATACTGGAGGTGAACCGCCAGTTCTTGCAGCACGACTACTACACCGACATTATCACATTCGACTACTCCTCGCGCCGCCGCATTGCAGGCGACATCGTAATATCGCTCGACACCGTGCGCTCCAATGCCGAGATGCTGGGCAAGAGCTTCGACGACGAGCTGATGCGCGTGGTGATTCACGGCGTGCTGCACCTTGTGGGCATCAACGACAAGGGCCCGGGCGAGCGAGAAGTGATGGAGCACCACGAGGATGTGGCGCTGGGAGTGCTGCGCGAGATGCAGGCTGCCAGAGGCATGTGAACTGATAATGCTTTTTGCTGAGAATACTACACACACTGAATATGAAATTCGACTACGATGTGATTGTGATTGGCGCCGGACACGCCGGCTGCGAGGCTGCCTGTGCGGCGGCACGCCTTGGCTCGTCAACGCTGCTAATCACCATGGATATGAACAAGATTGCCCAAATGAGCTGCAACCCCGCCGTAGGCGGCATTGCCAAGGGGCAGATTGTGCGCGAAATCGACGCGCTGGGCGGACAGATGGGCATCGTCACCGACCGCGCCTCAATACAATTCCGCATGCTCAACCGCTCCAAGGGTCCGGCAATGTGGAGCCCGCGCGCGCAGGCCGACCGCATGCGATTCATGGAGGAGTGGCGGCGCGTGATTGAGAACACTCCGGGCCTCTTTATGTGGCAGGACAGCGCCACAGGATTCACCTTCGAGAATGGAACCGTGACGGGCGTGACCACAGCCATGGGAGTGACCTTCACAGCCAAGGCCGTGGTGCTCACCGCAGGCACTTTCCTCAATGGGCTGATGCACATAGGCCGCGTGCAGATTGGCGGCGGACGCGTGTCGGAGCCTGCCGCACATGGTGTGACCGAGCAGCTCAAGGCAATTGGCTTCGCCACCGACCGCATGAAGACCGGAACACCGGTGCGCCTCGACGCACGCACAATCGACTTCACAAAGGCAACCATTCAGCACGGAGAGGACGATTTTCACCAGTTCTCCTACCTGCCATCGGTGAAGCGCGTGCTAAAGCAACGCCCATGCTGGATTATCAACACCAACAGTGAGGTGCACGAAATACTGCGTGCCGGACTGCCCGACTCTCCCCTCTACAACGGACAGATTCGCAGCATCGGCCCACGCTACTGCCCAAGCATAGAGACAAAAATCGTGACCTTTGCCGACAAGGACTCTCACCAGCTGTTTCTGGAGCCAGAGGGCGAGACCACGCAGGAGTTCTACCTGAATGGTTTCTCATCGTCGCTTCCGATAGAGGTGCAATTTGAGGCACTGCGGCACATACCCGCGTTGCGCGACGTGCAAATCTACCGCCCGGGCTATGCCATTGAATACGACTTCTTCGACCCCACACAGCTGCGACACACGCTCGAGACTAAGCTCGTGCGCAACCTCTTCTTCGCCGGACAGGTGAACGGAACCACAGGCTATGAAGAGGCTGCCGGGCAAGGACTCATTGCCGGCATCAACGCACACCAGAATTGCGTGGGAGGCGAGCCATTCACCCTGGGACGCGATGAGGCATACATAGGCGTGCTCATCGACGACCTTGTGACCAAGGGCGTCGATGAACCATACCGCATGTTCACCTCGCGTGCCGAATACCGCATACTGCTCCGGCAGGACGATGCCGACATGCGCCTCACCGAGCGCGCCTACCGCCTTGGCCTTGCCACCGAAGACAGATACCAGACAATGCTCTCCAAGCGTGAAAAACGCGATGAAATCGTGGATTTTGTGCGAAACTTCTCGGTACGCACGGCACAATTCAATCAGCACGCTCACGAGGTAGGCATTGAGCCACTGAGGCAGGGGCTGAAGCTTCGCGATCTGGTGCTGCGCCCACAGCTCACCATCGCCTCGCTTGCCACAATCATCAGCCCATTGCACGAGTTAATCGAGGAAATATCACCCGACCGCCGCGATGAAACCGTGGAGGCCGCCGAAATACTCCTCAAGTATGAGGGCTACATCGAGCGCGAGCGAGTGATTGCCGACAAGATTTCACGACTTGAGAACATACGCCTGCGTGGCCGGTTCGACTATAGCACCATCAATGCAATATCAACCGAAGCACGGCAAAAGCTCGCACGAATCGACCCCGAGACCGTGGCACAGGCATCGCGAATACCGGGAATATCGCCCAGCGACATCAACATACTGTTGCTGCTCCTCGGCCGATAGGCAAATTCCTCGATTAAACGGCGGCAAAAGCCGAATTGTTTCACGTGGAACACACCACAACACCCATATTCATAAAAATTTAATCACTAATAAATATCTATCATGGAATTAGAAAAAGAGAACCAATTGAAGAGCGTAATCCGCGACATCCCCGACTTTCCTGTTGCGGGCATACTTTTCCGCGACCTTACCACCGCATTCAAGAACCCCGAAGCACTGCACATTATGAGCGACGAGCTGAAGAAGCTCTATGCCGACAAGGGAATCACCAAAGTGGTGGGCATTGAGTCGCGCGGATTCATCGCAGGCGCAATCCTCGCCCACGAGCTCAACGCCGGATTCGTGCCTGTGCGCAAACCGGGCAAATTGCCTGCCGACACAATAAAGCAATCCTACACCAAGGAATATGGCGTGGACACTATCGAGATTCACAGCGACGCAATCAACGAGAACGACGTGGTGGTGCTCCACGACGACCTCCTCGCCACCGGTGGCACAATGGCCGCCGCCTACGAGCTTGTGAAGAGCATGAATCCCAAGAAAATCTACATCAGCTTCCTTGTGGAGCTCTCCGACCTTAACGGACGAGCAGCATTCCCCGCCGACGTGGAAGTGACATCGCTCGTGACTTACTGACACAACAAGAAATCCACCCGCCTGCCAAGCGCACGCCCAGTGACGCAATGGCAGCAACGTCCACAACTTGCCTATTGCAAAAAACCTCGATGGAATGGCGCTTTGCAATAGGCAAGTTGCCAACAAACAGACGATGAATACGCGAGAAGACCTGAAAGAGAAGGTGAGTATGCTGCCCCATTCGCCGGGAGTGTATCTCTACTACGACAAGGAGGGAACCGTGATATATGTGGGAAAAGCAAAAGACTTGCACCGACGTGTGAGCAGCTACTTCAACCGCATCCACACGGTGGCCCGCACCAACGTGCTCGTGCGCAACATCTGCGACCTGCGCTACACAATCGTGGGCAGCGAGGAGGATGCCCTACACCTCGAGAACAGCCTCATCAAGCAATACAAGCCACGCTACAATGTGCTGCTCAAGGACGACAAGTCGTATCCATGGATTTGCGTCACAAAGGAGCCCTACCCGCGTGTGTTTCTCACCCGCTCCACGCCCGAGCGCGGAGGCAAATACTATGGGCCATACTCCAACGTGCAGATGGCACGCACCGTGCTCGAACTGCTGCGCGAAATCTACCCCATCCGCACCTGCCGGCACATAATCACCGATGAAACCGTGGCACGCGGCAGCACACGCATCTGCCTGCAATACCACATAAAGAACTGCCTGGGCTGCTGCGAGGGACGCATCAGCAAGGAAGATTATGGCAGGCTAATCGACGAAATCAGGCAAATCCTCAATGGCGACACGCAGCAACTGAGCGACTATCTCATGGAGGAAATGAACCGCCTCGCCGACCAGCTTCGCTTTGAGGAGGCTCAGGCAGTGAAGGAGAAATACCTGCTCGTGGAGAAATACAAGGCAAAGTCGATTATCGTGAGCGCACAGATTCACGACCTCGACGTGTATTCCGTGGCAAGCGACGACGACAGCTACTATGTGAACCACCTGCACATCAACAAAGGCGCCATAGTGCAGTGCCTCACGCTTGAATATCGCAAAAGGCTCGATGAAACCGTGGAAGAGGTGCTCTCACTCGCAATAGCCGAGGTCAACGCAAAGTTTGCTCGCCGCGTGAAAGAAATCGTGGTACCCACCCTAC
>JAQXTJ010000027.1 GCA_029219425.1 Bacteroidales bacterium
ATTGTAATTCGACACGGCTATCGTTCCAAACGTTGGCGACGCCGGCGACACATCGGTGGTGGCGTACATACGGTGGAGGGCGTAGTCGCCCTCACGCGGCAGAATGTTGCGGAAGGTGGTGACATTCTTGCTTGCCACCTCCACAGCCCATGCGAGCTGTTGACCGTCGGCACCCGGAATGTCGGCAGCTGCGATAATCACCTCATTTTGCCCTGCAACCACATCGGAGAGCGCGTATTCGCCCACATATTCGCCTGTGGCAGCGTCGGAGAAGATGATGCGGCCGCCCAGGAGACAGTCGTCGCTTGCGGCGAAGGAGAAGGTGTAGTTGTCGCCATCGAGGGCGGCGTTAAGCCCGTAGGCATACACACCCACATAATCCTGCTGCTCCACGCCCTCGGTGGTGAATCGCGATACTGCGCCACCGGCATTGAGGTAGAGGCTGAGGTCGGTGCCGCTCACGCCCGAATAAGCCTTTATCCACTGTGCAGCAGTGGCGGCAACTGTGGTGTTGGTGGTGGGAATGGGCTTTGCAGCGTCGAGGCCGTCGGTGACGTCGTAGAGAGCCACGCCGGTGGCAGCACCCTCGGCAGAGGCAGTGGGCACCACCATGAGGATGCGCTTGGCATACTTGAAGAATGAGAATCCGTTAAGTGCTGCGGGCATCACATCCTTGCTGAGCTGAGTGCCGTAGGCAGGTTCGGCCACATCGGCTCCGGCAGCCCACTCGATGGGTGTGGTGAGCGAGCCATCGACCACAAAGTTGCTGTCGCCGTAGGGCGATGCGGTGAGCTGGTAGTCGTCGCCAATGAGTGCCTTGGTGAAGCGCGTCTTGTCCTGATTGCGCTTTGTGTCAACAAGACCCTTGCGCGTGATGGTGAAGATTGGGAAGCGGATTTCGCCGCTTGCGGCCTGAGTCTCGGCAGTGGTGGAGATGAGGCACTTCTCATAGCGTCCGTTCACGGCCATGGTGCGGCCTGTGATGGCATTGTTGAAGTTTCCACTGGTGTAGTTGGTGCTCGAGGTGAACCACTCCACCGGGTCGCCGGTGGGCTGGCGGGTGATGCGGTCGCGCTGCCATGTGTAGAAGCGCAGCACGCCGGTAGGCTCGTAGGAAGTCTTCACCTCATTGCAGGCCACGAGAATGGAGTCGCTGGTGAAAGCGATGTCGCTGATTGGCATCAGCTCATATTCATCGTTGTGGTTGCCAATGCCTGCGGTGCTCACCTCGAAGAGCATGGCCTGAGTGCGGGCGTTGAGGCAGTAGATGTGAGGCACCTGAGCCTCGTCGATTGCAAGCACATAGGTGGAGTCGCCCTTGGCAATCTCGCGGCGTATAGTCTTCCCGGCAAGGCAGTCAACGGCCGTGCCCACATATTCTTGGCGCATATCGAAATTGGATGCCAGAGCCAGCCACTGCTCCTGGAAGGGGTCGGGGTAGTTGTAGGTGGGGTTGGCCTCATAACCCTCGGCCTCAAGTTGGATGATGGGGTAAGAAGTTTCGCCGGCAGCAACCGAGTAGGTGGCATTGTCGCGGCCATACTCCTCATTGAGAGCAAACAGCGACTTGTAGCCCGGAGCCACGGCGTCGATGGTGTAGTCGTCGCCCGGCTCGAGGTTCTCGAATACGAACACGCCATTGTACTCATTGTCGCCCTTGTACTCAGCCACTTTCACGCCGCTTTTGTAGAGAGTGACGGTGGCGTTGTTCACCGGTTTCCAGATGTCCATCGACTTCTGGTTGGGGTGGTACAGGTCGTGCGAGAACACTTGGTGAAGATCCTTCACCGAACCCATAATGTAGCCGGTGGATTCGGTTTCCCATCCAAACCACGCAGCCACGCCGCGTGCGTAGCGCACACCCTCCTGTCCGCAGTAGTCGGGGTTGAGTGCTCGGTGTCGGGCAGGCTGATAGGTGTGGCAATAGCCCTCGGCGAGAAAGCCATTGCAGGTGTTGCGTCGCAGCACTCCCAGGTATCCGGCAGCGTTTTTCACGTTGTCGGCAGGAGTGTTGTAGTGATAATAGAAAGTGAGGTCGCCCACGATGCGCTGTGATGTGTTGGAAAGCACGTCGATGCCATTCGACTCGAGGATGGGCCACAGCGTCTCGGCCATGGCGCGGCTCGTCTGCTGATACTCGAGCGAGCGGCTTCCCTCCCACATATTGTTGTTGTCGGCGGCAGGCACGGTGTAGCCATTGTAGATGAGCAGCGATAGATTAGTTGCACTGCCTTCGGTGGCGGCATCGGAGTGGATTGAGAGGAAATAGTCGGTGTTGAAGGCGTTGCACTCCTCGGCAATCTCTGTGAGGTTGCGGTTGTACTTCTCCTCATCGGCGCCGCCCACTACGGTGGGATACGGCCCGTTCTTCACACGCGAATACATGATATTGGCCTTGGGCACACCCCATTTCTCGAGCGTTGCACCCATCTTCAGAGCTTTCCACAGATTGGTGTTGCTCTCGTAGAAACCGGTGGTGTCGCCGGTGTGGTGGTTGATGGTGGCCATGTTGCGGTCGTTTGAGCCCCAGCTGCCGTGTCCGGCATTGATGTAGATGTGGGCCTGCGTCTTGGAGAGGTTTCCACCGGCCAGGGCCATCGTTGCAGTCGCAGCAATAGCAGCGGCTGCAAAAAACAATTTTTTCATATTCATCATAGCTTACACGTTCACTTGATGTTGATAATGTAGTTGTCGCCCTCGTCGGTGGTGAAAACAATCATTTTTCCGGCAGCGGCGGGATAGGGATACATAGCCTTGAGTGAGGCATCGGTGAGCACCTGGCTCTTGCCGTCGATGGTGGCAGCCACGATGGCTGATGCGGTGACGACGTGTCCGTCGTCGGTGTCGTTCATGCCCACCACGGTGGTGCTATTGAGCCACTTGGCAGCGCGGAGCTTTCCAAGGCGAGCCACAATCTTTCCCTTGAGGTCGGAGATGAAGCATCCTGTGCCGGCCACATAGAAGCAGATGTGGTGGCCACTTGGCGACACCGAAGGCCACAGGTAGCTTCGGTCGGTGCCGAGAGGTGAAATTATTTCCGACTTGCCATTGACCGTGAGCACGAGCTGACGGTTGACGATGGCAGCCACGGGTGCAGCATTCTTCACTGCCTTGCCCTCCAGAGCCATTTTCTTGGCCTCGCCATTGGCGATGGTCACGGCAGTGTTGCCTTGCAGGCTCACGGCATTCACGTTTCGTGCGCCGCGGAGAAGCTGCTTGGTGGCGCCGGTGGCAAATGTGTGCACACTCACATCGGTGTAGCGCAATCCCTCCTTGAACGAGTCCTCGCGAAAAGCCACCGATGCGCCGTCGGGCGATATTGTGGCGTTGAGACCCGCGCTTCGGGCCTGGGATATAACACTAATACGTCCAGTGGCAAGGTCGTACCGGGCAAGACCATTGAGCTGTGCATCGGAGAGGAGCACATAGTCGCCCTTGGGGCTGATGCCGGTGACGACGCTGCGGCCGGCGTCCTTGAGTTGCAGAGGAGTGACCGACTGCACTTCAAGTACTTGGGCAAAGGCTGTTGCCGATAGGGCAAGAGCCAGCGACAGGAATAGTTGTTTCATCATATCTTTTTGTTTTTTGGATTATTTCTTTTTTGCTTTTTGCTCTTTTATGGCTTTGGGCTTTGGGCTATGGGCTGTGAGCTATGGGCTGATTACCGGCTTTTTTTGCTGATAGGCTCATAGCTCACAGCTCACGGCTCACAGCTCATTTCATAAACTTGGCTGTGGTGGTGGCGTTGGCCGCCTTCACGCGAATCACATAGATGCCGGCCGGGAGCTGGCTCAGGTCGATGTCGGCCGCGCCCACCAGTCCGGAGGCAATAGGCTTCACGGTGCCGAGCATGGTTACAGCCTCCACGGCGTAGCTGCCGCAAGCCTCCACATGCAGGGTGTTGCCTGAGATGCTCAGCAAAGGCCTTGTGGCGGTCACATCGGTCACGCCACCCTCCTGCGAGCTGTAGGTGAACGCTATGGCAGGCCCATAGTCGGTCTCATAGAGTCCGCCGTCGCGCTGCATGTAGTATTTGCAGAGAGCTCGTGCATAATAGGTGACGCCCTCTTGCAGCGGGTTGCTTGCCACAGTCACATCGGAGGCATTCACACCCGTCTGGAAGCCATCGAGCAGCTTCTGGAACTTGCTGCGACCTGCGAAGTCGCTCTTGTTGTGCACCTGTAGGAGCACAAACTCGGCGCCCTCCTGCGGGTTTATCTCGATGCGGCTGTTGGCGTAGCAGATTCCGCCGTCGATGGGCGAGAGCATTGTGGGCGGCTCACACGGCATGGCCTTGGTGCTGAATGTGACAGGGGTGCTGGCATTGCCATTAACGAGCACTCGGGCGTAGTAGCTGGAGAGCGGGTGAAGCTCCATGGGCTGCACCTGATACTCGCATGTGGCCGACTCGCGGCTTAGTACGATTGTGCTGAAGTCCTCGGCAGTAGCCACCTCGAGGGTTGCCACTGCACCGGGCTCAATCTCGGTCCAGGTGAAATGCACTTTGGGGTCGATTTCCTCTGAGCCAGTGGTGGGTGAGAGGATTGCCACGAGAAGGAAAGTGAACGAGCGCGGAGCTGAAATACCGTCGTTGTAGCCCTTGGCGGCGGCATGCACTCGCCAATACACTGGCACATTCTTGCTTATTGAGCCATAGACGCTCTCAAGAGGCAGGCTGGTCTCGGTGGTCTGCACCGATTTCTCGATATTCTTAAACTCGGCATCGGTGGCGAAATCCACGATATACTTCTGCGCCCCCTGCACGGCATTCCAGGTGCAAGTGAAGAGAGAGCTGGTGCGCAATTCGTCGGCAGGGCCGGTGATTGTGGGGGCAGGGAGCGACTGTGTGTAATTGGGCTTCCATGCCACAGGCTCCCACTCATTGGCGTAGCGGTCGTAGGGGCACACGGCGAAGTAGAATCCGCTGCGGTAGTCCTCGGGCACGGTGAAGTGAGGCTCGTAGCTCATGCCGATGAGGTAGTCGATGCTCTTGTCCATCGACTCCAGCTCCATGCCATTGGGCAGGGCGTAGATGGTGTAGCGCATATTCTCCATAGCGTCCCAGGTGAGGCGGCTCTCCTCATCGTAGGTGAGGTTCTGCACCTTGCCGGGATTGGCAGCCTCCTTCCACGTCATTGCCGGCATGAGGGCGATGCGCGAGTAGAGGTGGCGCTTGAGATAGTGAGCCAACGATGGCTTGGTGCCTATGCGGTAAAGATACTTTGCCGAATAGTAGATTGAGCCGCACGAGCCATTGAGCGACGATGTGCGGTTGTGCATAATCTCATTGGCAAACTCGGAGAAGGAGTTGTTGCCCGGGCCGCCGGCCTTGATTGTGGGCGCGGTGACATCGGCGCCCGATGTGAGCGAGGAAATCGACTGCGACACGAAGAGGTGGCGGTTGAAGTGCTCCACCACATAGCTCCACCACGACACAATCTTGCCGTAGGGGTTGGTCTCGTGGTTCATGGTCCAGTACACCTGCGGCGAGATGAAGTCGATGAGTCCCAGGTCGAACCACTCCATGATGTCGATATTCTGGCTGCCGTAGTTGTTGTCGTAGCCGGCAGGGCAGGGGTCGATGCCATACTTGGCGGCAAGGTCGCGCGAGGTGTAGGTGGTGCCCTGCGGAGCCTGTCCGAAGCGAATCCAGGGCTTAGTGGCCTTGAACATGTCGTTGAGTTTCTGCATGAGTTGTGTCACGTTCTTTCGGCGCCAGTCGGCCTGCGACAGAGTGCCTCCTCCGGCCTTGTAGCTATTGTAGAGTGCAGCGTCCTCGCTGAGAGCAGCACCATTGTAGTAGTAGTCGTCGAAGAGCATACCGTCGATGTCGTAGTTCTGGGTGATTTCCTTGCAGATAGCCACGATACGGTCCTGCACCTCTGGAATACCGGGGTTGAGAATCTTGCCTGAGCCACCGTTGATGGTCCAGCCCTTTTCGATATATCCGGTAGCGTCGCCGGCCTGTCCGCCCGACGTGCCGGAGCTGTTGAATCGATAGGGGTTCACCCAGGCGTGGCACTCAATGCCTCGCTTGTGGCACTCGGCCACGAAGAACTCCAGCGGGTCCCATCCGGGGTCTTTTCCGCGAGTGCCGGTGATATACTGCGACCACGGCTCATAGCTTGAGCGATATATGGCGTCGCTCATGCCTCGCACCTGGAAGTTCACGGCATTGAAGTTGTTCACAGCGAGGGAGTCGAGCAGCTTGGTCATGTCGGCCTTCTGGGCATCCATTGAGGAACCCATCGACGAGGGCCAGTCGAGGGCCCACACGGTGGCTACCCACGCCGAGCGCATTTCGAGTTTGGGTGTCACAGCGTCCACACCCAGAGCCTTGCCTGTGGTGAGCAGCACCAGCAGGGAGGCAAAGAATAGTTTAAGCGATTTTCTCATTATGATTTTTTATTGTTATTAGTTTCTGTTTTTTTCCGGGGACGATTCAGACTTTTGTAGGAATGGTTGTGTTGCGGGATTATTTTATCACAAGCTTTGCGGTGGCAGAGGTGTCGCCACCCAGAACTTTCACCACGTATATTCCGGCCGGCAGACCGGTGTGCACTGTGGCTGTGCCACCTGCAATGTCGATGCGGCGCGATGTCACAAGATTTCCGGCAATGCCATAGATGCTCATTTCCACCACGTCGATACCGGCCGCTCCCACCATCACTGCGCCATTGGCGGCAGGGAAGATGCTCAGTCGGCCATTGATATGCTCCACAGCCTCCACGCCGCTCGAGTAGTGGTCGTACACCGCGTAGAGCTTCTGAGTTATGGTGTTGTCGCCGGCATTATAGCCGGAAGCGCGTGGGCTGTAGGTGATTGAGTGGATTGAGAGCGGGAAGTTGATGAGGTCGGTGCGGCTGTCGAGATATTCGAGCAGGTCGATTTGGTAGTGACCCACGGGCATCTCCTCGGTTGTCAGCTCCACGAGGTTCTCGCCGGTGCAGGTGGGAGTGCGCAGGTCCACTTTCACGATGTTGAGTGTGGTGGTGGTGGAGAAGTCGAGAATCACACGGTCGGGGATGCTGTAGAAGGTCACGTCGCCGGCAAGGGTGATGCCGGCGCGTCGCTTGCCCTCGAAGCCGTAGGAGATAGTGCCGTCGGCAGCGAGCGAGGCATCGCGCGAGAGATTGGCGCTGGTCACCGTCCAGCCGTCCCACGACTGCTGCATCACAGCCTGCGGAGCCACCTCAACCTTCACCTGCGCCGACTCGGTGAACGCGCCGAGCGATGCGGTGATAGTGGTCATTCCCTCCTTGAGTCCGCGCAGCACGCCGCCGTTGATTTCGCACACCGATGGGTCGTCGATGGTCCATGAGAAGCGGTTGGGGTCGTATTGCAGTGTGTTCTGTCCCACCACAGTGGATATTTCGATGGGATAGTCGCGGAATGTGTCGATGAGAATCATGGGCTTTATGCGCAGTGAGAACTCGGAGTTAATCACCGATATAGGCGCGGTGCACTCCACATCGCCAAGGTGAGCGGTGATAGTGCCGTAGGCATTCTCGCCGCCAAGCTCAATTGCGCCGCCGTCGGCACGCGGAGTGCCCACATTGTCGGAGCAGGAGAATGTGACGCCCTCCACGCCATCGGCAATAAGCTCGCCATACTTGTTGTAGCCAAGCACCTTGGGCGTGATGGTGAAATAGATGGGAGCCTCGAGTTTCACGTCGTCGAAGCGCAGCGAGGTAATCACATCGGCATCCTCGGCAGGTGCGGTGGAGAAAAGCATCATGCCATTGGCCACGGCACGGGGAGTGGTCTCGGTGGTCTTGTTCACCACTGTTCCGCCCACCATCATCTGCGCTGAGCCTCCGGCATCGTTGTTGGTCACGTTCCAGAGGTCGGGCACAAGGAACTTGAAGAGCTGGCAGCACACCACGGTGCTGCAACCGGCCGACTTGCCATAGACAGGGTGTGTGGACATGTCGATAACCATCATATAGAGCTTCGAGCCATCGGCGTTTGTGCCGTAGGCGCACTTGGAGTAGGTCTGGGTGTTGTAGGTCTCATCGTAGTTGCGGCCGGTGAGTTCGCCGTGGAGCATCACCCAGGCATTGCCCTCGCAGCTGTTCACCACCTTGATGGGGCTCTTGTCGTCTTCCTGAAGGGCAAACCAGTAGTAGTTGACCGTGACCTCATCGCCCGGGGCGAGGCGTGCCAGCTCGGCCTTGCAGGCTCCGTCGCCCACGAGGCAGGCATCGTAGCTGCCCAGCACCTGGTCGTTGGCGTCGAGCTTCACCTCGCGCACCACAAAGTGAATGTCCTCGGCTGTGCTCCAGCGCGAGCCTTCCTTGAGGTCGAGAAACACATAGTTGCAATTGGCCACGGTGTAGAACTTGTGGTCGCGGCCAATGCCGTGGTTGAAGAGAGCGAGCTGGCCGTTGTCGACGCGCTTGTTCACCTGAATGATTTCCTGATTGGCTGAGAACTTCTTGCTCATTGCAGATCCCTTCCACTCATGGGGACCGACATGGGCACGCTTGTTGGCGTCGATTATTGTGGCCGATGAGCGGCTGGGACCGCCATTCCACGCGTCGGCCGTGGTGTTGGTGTTGAGGAAAATAGTGTCGTTCACCACCTCGCCGCCAAAAGGCGAGCCAAGCATCCAGTTGTTGTAGGGCACATTGGCTGTCACGCACCAGAAGGCCCCATTGCATCCGGCCAGGGGCTTCTTGCCTTGAGCGCTGTGGCGGCTGTAGGCATGAGCAAGGAGTTCGGTCTTGCCCAGGCGGTTGTATGCCTGGCTGGTTTCCACGTTGTTGTAGGGATTAGAGAGGTCGGTCTCGAGCACATAGGCATTAAGCGGATATCCCGGCACGCGCACGATAGTGTGGGTGACACCCGGGCCAATTACTCGCTGAGATATTGTGTCCACCTGATATGACTTGCCATTCAGCTCCACAAAGCCTTGAGCCGAAGCTGCTACGGCAGCAATAGCAAATATTAGAAATAGGGTGAATTTTCTCATAATGAATAGTAGATAAGAGCAGTTTTATAGACAGTTTTGAAATTTCACGGAAAGTTAGCAAACAAATTCAAAACAACCATAATACCATAAAACAAATTATGAATCTTTAACAGAAATTTAGGAAAGCAAATTGATTATACACAGATGGAGGCAAGAGCAGCACAGGCGACTAAAGATTGCAACAGAACGAGAGAGAGCCCTTTACAGAGCATGGATTGCAATGAAAAGTGCAACTCCCTGAGAAGTGGAATATTGTGCTTTTTATGAAAAAATTTTCGTGAAATGAGGGATAAATGTTTTGGAAAAATGTGTAATTTTGCCAGAGGGAAAAGGGGGGATGGAAAGTGATGAACTCAAGTAATAATAAATATCAAAATGATTATGAAAGTAACAAAACTGATTCTTTCACTCGTGGCTGCCGGCTCGGTGTTGCCGGTAGGCGCCTACGAGGGCCGCTTGCTGCGCTTTCCTGCCACTAACGGCAGCGAGGTGGTGTTTTCCTATGCCGGCGACCTCTATTCGGTTTCAATCAATGGCGGTGAGGCACGCCACCTCACTTCGCATGCGGGCTATGAGATGTTTGCCCGCTTCTCGCCCGACGGCAAGCAGCTTGCCTTCACGGGCCAGTATGACGGCAGCACCGAGGTGTATCTCATGCCGGCCACAGGCGGCACACCCACACGCCTCACCTACACTGCCACCAATGCACGCGACAACCTTGCCGACCGCATGGGACCCAACAACGTGGTGATGTGCTGGAGCCGCGACGGCCGCAGCATTGTGTATCGCAACCGCATCAGCTCGGGCTTCGATGGCCGCCTCTACACCATTGCTCCCGAGGGCGGTATGTCGCAGGCTCTGCCTCTGCCCGAGGGAGGCTTCTGCTCCTATTCGCCCGACGGCAAGAAGCTGGCCTACAACCGCGTGTTCCGCGAGTTCCGCACATGGAAATACTACAAGGGCGGCATGGCCGACGACATCTGGATTTATGACCCCGAGGCCGGCCGCGTGGAAAATGTGACCGACAATGTGGCGCAGGATATCTTCCCCATGTGGATTGGCGATGAGATTTTCTTCGCCAGCGACCGCGACAACACGATGAACCTTTTCTGCTACAACACCGTGACCAAAGCCACCACGAAGGTGACTGATTTCGCCGAATACGATGTGAAGTTCCCGAGTACCGACGGCCGCATAATAGTGTTTGAGAATGGAGGATATATCTATAAGTTCGACCCCGCTACGCGCAAATCGACCAAGATTCACATAGAGATGAGCGACGAGGGCAATGCCGCCCGCGCCGAGATTCGAAATGTGAAGGACTTCATCAATTCGTGGGCTATCGCGCCCGACGGCAGCCGCCTGCTCTTTGGCGCCCGCGGCGACATTTTCAATGTGCCCGGCGAGAGGGGCGTGACGCGCAACCTCACCCGCACGGCGGGCGTGCACGACCGTCTGCCCGAGTGGAGCGCCGATGGCAAGAGCGTGTTCTATGTGAGCGACGCCACCGGCGAGACCGAGCTGTGGACCCGCAATGTCGACGGCACAGCCGCCCGACAGCTCACCAGCGGCAACGACACTTATATCCACTTCTATGAGCCAAGCCCTGACGGCAAGACCATAGTGTATGGCGACCGCAAGAACCGCCTTTACAGCCTCGATGTGGCCACCGCCAAGAAGCAGCTCATCGCCGAGGACACCATCGGCCGCTTCTACGGCGTGAATTTCTCGCCCGACAGCCGCTGGATTACCTATACCCGTCCTGCCCGCAACAATATGAATGTGGTGTATCTCTACGACCTGCGTGCCGGCAAGGAATATGCCGTGACCGAGGACTGGTATGACTCTTCGGCACCTGCCTTCAGCACCGATGGCAAGTATCTCATCTTTGCCTCGGCTCGCGACTTCAACCCCATCTACAGCTACACCGAGTGGAACCACGCCTACACCAATATGGAGGGCGTGTATGTCGCTCTGCTCGCGAAGGACACTCCCTCGCCTTTCCTCGAAAAAGACGACAAGGTGACTGTGGAGGCTCCCAAGGCCGATGAGCCTAAGAAGACCGACAAGAAGAAAGCCGACAAGAAAGCCAAGACTGCCACCGCCGATGATAACGCCACCGTTATCGACCCCGAGGGCATAGGCGAGCGTATCATAAAGCTGCCTCTTGCCAGCGGAAACTATGGCAACTTCTATTGCAACGGCAAGAAACTGTGGTATGGCAATGGCATGGCAGTGTCGGTATTCGACTTCGAGAAGCAGAAGAGCGAGTCGTTCGGCTCGGGTCACCTCTTGGTGGCTGCCAATGGCAAGAAGGCTGCGTGGCTCACCCCGGGCCGCAAATTCTATGTGATGGATTTTCCTGCCGACAAGGCTTCGACCGACAAGCAGGTGAACCTCGACAACCTCACCGTGAGCATCAACTACTCGGAGGAGTGGGCTCAGATATACGATGAGGCATGGCGCGCCTACCGCGATGGCTTCTACCTTGAGAACATGCACGGCGTTGACTGGAAGAAGATGCACGACAAATATGCCGCCCTGCTCCCATTCGTGAAGTGCCGCCAGGACCTCAGCTATGTGATTGGCGGACTGATTGGCGAACTCGCCTGCGGCCACGCATACGTTGATCCGGGCGACTTCAAGGGAATCGATGTGGTGCAGACGGGCATGCTCGGAGCCGAAATCAGCGCTCACGAGAGTGGCTGCTTCCGCATCGACCATATCCTCAAGGGTGCTCCCTATAGCCCCGAGCTCCAGTCGCCGCTGGCCGAGATTGGCCTCAATGTGAAGGAGGGCGACTATATCATCGCCGTGGATGGCGTGCCAGCCACCGAGGTGAAGAACATCTACGCCCTGCTCGAAGGCAAGGCCGGGGTGCCCACCGAACTTACCGTGAACTCCACTCCAAGCACCACCGGCGCACGCAACATCGTGGTGCAGCCCATTGCCGATGAGTATCCGCTCTACCACTACGAGTGGGTGCAGAAGAACATTGCCACCGTGGAACGTGCCACCAACGGCCGCGTGGGCTACATCTATGTGCCCGACATGGGCCCGGAGGGACTGAATGAGTTCTGCCGCTACTACTATCCACAGCTCGACAAGGAGGCTCTTATCATCGACGACCGCGGCAATGGCGGCGGCAACGTGTCGCCCATGCTCCTGGAGCGACTCATGCGCAAGCCCTACCGCATGACCATGTACCGCAACTCGAAGCAGAACGGACTTATTCCCGAGGGCACTGCCTACGGCCCGAAAGTGCTCCTCGTGAGCAAATACTCGGCCAGCGACGGCGACCTCTTCCCTTGGAGCTTCAAGGCCGTGAAGCTGGGCAAGGTGATTGGCACCCGCTCGTGGGGCGGAATTGTGGGAATCACATCGTCGCTGCCCTACATCGACGGCACCGACATTCGCATACCATTCTTCACCAACTACGACGCCGCCACCGGCAAGTGGATTGTGGAGAACCACGGCGTTGACCCCGACATCCTCATCGACAACGACCCCATAAAGGAGCAGGCCGGCATCGACGAGCAGCTCAACAAGGCTATTGAGGTAATCCTCGAGGAGCTGAAGAACTACAAGCCACTGCCACGCACTCCAGAGCCCCGCACCATGAAGGACCTGGGAGTGAAATAACGCGCAGCAGCCATGCAAGCTGCACGGACAACAACAACCCGAGGGTGTGCCTCCAGCGGCATGTCCCCGGGTGTTTTTTTGTGGTTGAAGAGCTCCGGGAGGGTGCAATGTGGTATTATTTTAGCAGAATATTGCACTGAAGCGCCAAATGCTTGGAGATGAAACTTATGAGAATTAATTTTGTGACGGTTAATAAATAGAGAGGCGCACACACACAATTTGAAAAATGAGGATTGTGTTCTGAGTTTGTTTATGTTTGGTAGTTAGTTTATTAGGTAGAAAAGATTGATGCACACTTTTGCGGCCGTCCTTTTTTGGTGATAAAAAAGGTCGGCCGATTTTCTACCTTTGCAGCCGAGAGCCGTGGAGAGCTGCACGAGATGCCGCTCCAGACCTGGCGAAATCGACAAATAGGACAACAAGAAAAGAATAGGAGGACAATGCCATGAAATGCGAAGCAATGATGATGAGTGTGACCGAGAAGGAGATGATTGACCTGTGGAAACTAAAATGCGGATACACCACTCCGAGGCGCGACTGCTACCTTGAGCGTGATGACGATGTGGAACTCGATGAGCTTTTGGTGGTGCAGCTGCGAGCGTGGTATGCCGGGCTGCTGCTCACTGCGCCGCCCCACTTGCTGCCGGTGGAGGATGTTAGCACCGACTGCACTGTGGCCGTGGAAGGCACAGGTGCGGCTGTGGTGACGCTGCCGGAACGTTGTGTGAGGCCACTTGCCGTGAGGATAAGCGGCTGGGAGAGCGATGCCACTGAGTTCCACAGCGAGGGGTCGGCAGCCCACAAGCGGCAGTCCGTGGAGTGGCTCAGAGGCACGTTGCAGCATCCCGTGGCGATAGCCGGAGAAAGAGAGCTGCGGCTCTATCCCGTTCCTGATGGAGTGAGGCCCACGGTGCTTAAGGCCAGGTGCGTGGTCAGGCCGAAGGATGGGAGTTACAGCTTTGCCACGTCGCTGCTCGACACCCTTCCGGCCGAATGGAACGCGGCAATGACGTGATGAGGCGAAAAGGGAGACAGGGAGAGCCGGGGGATGCGCGTGGGCGATGGTTTTCATTTCGATACCATAAGGGGCTTCGATTGATATTATTTTTGCAGTGAGGCTACATCCACGACGACGTTGCCATGCTGTGGTCGCCGAGCGCGAATATGGCAGTGTGAGTGGGTAGAGTTCTTTTTTCGTGGCCGATAATGCCCGATTGAATAAAATTTGCTAATTTTGCCAAAGAATAAAGCCTCGTGGCTCAACACTTAAAAACTACTATACTGATGATTACTTTCACTATTGCCTTATTGGCACTCATTGCGGGCTACATGATTTACGGGCGGTTCATTAACCGCATCTTCGGCCCCGACAACCGACCCACCCCGGCCGTGACGATGGCCGACGGAGTGGATTACATCGTGCTTCCCTCGTGGAAGCTCTTCATGATTCAGTTTCTCAACATTGCCGGCTTAGGCCCGATATTCGGAGCGATAATGGGCGCACAATTTGGCACGGGAGCCTATCTGTGGATTGTGCTGGGCACGATTTTTGGCGGAGCAGTGCACGACTTCTTCGTTGGCTCCATCTCCATGCGCCACCAGGGTGAGAGCCTGCCACAGATTGTGGGACGCTTCCTGGGGAGCGGTGTGCAGAAGGTGATGTGCGTGTTCACCATTGCGCTGCTCATTCTTGTGGCGGCGGTGTGGGTGGAAGGCCCGGCCGACATACTTGGCCGCATGACCGATGGCTATGTGAGTGTGATGACGTGGATTGTGGCGATATTTCTCTACTATGTGCTTGCCACGATGCTTCCCATCGACAAGATAATAGGCAAGGTGTATCCGCTGTTTGCAGCCACGCTGCTCTTTATGGCACTGGGCATTATGGTGATGCTCTATGTGAAATGCCCCGACCTGCCCGAAATGTGGGAGGGATTTGGCACAAAATACGACCCTGCGCCCATATTCCCGATGCTTTTCATCTCGATAGCGTGCGGAGCAATAAGCGGCTTCCACGCCACGCAGTCGCCACTCATGGCACGCTGCATGGGCAATGAGCGCCTGGCAAGGCCGGTGTTCTATGGGGCGATGGTCACCGAGGGCATAGTGGCGCTGGTGTGGGCTGCTGCCGCCACGGTGTTCTACCACGACAATGGCATCCTCGCCCCCGACGGCAAGGCACTCACCGCCGCCGCAGTGGCGTTTGGAATATCCAATGAGTGGCTTGGCACGATAGGCGGCACCATTGCCACTCTGGGCATTGTGGTGGCATCGATTTCGAGCGGCGACACGGCCCTGCGCTCGGCACGCCTCATTGTGGCCGACTTCTTCAAGATAGGGCAGCACAGCGCGGTGCGCCGCGTGATGGTGAGCGTGCCCATATTTGTAGTGACGCTGCTGGTGCTGGTGTACAGCCTCAACGACGCACAGGGATTCAAGACGATATGGCGCTACTTTGCGTGGTGCAACCAGACCCTGGCGGTGTTTGCGCTGTGGGCAATCACGGTGTATCTTGTGCAGGAGCGCAAGAACTACCTTGTGACGCTGCTGCCGGCACTCTTCATGACGGCGGTGTGCAGCACCTACATAGTGATGGCGCCCGAGGGCTTTGCGCAGCCAGCCACGGTGGGCTATCCCATAGGAGCCGCCGCAGTGGCAGCCACCGGCATAGCCTTCGTGAGATGGATAAAGCGGGTGCGCACAAGCACAAGGCTGTAGATAAAAGACAAAAAAACGGGTGTGTCAAAATTGGAAAATA
>JAQXTJ010000028.1 GCA_029219425.1 Bacteroidales bacterium
TTGGGTCAGATGTTTGCCGCCGGCTTCCTTCAGATTCCACCTCGCGATGGACACCCTTGCCTTGGGCTATAGCCTTCCCGCTATTAGGGTGGCTTAGGGACTTGCACCCGTTAGACAATGCTCATGCCGAGCGTACAGCAACACAGGCTGCAAGCGCCAAAAGCAACTTGCAGCCTGTGTTGTTTGTTATAATGAGATAGTGTGTGTGTCTCCCGGTGTAGAGTTATCGCACTCTGTTGTCAGGCGTTGGCCTTCACTTCCCAGCCAAGTGCGCTGGCTCCGAGCACAGCAGCGTCGCTCTCCTTGAGCTCTGAGATGAGCACGCGCACCTTTCCGCGGTAGATGGAGAGAATGTTCTTCTCGAGAGCCTCTTTCACGGGCTTCATGATGAGGTCGCCTGCCTTGGTGAGACCGCCGAAGAGCACGAATGCCTCGGGGCTTGAGAACACCACGAAGTCGGCGAGAGCCTCGCCAAGAATCTTGCCTGTGTATTCGAATATTTCCTTTGCAAGAGCATCGCCCTGAATGGCTGCGTCATACACATCCTTGGAGGTAATCTCGTCGATCTGGAGATTGCGGAGCAAAGACGGCTCGCTGCGAATCTCGAGGAACTCGCGGGCAGTGCGAGCCACACCGGTGGCAGAGCAATAGGTCTCGAGGCAGCCTGTGCGACCGCAGCCGCACATGCGGCCATTGGTGCGCTTCACGATAACGTGGCCAAGCTCACCGGCGAAACCGTCGTGACCGTAAACCATCTGTCCGTTGACTACGATACCGCTTCCCACACCGGTACCCAGTGTAATCATGATGAAATCCTTCAGGCCACGAGCCACGCCATAGGTCATCTCACCGATAGCGGCGGCGTTGGCATCGTTGGTGATGGCCACAGGGATTCCGAATTTGTTGCTAACGAGCTCGGCAAGAGGTATTGGCGAGGGCCAGGGCAGGTTCACGCCACCCTCGATGCGGCCGGTGAAATAGTTGGCGTTCGGTGCGCCAATGCCGATACCGTGGATTTTATCCACAGCGTCGTTGGCCACGATGAGGCGGTTGATTTCATCATAGAGTTCATCAATGTAGTCGTTGATGTCGCTGTGCTTAGCAGTCTTGATGGAATTGCTGGCAATCACTGTGCCACGGGCATCTACGATACCAAACACTGTGTTGGTTCCGCCCATATCAATTCCGATAACATAGGGTTTGCTCATGTTTCTGTTCAGTTTTTTATGTTAATGTTTTGTTTTAGTTTATTTGGGTTGAATAGAATTCTGGCGCACTGCTTGCGAAAGGATGTCGCCATGCATGGCGCGACAATTCATTTTATGCAAAGTTATAAAAAAGGCCGACACGCACAGCAATAATCGCATAGAAAAAAATGCCGGTTAATAAATTTTTGCAGAACCTACTTATGAAGATTTTAGAATATCACGTTGAATTTACGCAATATCAGGTCGGGACAATAGGACAACTTCGACTGCCGGAGGCCCGGGTCGCCGGCATCGTCCTCGCGGTTCACCATGTCGATGTGGTGAGATGCCGCTATGTGCCTCACCATCGACTGAGCAATAAATTCGTTGGCTCCGTCGAAACTGTGGTCGGTTTTCTCGATATGCACATGCAGGGTGGAGCCGGTGACCTCGCCAATGGCAAAAGCCGCCACTTCATCGCCAACAAAGAGTGCGATGCCCTCGAAGATGCCCTGATAGTGCGCAAAGTCGTGAAGCACGCGGCGCGTCTGGTTGCGCTCATAGCCGGCCATCCCATTGTCGGTTTTCTCAAGGCACAGTCGGTGGAAGAACTCCTTCACCCGAGGCAGGTTGCCGTTGCCGATAGGCTCGATGTGGTGATTGGGATAGGTGGCGATGAACTTATTCACATGGTTGCGCTTGCGCTTCATTTTGTTGCCGGCAAATGTGGCGAGCTTGTCGGCACTGTAGATGTAGTCGCTCCATTGTGTCAGCTCGGTGATTGCAGTGGGACTGAGGGCCTGGAAATCGTGGATGCGCTCCTCGGTGACAGCCGAAAACTCGAGGGTGATGCCCTCGGCACTGCAATATTTTCTGAGCACCTCCACGACCTCTGCAATGGGCATCGCGCCGAGAGGGAGGGAGAATGCCGTGCGTTTCACGTCGTCCTCGGCCACGCCCTTAATGAGCAGGGTGTCGTGGTAGATGCAATAGTGATACTTGAAGTAGTCAATCCACTGGTAGATTCCGCCCACGGTGTAGTCGCAGGAGCGGCTGCCCGAGCTGCGCAGATAGGGCAGCACAAGTGGCAATGAATTGAACGTGAGGCGGTGAAAGTGTAATCTATTGTTGTCTTGATTCATATAAGAGTTTTCTATGTGTGACCACCAAAACCATCAGCACCCCACGGTGTACTTGCTGCCCGGCAGCAGCGACAGCAACTTGGTGGCGACCAGGCAACAGGCATAGGTGGCAATGGCTATGCATGGCACGGCAATCCACACCGGCAGCAGCGGACTGGCCTGATTGCCGGCTACGATTGCACTGGCAATGGGTTGCAGGAAGAACATGTGCATGAGATACATTCCAAACGACAGCCGTGAAATCTCGGAAATGAAGCGCGGGGCCGCAGGCCTCTCGATGCACGAGAACAGGAGGAATGCGCCGAACGACGCAAGGAGCACATTGGGAGTGCAGAACTCCCACGACCACTCGAGCAGCGGGGTGTGGATAACCTCTCCCGGCACGCCTTTCCACCAGAACGACCATCCGGTGAAGGCTGCTCCTGTGAGGAAGCAGAGAGCGCCGATGCGCAGGCGCCTTGCACGGTCCCACTTTATGTGGACGCGGATGTAGTGGGCCAGCACAAGGTAGCCAAGATAGCCCGAGCAATACCACAGCATGCTGTAGCGGTTCCAGAAACACTCGCCCCACAGCTCGGGACTCACGAAGAGGTGTAGCCACGGAATGAGCGTGGAGGTGGCAAAGAAGCCCAGAAAGATGCGCTCGTCGCGTGCCGACGCACGCTCAAGCCACGGCGACACCACCGGGATGATTATGTAGAGGCTGATGAGCGGATACATGAACCACAAGTGCCCTGCCATCGACGGGAAATTGAAGGCTATGTTCTTGAGGTCGGCAAGCGACTGCTCCCACGTCATTCCGCCCCAGGCGAGAGGAAGCAGCGAATAGGCCACCATGAAGAATATGAAAGGCGGCAGAATGCGCATGAAGCGGCGGCGGTAGAATTGCCCCATAGTCAGGCCGGGCTTCATCGGCACGAGCAGGAAGGCCGACACAATCATGAACAGCGGCACGCTGATGCGCCCCATGAAGCCGTCGTAGAAAGCCACCCAGAAGCGGTTGCTCTCATTGGCGAGCATCGACACCGAGCCGGCGAGGCCCGAGGAGTCGGCGCCATAGAAATTCTCACTGGCGTGCACCAACATCACCAGCAGACACGCGACAACGCGGATATAATCCACAAATACCAC
The DNA here is from genome assembly GCA_029219425.1 of Bacteroidales bacterium. Classification (GTDB taxonomy): domain Bacteria; phylum Bacteroidota; class Bacteroidia; order Bacteroidales; family Muribaculaceae; genus CALZFJ01. Next base: position 3,461 of record JAQXTJ010000028.1, read on the forward strand.
TCTCTCGGCAGGTTTTGATTTCTCCATAGTCACATCGTTCATTCTTGGTTATTGCAAAGGTACATAAAAAAGAGATTTTTTACGCCCGGT
>JAQXTJ010000029.1 GCA_029219425.1 Bacteroidales bacterium
ATCTGCTCATCCTACGATGAGTTGACCATTCGTGTGATTTTACTCCCCTATAAATGGATAGACGCTATTTTTCACTCACAAAGATAGTATCGGTCTTATACTTTCTTAGAGGAAATTTAGCAATTTCGCACCAATCTTTTGCAACAAATTCTCATTTTTCACACTAAATACCCCATTTTCACCAATGTTTTCACCAACGTCCGAAAAAATTTTAAGTGGGTAAAAGGTTTGGTCTGATTCAATTTGTGGGATTTTGCCATTTATGGTTATTTTGCTTTTGCCACAAATCTCAAGCATCATCACTCGCCAAAGCACACAAGCTGGGCCTTCATTGGCATAACCTTCAAAATAGTAGTAGCACTCTGGCTGATGGCAACAAGAGGCGTTCGGAGGCGATATTTGGGTCAATATACCGTGATTTGTTTCATGAGCTTTCCTCGGACAGCCGCCGACGCAAGACGACTAAATGAATGAAGTGGGGCTTTTCATCTCTTTTGTAATTTTCTGCCTCGCGCTGGGACGATTCTTCGCAATTTTTCCGTACCTTTGCAGCCGTAATTTCACAATCACACTGCATTTTCTATGGATATTGGCTACTGGATTCAGCACATCACCGACATCGTTTGCGGCTACCCTCTTTTCATCCTCCTCATTGGCGGAGGCTTGTTCCTGTTCATCTACTCGGGCGCAATTCCGCTGCGGCGTTTCGGCATGGCACTTAATTCGCTCCGCATGAAGCACCGTGGAGAGGGCAGCGTGAGCTCTTTTCAGGCTCTGATGACCACCATAAGCTCCACCGTGGGCATGGGCAACATCGCCGGCGTGGCAATAGCCCTGTGTGTGGGCGGCCCGGGCGCAATCTTCTGGATGTGGGTGAGCGCAATCCTCGGAATGGCCACTAAGTTCTTCGAGGGCACGCTATCCATCATGTATAAGGGAAAGGACGGCAATGGCGTGGCGCAGGGTGGACCTATGCATGTGATAGTGAATGGCATTTCGCCGCGCCTGAAGCCTCTTGCCATCCTCTTCAGCGCAGCCACCCTGGTGGGCTGCCTTGTGCTCATGCAGGCCAACCAGCTCACCGACTCCATCTGCCAGGTGTGCATCGCGCCGCTCGGCATCGCCACCGGCTTCACCACGCGCCTCATCATCGGCCTGGCTATTGGCGGCATCGTGTCCTACGTTGTATTCGGCGGACTCACGCGCATCACTGCCGTGGCCACGCGCATTGTGCCTTTCATGGTGGGTTTCTACTTCCTTATGGTGTTTGGCATCATCATCGCTTATGCCGACCGCCTGCCGGCCGTGGTCGAGGCAATCATCAAGGGAGCTTTCTGCTGGGAGGCTGGTTTTGGTGCAATGGCAGGCGTGGCTATCACAGGCGCACGGCGTGCAATGTTTGTCAATGAGGCTGGGGTGGGCACTGCCGGTATGATGCACGGTGCCTCAATGAATGCCGAGCCGGTGCGCGAGGGACTCGTGGCAATGCTTGGCCCCATCATCGACTCGGGCTTTGTGTGCACGCTCTCGGCAATTCCTATGATTATGGCGGGATTGTACAATGTTGATGGTGTTCAGGGACTCTCTATCGCGCTTAATTCATTCGATGCGCTTATCCCCTACGCCGGCAAGTATCTGCTGGAGTTTGTGGTGACAATCTTCGCATTCTCCACCATGTTCTCCTATTCATGGTATGGCACCATGGCCACAAGCTACCTCTTCGGCCCGCAGCACGCGCAGAAGTATCGCTACTTCTACGTTGCCACCACCATTGCAGCCAGCGTGGTGTCGCTCGGCGTCACTGTGAGCATCATCGACCTCGCCTTTGCCTTCATGGCACTGCCAAATATGATCGCTATCTTCATCCTCGCCCCCAAAGTGAAGCGAGAAGCCCGCGCCTACTTCAAGGCACACTGAGATTTGAGCAATGAACCTTGAGTGTTCTTTGAAAACATAAAAATTTTTGAATCTGTTAACTTCCAAACAATTATGAAACGTATTTCTGCTATTCTACTCGCGTGCATCTGCACCACCATCAGCATCAAAGCCTTTACCGTGGTCGATGCCTCCAGCGGCGACCCTGTGGTGGCAGCATCCGTGTTCGACGCTCGAGGTGCAATTCTCGGCATTACCGATGAGAAAGGCAACTTTGCCACTGATGCCACCACCAGATTCCCTCTGTCAATTCGCTGCGTTGGTTATACCAACGCCGAAGCTCGCAGTGCTGCCGACGATGTGATACTAATGGACTTCTGCACCTACAGCCTCCCCGAGGCCTCAGTCACCGCCGACCGCGACGGTGTGCGCGTAATCTGCTATATGCGCGAATATGCAACCCTAATCACCGACAAGGACACCACTATCTCTTTCTCTGAGGGCATGGCCGATGTGGTTCTGCCATTGCGCCCCCAATCCAAAGGTTTCAAGGGCTGGAATAGTCCTCGCACGCTCACAACGAAAACATATAACCGCATTATTCACTGCGACGGCTCCCCCGACAGTCTCGACAGCAAGAATCACAACTTTTTCATTGCGCCGATTCTGAAATTTCCCCCAAATGAATTTCAGGAACCCGATGAGCTTGTCAATCGCGAAACCGGCAGGGATACCACCTACAACAAAAAGATGATGAGAGAGATGCGCAAGACCCCCTCCACCTTCAGCGTCAATATAGATGGTCTTGCAAACGAAGAAAATCACATGTATTCGCCTAACTCTCTGAAACTATTGGGTTTCACCTGCGATATAAACGAGCTATACATGACTGCTAACTACTATCGCAACGGCACCTCAAAATATCATACTCACGATCTCTTCCAGATGGGCTTCTCGGTGCGTGCTGTGCTTCGCGGAAAGATGTTCAAAGCAATATTCAACACAAAACAGCCTATTGACCTGAAACTGCGCGTTGAGGCCTACCCTGTAGATTTCGAGTACCTCACCCTTGAAGAGTGCAAGCAGGCTCATAAAGAGAGGAAAACGATCCCCGCCACCGAAATCCACCTCCCGGCCAACGTCCCTCCCCTCGACCCTGTAACCCTCCGCCTGGTGGAGCAAGTGAATGCTCTCCCCAAGGAATAACCTCACCCCACAAAAGCTCCCACGACTCCATACAACGATTTGAACACACAGGGTAAGTGTATCCTAAAATTTGATACACCATCTATTATTATTCGTTAACAGCAGCGTGTCGTAGATACGCAATTATGCTCCCCCACTCGGCCCCACATCTCAATCTCAGGTGGGAAACCACAGCTGTTGTCGGGATGCTTACTATTCTGCCTCAAAGCAATGGCGGGGTGTCGCTTGTGAGCGACACTCCGCCATTGTTATTGTTGATTCAGCTATCGTTTCGGCTTAGAATGTGAACTGCACGCGGGCCTGTACCTGGTGGAAGTTCTTGTCGTAGGGCAAGAAGTCCTTCTCAAGCTTGTGCCAAGTGTAGTTGAGCATAACCTGAGCATACTTGTTGAACGAGTAGTTCACACCAAGTGTAGTGGAGTAAACGTCGCCACCACCTACCGAAGTAGCACCTGTGCCTGGCCAGTCTTCCATCCAACCAGCTGCATAGTAGTGACCACGACCGGCATTGAAGTACTCACCCTCAGTCTTGTTGTTGAGTGCAGTGTAGTTGAAGCGAGCCACTACCTCAAGAGCCTTACCATCGAGGCCGCCAAGCACTGCATTGTGCTTGTCATACTTGTAGGGGTTACCGAAGATCTTGTAACCTGCCTCAACGTATGCGCCATTGAAGTGGTTGGTCTTGAGCTTGTTGGCGTTCTCCCACCATTCGATGCCACCCCAACCGTCGATGTTGTCCTGGCTGGCGATGAAAATCTTGTAGGAGTCGCGCTTCTTTGTTACGATGCGATGCTTGTACTCAGCGCGTACGAAGAAGTTATCGTTGTGATAGAGAGCCTCAGCGCCGAGGTCGGTAACGTTGTTGGCCCAAGGAAGGTCACAGCTAAGGAACTGCTCATCCTCATCCACATAAGTCTCAAGCGACTGACCCATGCTGAAAGTCTTCTTCAGAACCGAAGAACCCTTAGTGGTTACTGTCTCGCCACCACCGAGGTGTGCCCAGCGAGCGCTCACACCGGCATGCCAGTTAGCATCGTCGCCTACCGAGCGATAGAGCCAGCGACCTGCAAGAGTTGCGCCGTTGAAGCCGGCCTCAATCTTGTTGTACTGGTTCTCGGTGAACACGCCTTGATAGAGGAAGAGGTTGTTGGTCGAATACTTGTAGGTAACACCAAGAGCACGGCCTGCGCCGATTGCGTTGCTCATACCGGCGCGGCTGATGAAGTGGTAGCTGCCCAGCGAAGTCTGGCGTGCCATCGAGCCGGCGGGGTCGTTGTAGTAACCCACCTTGATAGCGTGAACGCCGTCGTTAGCGTCCTTGGTTGCATACTGCAAGAAGATGTTCTTCTGCGAGAACTTGCCACCACCAAAGCCGAAGTCGGCATAGAAGTACCAGTTCTCACCATAGCTCATGCTGGTGCGAATGCGGGCATCGGTAATCGAAGCGCCGCTCTGCAGCGGTGTGAAATCGGTGTGATAGTAGGCTGCATCGGCCATAAAGCGTGCTCCTACGGTGAATTTCACCTGCTTCTCCTTATTGTCGATATTGAGTGTAGGATCGGTGTCGAAATCCTGTGCTGTGGCTGAGAGTGTGAATGCAGCCAGAGCCGACATAATGATATATTTATAGCTTTTCATCACTTTATCTGTTTTTTATTTTATAACAATTCTGTTCGTTCGTTTGTTTGCTCGTGGCTTAGGCATTAATATCCAAGTTGGTTAAGCAGTTCAACGGCGTTAGGCACGGTCGAAGGAGCCTGGCTGTTGTCGAAGTTCTGACCCGGGTGGAAGGGGTTGGGCAGGTTGGCGTTGCAGCGCATACCGTTGTCAATCATATACTGGAGGTTCATCTCAGTGTGGTTTGTGAAGCAGCCGTCCATGTAGATAGGCCATGTCTGGCTCTCGCCCGGGAACACGCTGTAAGGAGTCTTTTTGATTGTAACCTTCATGAGGTCGTCGAATTCAGTATCCAAGCCGTAGTTCCAGTAGCCCATGTACTTAGTAATCTGAGCCTGTGAGTCGAACGAATAGGGGTGGTTGATCATACCTGCGCGGCGAACCATGTAGGCCTGCCATGGGCAGTTCATCTCAGGATAGTTGTTGGGTGCACCCGAGATAGCCGGGCCAATGATGTGGCAACCGTGATCTTGCATAGTCTTGATGAATGCTGCAACACCGGTCGGAGTGTCATACTTAATATCGGTTGCATAGTCACCGGGATAGTCAGTCCAAAGGAGGTAGCAGAATGGTACGCGACCCTTGAACACCTGGTATGCGCGGTTAGTTGCATCAAACGAGAACGACTGGAGAATAACCTTACCGTTGGTGTTACCTACGTTAACCTTGCCATCCTTGTAGAACTGGTTGTTTGCCTCGGGCTTGGTGATGATGTTCCAGCCCCACTTGTCGAGTTCTTTGTAAACGCGAGCCTCCATGTCCTTTGGCTGTGCCCAGCTCTCCTTAAACTCGATGTAGATACCGGGGCGGTTGCCGCTATCCTTATCATCGGCAACGTAGGCGTTGCTGAAGTCATACACGAGGAAGTCCATGTAGCGAGCCTGAGCTGTCCAAGTAGTGCCCTCAACCTCGGTAGAAGGAGCTGCCGAGCAAATCTCAACGAGAGTCTTGCCCTTGAGTGAGTTCTTCACGTGGTAGGGGAGGATGCGGCGACCCTGAGCGTCTCGGTTGAGCTTCTTACCCTCAGCGTAAGCAATCTGGTCGGCAAGTGCACTGATATACTGGCCGTTGGTGTAAACCACCTGTGCGTTCTTGTCGGCACGCCATGCATCGAGAGTCTCCTGAAGAGGATTGTTGGTCGAAGCAAAGCTTGCGCGAGCCTGCTCAAGGTTGTCCTCGTTGAACCAAGCACCTGCATCGAGCATCAGAAGCTCTGCATAGTAGTAGTTACGGGGATAGTAGCTGTAGTAGTTGCCGAGGTCGTTGTTATACTGCTCGTTGATATCAGCCTCCGAGAAGTTACAAGGAGTTCCGTCCTCGTAGGTAAGAGAGCGGTAGAACGCGCGGCGAATGTCGGGTACCTGGTCGCTGAATACGCTCTGAATGTTGGTGGTGCGCTTCAGGTTGTCATCGTGCAGCGAGAGAACCACACCATCTTTAGTGGCCTGGAGATCCGACTCAAGGTAGTCGGCACCCATGTCGCGGGCCCAACGCCAAGAAGCCTCTGTCTCTTCTGGAGTCCAATATGTACTTCCGCGGTGTGCAATTACTGCATAAAGAGGCACATAGTCGCGCACTTTAGCAAGGTCGGCAGGCAAAACCTGAACATCTACCTTATGAGCCTGTGCATTGTAATCGACAAACTGTTGTTCGTCGGAACATGAAGTCATGGCAGCAGCGGCGATTAGGCCTATTGCTCCAATACTCAAATAATTCTTAATCATAACTGGTTACAAATGATTAGATGTTAATAAATAGTTTACGTTTATAATTGGTTGTTTTTAATATTTTTTCGTTTTTAAGTTTTCTTATTTCATATAGCTTTCGTTGATGTTTGCTATCCAATTAATTATCTTCGTTTTTCACATCCTTGCTTTCGCAACAGACATAGATATTAGCTGTGTATTCTCTACCTACATCCTATGTAAACCATCTCAAGAGGGCAAAAATAAAGCCCCTTCAAGATTTCAGGGGCAAATATAGAGAGAATTTTCAAATTCTGCAAAATTTTGATATAAAATTTCAATTACATTATGCGAAAACACAAACATTTCGTTTCGAAACGCCAAATATCGTCAAGTTCACGCCTTCTGTTTGCACTTTTCTCACTCCACCGCACAATCGCGCAGCAGCTTCAGCAGCTTGCACAGCACATTGGTGGTAGCACGGTCGATTACACGGTCGCGTGTGCCCGGCAGGTGATAGCACTCGGCCTCCATGCGGCCGCCACACTTCACTGCCACCCACACGGTGCCCACGGGCTTCTCGGGCGTGCCTCCGCCCGGACCGGCCACTCCCGAGGTGGCTATGGCACACTGTGTGTGCATGAGCCGCGCCACTCCCTCGGCCATCGCCCTCACTGTGTGCTCGCTCACCGCTCCGTGCTCGGCAAGCACATCAGCTGGAACGCCCAGCACCTCCTGCTTCACGGTGTTGCTGTAGGCCACCACCGAGCCGTTGAAATAGTCGCTGCTGCCGGCAATGGCGGTTATGGCGTGAGCCACGTTGCCTCCGGTGCAGCTCTCGGCAGTGGAGAGGCTTAGTCCGCGGCCGCGCAGCATGTCGCCCACAATGGCGGCGATGGGCTTGTCCTCGCTCGCCACTATCGAGCTGCCAAGAGTGTCGCGCAACAGCTCCGAGAGGCGGTCCATCTCGGCACACAGCAGTGCGGCGTCGCGGTGCTGTCCGCTCAGGCGCAGCCTTATTATGCCGGGCTTGGGCAGGTAGGCAAGATGTATGTAGGGCGGAATCTGCCGCTCAAAGTCCTCAAGACGCATCGCGAGGCGCGACTCCATATAGTCGATTACCACAAAGGTGCGGTGCTCGATGTGCTCATTCACCACAAATCGCTTCACGAGCTGCGGAATTACCTCACTCTCCATCATCTGCTCAGTCTCGAAGGGAACCCCCGGCATTGCCACCAGCACCTTCCCCTCTTTCTCAAACCACATGATGGGCGCAGTGCCCACCCGGTTCTGTATCACACGGCAGCTCGACGGCACCATAGCCTGCGCCGCTGTGAGCGCATTTATGGTGAGATGCCGCTTGGCAAGCACCTCGAGCACATTCTGCTCCACCTCGGGGCTGTGCACCAGCTCACCGCCAAAGTAGCGGCACAGCGTGGGCTTGGTGATGTCGTCCTTAGTGGGACCCAGGCCGCCGGTGGTGAGCACAATGTCGGTCTGCGCAAAGGCAGCGTCTATGGCTCGGAAAATCTCCTCGCTGTCGTCGCCTATCACGCGCACGCTCTTCACGCTCCACCCGAGCGGACTGAGGTGGCGGGCAATCCACCCCGAGTTGGTGTCGGTCACTTGCCCGATGAGTAATTCATCGCCAATGGCGATAATCGATACTTCCATAGCTATTATTAGTGTGAATTTATCACACCGTCACCCTCGCGAAAGGAGGCAGTGAGATGTCGCAAAAGTCTTTGTTGAGATATTTGAAGTAGCCGGCCACAGCCACCATCGCTGCATTGTCGGTGGTGAAAAGGCGCTTGGGAATGAAAGCCTTGAGCTTGTGGCAGTCGGCATATTGCTGCACGGCATTGCGCACGCCCGAGTTGGCCGACACGCCTCCGCCAATGGCAATGGTGCGAATGCCGGTGCTCTTCACGGCCTTGGAGAACTTATCCATGAGGATGTCGATAATCGTCTTTTGCAGCGACGCAGCAAGGTCGGCCTTGTTTTCCTCGATGAAATTGGGATTCTCGGCCTTAGCGTCGCGCAGGGTGTAGAGGAACGACGTCTTCAGCCCGCTGAAGCTGTAGTCGTAGCCGGGAATGTGTGGCTTGCTGAAGCGGAACCGCTTCGCATCGCCCTCGGCCGCTAAGCGGTCGATGTAGGGGCCTCCGGGATAGGGCAAGCCCATCACCTTGGCGCACTTGTCGAAAGCCTCGCCGGCAGCGTCGTCAATCGTCTGACCAAGCACCTCCATCTTGTAAGGCGAATCCACGCGGATTATCTGCGAGTTTCCACCCGAGATGAGCAGGCACAGATAGGGAAACTCAGGTACCTCAGTGTCCTCGCTCTCTTTCACGAAGTGCGACAGCACATGGCCGTGCAGGTGGTTCACATCGAGCAGCGGAATGCCAAGAGCCAGCGCAAGCCCCTTGGCAAACGAAGTGCCCACCAGCAGCGAGCCAAGCAATCCCGGCCCGCGCGTGAACGCTATCGCACTAAGCTCGCTCTTGTCGATGCCGGCCTGCCTTATAGCCTCCGACACCACCGGCACTATGTTCTGCTGGTGCGCACGCGACGCCAGCTCTGGCACCACGCCGCCGTAGGCCTCATGCACCTTCTGGCTCGCAATCACATTGCTCATCAGCACACCATCCTTTATCACTGCCGCCGACGTATCGTCGCACGACGACTCAATTCCAAGTATTATCACGCTCATAAGTAAAGTCGTTATTTTGCAAAAAACGCTGTGGACGAGCGCACCCATCCACCGCCGCTAAAATTCTCTGCGAAGTTACATCTTTTTTCCCAATTTCCCCCACTACCCCATCATTTTTTCAGCTCACGACTTCCTCGCAGGTGAGCATCTCGGTGCCGCGATACACCACAATTACTTTGTGGAGGGTGGTGGCACCGGTGTTCTCGCCCACTGTGGCGGTTGCGGCGTAGCGGCTCACCTGGGCGCGGGCCTGGGCTATGGCGGCTGCCGCCTGCTCGGGCGTGGCGCTGCTCTTGAGGTATTTCAGCTCTATG
>JAQXTJ010000030.1 GCA_029219425.1 Bacteroidales bacterium
AAATTAGAACTTGATATCCCTGTTTAATTGTATCCATAAATCTTTTGAAATTGTTTCAGGAGCTTGGGATTGGTGCCAGTTGTGGCGTATGGCCCGAGGCTCAGTGCTTTGAGTGGAAATTGGTGATTGTGTCCACCACGCGTGCTATGTCGATGTCGGTGAGTATGCTTCCGCTGGGCAGGCACAGACCTCGCTGGAACAGGTGCTCGGAGCATCCATCGCCATAGAACGGGGCATCGGCAAAGACGGGCTGCATGTGCATGGGTCGCCACAGTCGGCGCGACTCAATGCCTGCGGCATCGAGAGCCAGTCGCAGGTCCTCGGGCGAGTAAGGCACGCTGTCGTCGAGGAGGATGGTGGTGAGCCAGTGATTGGATATCGCATCGGCTGTAGGCTCGCAGTGTACGGAGATGCCGTCAATCCCCTTCAGCCCCTGGGCATAGAGTGTGTGGATGGCACGCCGGCGAGCGACGCGCTGCTCGAGCACCTCCATCTGCCCGCAGCCTATTCCGGCGCAGATGTTGCTAAGGCGGTAGTTGTAGCCGATTTCCTTGTGATAGTAGTAGGGACGAGGTTCACGAGCCTGAGTGGACAGGAACTTGACGTGAGATGCAGCCTCGGAGCTGGGGCAGATAAGCGCGCCACCACCCGAAGTGGTTATGATCTTGTTGCCATTGAAGCTCAGTGCGCCAAAGTCGCCAATGGTGCCGCACATTGTTCCCTTGTAGCTCGAGCCGAGAGCCTCGGCAGCGTCTTCGAGCACCGGGATTCCATAGCGGCGAGCGATGGACATAATCTCATCCATCTTTGCCGGCATGCCATAGAGGTGCACCACCACAATTGCCTTGGGATAGCGTCCGGTGACGCGCTTGCGGTCGGTGATGGCACGCTCAAGAGCCTCGGGACACATATTCCACGTGTCGGGCTCGCTATCGACAAACACCGGGCGTGCGCCCTGATATTTCACGGGATTGGCACTTGCAGCGAAAGTGAACGACTGGCACAGCACCTCATCGCCAGCACTCACGCCAAGCTCCACCAGCCCAAGGTGCAGGGCTGCTGTGCCTGCGCTGAGAGCCACCACATCGGCGGTATGGAGATAGGCTGCGAGGCGACGCTCAAATTCATCGACATTTGGCCCAAGAGGCACCACCCAACTGTCGCGGAAAGCCTCATTGATATATTGCATCTCGTTGCCACCGAGGTGCGGAAACGAAAGGAAAATTCTATCATTCATAGCTTCAAAACATTTCAGGATGCAAAGGTACTCAATTTTGATGACAGCCACTACATAAATATCCTAAATTTTTATGGCAGCACGGAAATAGAGAACTTTTCCGGCAGTCGCACTATGCCTGCAAGGATTCACTATTTTTTAACATTTTTCGTGATAATTCGTTTTTTTGTTGTATCTTTGCAAAAATTAGGCGGCTTTGCTTTTGAGTGGCTGCCTGCAAAATGATATTATTTCTATGGGTATATTCAGTTTCTTCACTAAAGAGAAAAAGGAAACACTCGACAAGGGCTTGTCGAAGACAAAGCAGGGAGTGTGGAGCAAAATCACTCGCGCCATAGCCGGTAAATCGAAAATCGATGATGACGTTCTCGACAATCTCGAGGAAGTGTTTATCACGTCCGACATAGGTGTGGACACCACTCTCAAGATACTCGACCGCATACAGAAGCGTGTGGCCCGCGACAAATATGTGGGTTCGGGCGAGCTGAACGACCTGCTGTGTGAGGAAATCACTGAATTACTTGCCGAAAACAACACCGCAGTGGGCACCGACTTCACCGTGCCAGCCGAGAAGCGTCCATACGTGATAATGGTGGTGGGCGTGAATGGAGTGGGAAAGACCACAACCATAGGAAAACTTGCCTACCAGTTCAAGAAGGCTGGCAACAAGGTGGTGCTTGGCGCGGCCGACACCTTCCGTGCAGCCGCCGTAGAGCAGCTCGACATCTGGGGCGAGCGCGTGGGCGTGCCGGTGGTGAAGCAGCAGATGGGCTCCGACCCGGCATCGGTGGCTTTCGACACTGTGCAGTCGGCTAAGGCTCAGGGTGCAGATGTGGTGATTATCGACACAGCCGGACGACTCCACAACAAGAAGGGTCTGATGGACGAGCTTACCAAAATCAAGAATGTGATGCGCAAGGTGCTGCCCGATGCTCCCAATGAGGTGCTGCTGGTGCTCGACGGCTCAACAGGACAGAACGCCTTTGAGCAGGCGAAGCAATTTGTGGCAGCCACCGAAGTGAATGAGCTGGCCATCACCAAACTCGACGGCACAGCCAAGGGCGGTGTGGTGATAGGCATCAGCGACCAGTTCCAGATTCCGGTGAAATACATCGGGCTTGGCGAGGGAATGGAGGACCTGCAAATCTTCCGCAAGGAGGAGTTTGTGAAGTCGCTCTTCGGAAAATAAGCCATTGCATACAATTTTTTGTTGAAAACATTGCATATTATTGCCCTGCCACCACACAGCCGGCCGGTGGGGCTTTGAAAACTATGAAGAAAAATAGGATTGACGTGATCACGCTGGGCTGTTCGAAGAACCTTGTGGATTCGGAGAGGCTGCTTAAGCGCTTTGAGGATTGCGGCTACGAGGTGGCCCACGACTCGGACCATGTGTGTGGCGAGGTGGTGGTGATTAACACTTGTGGCTTTATTGGCGATGCCAAGGAGGAATCCATAAACACCATACTGGAATATGTGGAGGCCAAGCGCGAGCGCCGCATCAAGCACCTCTTTGTGATGGGCTGCCTCTCGGAGCGCTATTTTGCCGACCTGAAGATGGAAATACCCGAGGTGGATAAGTTCTATGGCAAATTCAACTGGAATGAGCTTATAGATGACCTGAAGCTCACCTATCCACCCACGAAGCCATTTGAGCGTCATCTCACCACGCCCAGGCACTATGCCTACTTGAAGATTTCGGAGGGATGCAACCGCTTCTGCGCCTTCTGTGCCATTCCGCTCATCACCGGCCGCCACACCTCGGTGCCCATGGAGCAACTTGAGGAGGAGGCACGGATGCTCGTGAGCAAGGGCGTGAAGGAACTGAACGTGATTGCGCAGGACTTGTCGTCGTATGGCACCGACATCTATGGCCGCATGGCACTGCCCGAGCTGGTGGAGCGTCTCGCCGCTATTGAGGGAGTGGAGTGGATACGACTTCACTATGCCTATCCCACACAATTCCCTTACGAAATACTGCCTGTGATGGCACGCCACAGCAACGTGTGCAGCTATCTCGACATAGCCTTGCAGCACATCAGCGACAAGGTGCTTGCCAACATGCGCCGCCATATCACCAAGGAGCAAACGCTGGAGCTGCTTGCGCGGCTTCGCCGCGAAGTGCCGGGCATACACATACGCACCACGCTCATGGTGGGATTTCCCGGCGAGGGTGAGGCTGAATTTGAGGAGCTGAAGGACTTTGTGCGCACTGCCCGCTTCGACCGCATGGGTGCTTTTGCCTACTGTGAGGAAGACGACACCTACGCCGCAAAGAACTATGCCGACGACACACCACAGGATGTGAAGGAAGCCCGACTTGCCGAGATTATGGAGATACAGGAGCAAATAGCCCTTGAGCTGAACGAGGCAAAAGTGGGGAGCACGCTAAGGGTGATTGTGGATCGCGAGGACAGCGACTACTATGTGGGGCGCACCGAATACGACTCGCCCGAGGTGGATCCGGAGGTGCTTGTGGAGAAAACGACGAAGCTGACGCCGGGAGAGTTTTACAACGTGAGAATCACTGGCGCAATGCCATTTGAGCTGATAGGCACAGTGACCGAATAACCAAAGCGCACCACAATGAACGAAAACACAAGCAACAGCATCGTGATTGAGGCAGTGAGGAAGGCGTTGGCCACAGGGTCGCACTTCTTCGCCTACCGTCAGCCGGGAGAGAAGGACCTGCACTTTGGGGCGCAGATAATAGACCAGCACACGCCCATGGGCTTCTACATACGCCCTTTCCGCGAGAGTGCCGACTCACCAACTACCTACATTTCGGCACAATTCGACGCTGCAAAGTTCCTGCGGCTGTCGAGCGCGTCGCTCACGCAGCGCAGCATGCACGAGGTAACTAACATAGCCACGCCCCGAGAGCAATATATGGAGCAAGCCACATCGCTCATAGAGCGCATGCGGCGTGGCGAGCTGCACAAGGTGGTGCTCTCGCGCACCATCTGCGGGAAGTGTGGCGGCACCGACTGGGCGAGCGTGTTTGAGAGTCTTGAGGCTGCTAATCCCAATGCCTTTGTGTTCGTTTTCAATACCGAAGTGACCGGCACATGGATAGGCGCCTCGCCCGAGCGCTATCTGTCGTACTCCGGCCGGCAGATTCACACCATGGCACTTGCCGGAACGCGCCCGGCCGGAACACGGGGAGCCTGGGGCGAGAAGGAAATAGAGGAGCAGCGCATTGTGGCCGACTACATAGAGGCCCTTCTCGGCAACCTCGGGATAAAGCACAGCACGAGCGACACCTACTCGCGCGTGGCGGGAAACGTGGAGCATCTTTGCACGGAGTTCACGGGCGAGGTGGGGAATATGTCGCAAGTAGATAAGATGCAGAGGGAGAGGTTAATTATGTAGCAAACGATTTA
>JAQXTJ010000031.1 GCA_029219425.1 Bacteroidales bacterium
CCTGCGCCGCCCTCGCCGAATCAATAATTAGAATCTTCATCCACAATTCCCTCGCGTGAGATGCGGGCGAGGTCCTTGCGGCGCTCATTCACGTCCTTTCCGCGCTCGAGCACAATGGGCTTTATGCCAAGCTCAATGAGGCGCAAGGCGGCAAAAAGGCCGCCGGGGCCTGCACCCACCACCACCGCCTGGCGACATCCATCCACCCTCCTGTAGTCGATAGGTGTAATGAGCGATGTACTCTGCGGCAACTCGCCGAGATAGACGCGCACCTTGAGGTTCACCATCACCTGGCGCTGACGTGCGTCGATAGAGCGCTTCACAATCTTAACGAGCGATATGTCGCCGGCGGAAATATGTTCTTGCTGCGCAATGTGATGGTGCAGGAGCGATTCGGTGTAAGCTGTGGCGGGATTCACCCGCAGCATGAGTTCTTTAATTGCCATAATCGAAAAAATAGTGCTTAATGCGGCACAAAGTTACGGAAAATCGGCGATAATTCATTAATTTTGCGCCACGAAACGAAAACAAGATAAGGAAACAGCATGGAAAAGAAACCAACAGGAGCACTTTTCGACCTCGATGGAGTGGTAATCGACACCGAAGGCGTGTATAGCCGTTTTTGGGTGGATATTGAGCAGAAATACCCCACAGGCATACCCAATTTTGCAGTGAAGATAAAAGGCACCAACCTCGCCTCAATCATGAGCCACTACACCGACCCGGTGGCGCACGAGGCTGTGCTGAAGGCTCTGGCCGAATTTGAGCACACAATGACTTACGAGATTTTTCCCGAGGCAGAACGCTTCATTAGGGAACTGCGTGCTGCCGGCGTGCCGTGTGCCATGGTCACAAGCAGTGGCGAGATGAAGCTGCAACGGCTCTTTGCACAGCACCCGCACTTGCGCGGCTACTTCGATGCAATCGTATCGGGAGAGATGGTGCAGCACTCCAAGCCACATCCCGAATGCTTCGAGAAAGGAGCCAGAATGATAGGATGCAGCCCTGAGCGGTGCGTGGTGTTTGAGGACTCTCTGCTTGGCGTGGAGTCGGGCAAGGCAGCTGGAGCCAAAGTAGTGGCATTGCCTACTACATTCCCCGAAGCCATAAAAAACACTGAAGCCGACAAAATCATAGATTCATTTGCCGACTTCAGCCTATCCGATTTTCTGAAACTGACAGAATAAACAAGTGTTTCTGTCCTTCACGCCCCATTATCTGCAATCATCACAGGCAGCAAGGAGATATTTCTTGAAGGATGTGAATCCCGAGGGCATCTTTACAGTCTGCTTCTTGCCTTGCATGAATTTTTCGAGCCGCTCAGGCACAGGCAGGGTGTCGCCGATAATCGACTCCACGGTGTCCTTGAACTTGGCAGGATGAGCTGTTTCGGCAAACACGCCTGTTTCGCCCGGCTTCAGCTGCTCCATGAGGGCGCGGTAGGCCACGGCGCCATGTGGGTCGAGCAGGTAGCCATTGGTCTTGTAGCAATAGGCAAGAGTGTCGCTGATTTGCTCGTCGGTGTAAGAACAGCCACTTATCTCGCTGCAAATGCTCTCGTGAGAGTGGCCGTAGAGGTCGAGCACGCGGGCGAAGTTGCTTGGGTCGCCCACGTCCATAGCATTGGCGATAGTAGCCACCGAGGGTTTAGGCTCATATTTGCCGGTGAGCAGATAGTGGTAGAAGATGTCGTTGCGGTTGTTGGCAGCGATGAAACGCTTGATTGGCAATCCCATGCGCTTGGCTATTAGGGCAGCGGTGATGTTGCCAAAGTTGCCGCTCGGAACGGCTACCACCAGGTCCTTATCGGCCTGATTTCGCTGCTGTAACTGAGCATAGGCATAGAAGTAGTAGAACATTTGCGGGAGGAAGCGAGCCACATTGATGGAGTTTGCGCTGCTCAGGTTCATCTTTGAGTTCAGCTCATCGTCCAAGAATGCCTGCTTCACCAGTCGCTGGCAGTCGTCGAAAGTGCCATTCACCTCAAGAGCGGTGATATTCTGCCCCAGGGTGGTGAATTGTGCCTCCTGAATCTTGCTCACTTTACCCTCGGGGTAGAGCACAAACACGCGCACACCATCCACACCAAGGAAGCCATTGGCTACGGCACTGCCGGTGTCGCCCGAGGTAGCCACAAGCACATTCACCTTGCCGGTGTTGTTGCCACGGCGGGTGAAGAAGCCGAGCAGTCGGGCCATGAAGCGAGCGCCCACGTCCTTGAAAGCGGCAGTCGGGCCATGGAAAAGTTCAAGGCTATATATGTCGCCATTCACATGCACGAGCGGAATGTCGAAGTTGAGTGTGTCATAGACGATGTTTTTCAGCTCCTGAGAGTCCATGTCCTCGCCAAAGAGAGTGTTGGCCACGGCATAGGATATCTCCTGAAGTGAAAGGTTGCCAATGTTCTTGAAGAAAGCCTTGGGCAACTGAGGGATACGCTCGGGCATGAACAAGCCACGGTCGGCGGCCAGTCCTTTCACTACTGCCTCGCGGAGCGATACGTTGCGGGTTTGGTGGTTCGTACTGTAGTATTCCATAAATATCAATAGTTATAAGGTTCTTCGAAGAAGTAAATTAATAAATCCGGCATCGGAGAGAGCTCCAAGCGAGCCATCGCGGGCAGTGCGCTCATTGAAGTGCTCCACGGCATCGGGAGTTTCGCCAGGACGACAGATGAAGAAAGGCACCGGTGCAGCCGAGTGAGTGCGGAGGCGGCATGGGGTAGGGTGGTCGGGGAGGAGAGCAATTGTCACAGGCTCGTCCATGCGGCTCACTGCATCCATAATAGGCTTGCACACCTTGCTGTCGATGTCCTCAATCACGCGCTTTTTCAGCCCGAAGTTGCCCTCATGCCCGGCTTCGTCGGGAGCTTCGATGTGAAGGAACACAAAGTCGAAGTCGCCTTCCAGGGCATCAATTGCAGCCTGAGCCTTTCCGGCATAGTTGGTGTTGAAGAGCCCTGTGGCGCCTTCGACCATGATAGGCTCCAGCCCGGCATATATACCAATGCCACGAATGAGATCGACAGCCGAAATCACAGCACCGCGACCGATACCGAAAGTGTCACGCAGTGTGGGCATTGCCGGCTTGTAGCCAGCCGACCATGGCCAGATGCTGTTGGCAGGGTCTTTACCCTCGGCCACGCGCTTCACATTAACGGGGTGGGAGGGAAGAATCTCCTGCGAGCGTCTGATGAGGTCACAAATAAGCTCGGCAGTGGGCTTCGCCTCGTCGCACTCGGCCCATGGCATAACCTCGGCAAAGGGAGTGCCCGGCACATCGTGAGGTGGGGTGAAGTGCACGCGCTTGTCGCCGCCACGAATCTTGAGCAAGTGACGGTAGGACACGCCCGGGAAGAAGCGCACGCGGTCGTCGGCCAGACGCTCATTGAGGAATGCGATAAGCTCGCGAGCCTCGGAATCGGTGATGTGGCCTGCCGAGTGGTTCTTTATCTTCTCATTCTCAATGCAAATGATGTTGCAGCGCATCGCCACTTCGCCCGGCTCGATGCCGATGCCCATGCTCGCGGCTTCGAGCGAGCCACGCCCCTCAAACACTGTGGGCAAGTCGTAGCCAAGCAGCGACAGGTGCGCCACCTCGCTGCCCGGCTCGTAGCCCTGTGGCACGGTTGAGAGTGTGCCGCAACGACCACGGCTGCACAGCAAGTCGATGGTGGGAGTGTGAGCAGCCTCAAGAGGCGTCAATCCGCCCAGCTCGGCGACAGGCTCATCGGCCATTCCATCGGTGAGTATGATAATGTATTTCATTTCAGTGAAAAAATTGTGAAGTACTATCGGATATTTGCGATGCTGATGATGTCGGCAAACACGCCTGCGGCAGTCACCACGGCACCGGCACCATAGCCCTTGATTTCCATGGGGTATTCCTTATAGCGGTCGGTGGTGATGAGAATCACATTGTTGCTGCCCTCAAGGGAATAAAACGGATGGTTGCGCGACACCGTCTGCAATCCCACCGCCACCTTGCCATTCTCAAGAGAGGCAACGAAGCGGAAGTGCAGGTCGTCGCGCTCGGCACGCTGGCGTTTCAGCTCAAAGTCGGCATCTATCTGCTTCACATTGTTGATAAACTCGCTGGCGTCGCCATCGAAACACTCATCGGGAATGAAGAGGTGCTTCTCCACATCGCTCTGCTCCACGGCATATCCAGCCTCGCGGGCAAGAATCACAAGTTTTCTTATCACATCCCTTCCACTCAGGTCGATGCGTGGGTCGGGTTCGCTGTAGCCTTCCTCACGTGCCATTTCGATGGCGCGGCTGATGGGTATGCTGCGGCTCACCACATTGAAGATGAAATTGAGTGTACCCGATAGCACGGCCTCAATCTTCAGGATTTTGTCGCCCGAATTTATAAGATTATTGATGGTGCCTATAATTGGCAGACCGGCGCCCACATTGGTCTCGAAGAGGAATTTCACATCGCGCTTGCGGGCGGTGCGCTTAAGCAGGCTGTAGTTGTCGTAGGACGATGAGGCGGCAATCTTGTTGGCAGCCACCACGTTCACGTTATGGTCGAGCAAAGTGTTGTAGAGAGCTGCAATCTTGTCGCTTGCGGTACAGTCAACGAAAACCGAGTTGAAGATATTCATCTTTACAATCTCATTGCAGATGTTCTCGGGAGTGGCATCGAGCGAAGATTCTTCGAGGGCCGTAGAATAATTCTCTATGTTGATGCCGTCGCGGTCGAAGATACACTTGCGAGAGTTGGCTATTCCCACCACACGAAGCTCCAGAGCTTTCTCGGCGAGCAGGTTCTGCTGTTGCAGGCGCAGCTGCTCGAGCAAGTTGCGCCCGACGTTGCCAATACCCACCACAAAGAGATTGAGCACCTGAGTGTTGGACAGAAAGAAACTGTCGTGAATCACATTGAGGGCTTTCCGCAAGTGGTCGAGCTTAATGACGAAAGAGATGTTGGTCTCCGATGCGCCCTGTGCGCAGGCAATCACATTGATACCGTTGCGGCCCAGTGTGTTGAAGAGCTTTCCGGCAATACCGGGAGTCTGCTTCATGTTCTCACCCACAATAGCCACTGTGGCGAGGTCGCGCTCGGGGGTTATGTCGCTGATGTCGCCTGTGCTGAGTTCCACAGCAAATTCCTCCTTTAGCACAGCAACGGCCACATCGGCATCGCAGTTCTTCACGGCAAACGAGGTGTTGTGCTCCGA
>JAQXTJ010000032.1 GCA_029219425.1 Bacteroidales bacterium
CACGGCGTCCGAAGCTGGCGAAGTCAATCTTCTTGGTGTGGTCTTCGCCCACCTCGCAGTCGGGGTCGGGATCATCGGGGTCGTTTTTAGCGTCGGTGATGCTGATTTGCTTCACAGGGTCAACTACCTCGCCGTCGGGGACGATTTCGAGGTTCTGGTAAATCTCGCAGTCGCCTTTGTCGGGGTTCATAATCACATCGAAGTTTTCATCGCTGCCAAACATCTTGGCGATGACACTGCGAAACGATTCCTCCAAGACGCTAATCATTGTGGTCTTGTCGATGTTTTTCAGCTCCTTGAATTCCGAAAAACGATCCACCATATCAATGGTTTCATCTTTCTTTGCCATAGTCGGTTGTTAAAACTCTATTAAGTATTTAGTATATTTTATTTCATCGTATCGCAGGACCACGTCCTCATCTACCATCACCGGGCGCTTGGCACCCTCGGGCTTCACCTTGCGGCTCACCACCACGGTGAATGTGTCGTCGCCGGCCTCGCGCAGCTCTCCCTTGAGCTTGCGCCCGTCGGCCGTGAGCACTTCCACCTGGTTGCCCACATTCTTGTCATACTGGGCCTTAACCCTCAGTGGCGACGTGAGACCCGCCGAGCCCACCTCAAGCTCATAGTCCTCAACATCGCGGTCGAAGCGTGCCTCTATCATGTCGTTGAGGCGAACGCAGTCGTCGATGCTCACCGAGGTGAAGCTGTCAATCTCCACCACCACGCGGTTGTCGCCGCTCACGCTCACATCCACAAGGAATGCATCGCTCTGCTCAAGGGCCTCATTCACCACACTTATTATCTCATTCTTATCAAGCATATCTATCCTAAATGTCTTGGGCCACGCGCCTTGGCAATGCCCGGTTGGTAAAAAAAGCGAGGGAGCCACCCAGCCCCCTCCGAATCTCAGTTTCCTTAAAACTCACTGCAAATATACCAATAATCCTCCACACTCACAACATATTTAATAAGCTACCCTCATCTACCTCCTTAAAATTATATTTATTTACATATTTTTATCATTATTTATCACAATCCACCATTGCCGAAAACACACATTCATCATAAAAGCTCATTTTTTTCACTGCAAAATTTGGTAGTGTGGAGGAGGGTGTGTAACTTTGCACCCGCAATAAACTGTTTTATTAACTTTGTGGAAAAATTTGGCTGCTTGCAACCACATAAAAAAATGCTAAAACTGCGTTCCTGTCTCCTTCTTTCCATAGAAGTGTGTGCTCACGGAGCGACAGTCGCCACCGGGTAGCTTTCCAAGCTGCTTTCCCAATGTGCCGGCGACGAAGGATGGAGTGAAATCAACATTTTTGAGGACCGTTGCTAAAGCTTTTTCCACTTTCAAAAAAAATTGGAAAAGATGAACTATTTATTCACATCCGAATCAGTTTCGGAGGGTCACCCCGACAAGGTGGCCGACCAAATCAGTGATGCAATTCTCGACCGCTTCCTTGCCTACGACGCTCAGTCGAAAGTGGCATGCGAGACCCTCGTAACCACCGGACAGGTGATTGTGGCAGGTGAAGTGAAGAGCGATGCCTACATCGACCTTATGGAAGTGGCTCGTGGCGTGATTAGCCGCATTGGCTACACGCGCAGCGAGCTGAAGTTCGACGCCGAGTCGTGTGGCGTGCTCTCGGCCCTGCATGAGCAGTCGCAGGACATCAACCGTGGCGTGGAGCGTGCCGTGGCCGAAGACCAGGGCGCAGGCGACCAGGGAATGATGTTTGGCTATGCCTGCAATGAGACCGCCAACTACATGCCCCTCTCGCTCGACCTCTCCCACGCCTTGCTGCGCGAGCTCAGCGCAATTCGCCGCGAGGGAAAGGTGATGACCTACCTGCGCCCCGACTCCAAGAGCCAGGTTACGGTGGAATACGATGAGCACAACCACCCCGTACGCATACACACCATTGTGATAAGCACACAGCACGATGAGTTCGTTGCCCCTGCCGACGCCTCACAGGCTGCACAGGACGCTGCCGACCGCGAGATGCTCAACCGCATCTACACCGACGTGCGCGACATTCTGCTGCCGCGCGTCATCGCCAAGCTCCCCGACAGCACAAAGGCGCTGATCGACGACCGGCTGATACTACATGTGAACCCCACGGGAAAATTCGTGATTGGCGGCCCGCACGGCGACACGGGCCTCACCGGACGCAAGATTATCGTCGACACCTACGGCGGAAAGGGCGCTCACGGTGGCGGCGCTTTCTCGGGCAAGGACCCCTCGAAGGTCGATCGCTCGGCAGCCTACGCCGCTCGCCACATTGCCAAGAATGTGGTGGCTGCCGGCATTGCCGACGAGGTACTGGTGCAGGTGGCCTACGCCATTGGCGTGGCTCGCCCGGTGAGCCTCTGCGTGAACACCTACGGCACTGCGCATGTGGCCATGAGCGATGCCGAGATTGCCGCCAAGCTCAACGAAATATTCGACATGCGCCCCAACGCCATTGAGCGCCGCCTGAAGCTCCGCAACCCAATATATGAGGAAACTGCCGCCTACGGACATGTGGGCCGCGCTCCACGCACCGTGGTGAAGGAGTTCCGCTCGAAATATGAGGGCAACAAGACCATCACCGTGGAGCTATTCACCTGGGAGAAACTCGACTACATTGACCGTCTGAAGAAGGAATTCAACATCTAATAAGAAGAATATCACTTAACAAAAAATATCTATAATTATTATGGCAAACAAATTCCTTAACGACTTCAAGAATTTCGCCATGAAGGGCAACGTGCTCGATATGGCTGTCGGTGTAATCATTGGTGGCGCTTTCGGCAAGATTGTGTCGTCGGTAGTGGCCGACGTGATTATGCCTCCCATCGGACTTCTCGTGGGCGGCGTCAACTTCACCGACCTGAAATTCACCATGAAAGACGCCGTGCCCGAAATCAAGGACGAGGCCGGAACTGTCATCCAAGAGGCCGCCGACGCAGTTACGCTCAACTATGGCAACTTCTTGCAGGTGACTTTCGACTTCCTCATCATAGCCTTCTCGGTGTTCCTGCTCATCCGCCTCATCGGCAAGCTATCGCGCAAGAAGGAGGAGCAGAAGCCGGCTCCGGCACCTGCCCCCGAGCCTTCGGCCGAGGAGAAGCTCCTCACCGAAATTCGCGACCTGCTCAAGAAGCAGCAGAAATAACACACGGCAGTGGCACCGGCCACTGTGAACGAGTTCACACGAAAATAAGGGAGGGTGTGGCAAATGCGGAAAAGCCTCGTTTGCCACACCCTCCCTTATTTCCTTTTTTTTCATTCCTCAGCGTGGGGAATGGTGAGTCGGTTGGTGGTCATGCGCTGCATGTATTGCTGCACTATGGCTTTCAGCTCGCGCTCCATGGTGTGCTGCTCGGGGCACTTGCCCAAGAGGTTGTGGCGCAGCAAGGGATCGGAGCCATAGGCATAGACGCCTTTTGTGGAAGTGCCGTCGAATTGCAGCAGGTAGTCGCCCTTCACATACTGGTAGATACCACTCAAGTAGTTCACAGCCCAGGTGCTCGCGGCCGGAGTGGTGAGCAAGTCGCAGCCCCAGGCCACAAATGGCTTATTGCAGCCAAGGTAGCTCATAATGGTGGGCAGGATATCGGTCTGCTGCGCGATGCAGTCGCTGCGCAGCGAGGCTGGCAGAGAGCCATCGGGAGTGAAGAAAAGAATGGGAATCGAGAACAAGCCAAGGTCGGTCTTATACTCGGCATGGGCGCTCTCATTGGTGTGGTCGGCAACTACCACAAAGAGCGTGTTGTCATACCACGGCATCCGGCTCACGCGGTGGAAGAAGCGGCTCAGCGACATGTCGGCATAGCGTATGCACTTGAGAATCTCAAGCGGAGCCTCCTCGGGGAAGCGGTCGCGATACTCGGCCGGAATGGGGTAAGGATGATGCGAGGTAGCGGTGAACACTGTGGCTACAAATGGCTCGGGCAGTCGCTCCAGCTCATCGGCGGTGAATTGCAGGAATGGCTCATCGAAGATTGCCCACTTGCCGTCGAAGTCGGCATAGCCCCGGTATTTCTCCGAGCGGCAATATTCATCGAGCCCGTAGTATTTCTCGAAGCCAATGGAGTGGGCAAAGGCCGAGAAGCCCATAGTGATATTGTGGCCACCGTGGAAGAAAGCCGAGTGGTAGCCATAGCTGCCCAGGAGCGAGGGTAGTCCGTCGATGTCGTTGAGCGACGCCGAGGAAAGCACAAAAGGCTCCACCATCATAGGAATACCCGAAAGCACCGAGGGATTAGCGTCCATGCTGATGCGCCCGTTGGCAAAAGAGCGGGCAAAGGTGAGCGAGCGCGTGGCAAGCGAGTCGAGGAAGGGAGTGTAGCCACGGTAACGGCCTCCGTCGAGGCGTGGATTGAAGAAAGCCGAATACTCTTTGCCAAGGCTCTCGGCAATCACTATCACCACATTCTTGCGGCGCAGCAGCGAATCGGCGGCTGAAGCGGCAGGCCTGTGCTCGGGCGAATAGGTGGCAAGCATCTCGGAATCCGACATGTAGCTTGGCACTATGTGCGTGGGCTTTCCCACTGTGCGCATAAGGGCGAAAGGCGTGTTGAGCACCACCGACGACTCCACGGCGCGATTCACATACTCATTGGCATTACTGATGGTGATGGGCCGAGTGCCAAATGCCCAGCTTCCGCGCATTCCGGCAATGGCAAGCGGCGCCAAGAGCAGCAGGGCAGCCACCTGCCCGGCATAGTAGGAGCCGAGGCGCAGCTGCGAAGCCTCGCGCGGAGTACGATAGAGCCGCCACAGTGCTGCGACTATTGCCACGAAGAGTGCCACAAGATACCAGTGGCGAAGCAACTCAGTGCCAACTATGGCAGCAATGTTGCTCTCATTGCCAAACTCGGCAAACACCGTAGCCGTGGTGCGGCGGCCGGTGTAGGTGAAATACACGGCATCGGCAAGATTCATCGCCACGCCCAGGGCATTGGGCACCACATAGAGCCACTTGGCGGCAACGTGGAAGCCTCGGCGCTCCTTGAGGTGGAGCGGCAGCAGCGTGATGAGCAGGTAGAGAGCATTGAGATAGAGCAGCGCCGAGGTGTCGAACACCAGCCCTCCGCACAGCATGCTCCACGCCAGCGGCCACGACATATATGGGGCGAAGCTCGACCAGTTCTCCACAAAGTAAGCCACGCGGCAAAGCATAAAAGCGGCATAAGCCATCAGCATGTTCACCACCACCGCAGCAGCAGGAGTAGCGGCAACCCTCCGTGCAAAGCTCAGGAATCCTCTCATCATAATCTGTAATCCACTAAAAAAACTCCACAAAATTAGCCATTATTCCCCAATTTCCAATTATCATGTGCCAAAATTCGGTTTGATACACCCAGACGCTCATTCACCGAGGCTTATCCCGAAGCTGAGTTTCATGTGGTGAACCGCGACAATGTGCTCGATTTCATTCTTAGGTGAGGGGTATTGCATATACTTCCGTGTTCTCTATCGATAAGCGATATGCCGAACGTCTCCGCAACAAGCTCAATGCCTTTTTCCAGTGACCAACAACAAGTTAACAAGCGTTAAACCACTTGCAAGGACAGGAATTTTTGCATTACTTTGTGATATCGTAATGATATTATTCTGAACTAAACTTCTTATCGGATTATGGAAACAACAAAAGAAAGAGATTTCAAGGGATTCACCATGAATGGATTTGTGGCACTGGTGATATTTTTCGCACTGCTGGGCGTGTGCGCGTGGATGTTCTACCAGGGCGCGATAACCGGCTGCGGCTGGTGGTATGCCGGCGCAGTGACGATGATTATTGTGAGCCTCATCTTCCTGTGCGGCTTCGGTATGCTCGAGCCCAACGAGATTTATGTGATGGTATTCTTCGGCCGCTATGTGGGCACCTACACCAAGAACGGCTTCTTCTGGGCCAACCCCTTCCTCTCCACCAAGAAGCTCACACTTCGCGCCCGCAACCTCGACGTGGAGCCAATCAAGGTGAACGACAAGGTGGGCAACCCAATAATGATTGGCCTGGTGATGGTGTGGAAGCTGAAGGACGCCTACAAGGCCATGTTTGAGGTCGATGCCCAGAGCGCCGAGCAGACGTCGGCCAAGGCCCGCATGAACGAGCTACAGAAGTTTGTGCGCATCCAGAGCGATGCCGCGCTGCGCGAGGTGGCAGGACAGTATGCCTACGACGACACCTGCGACTCCTCACAGCTCGAGAAAGACGAGCTAACACTGCGCTCGGGTGGCGACGAAATAAATGAGCAGCTCGAGCACAAGCTCAATGAGCGCCTCGCAATGGCCGGAATCGAAGTGGTGGAGGCTCGCCTCAACTACCTTGCCTACGCCCCCGAGATTGCCGCCGCCATGCTGCGCCGCCAGCAGGCTGCTGCAGTGGTGTCGGCACGCGAGAAGATAGTGGAAGGCGCAGTGAGCATGGTGAAGCTCGCCCTCGACAAGCTCGCCGATGAGCAGATAGAGCTCGACGACGACAAGCGTGCCGCAATGGTGAGCAACCTGCTTGTGGTGCTGTGCTCCGACGAGTCGGCACAGCCCGTTGTGAATGCCGGAACATTGAATCACTAAAACAGTGGAGAGGAAAGAGAGTGTTTGTCAAAATTCGGTTTGATGATAATCTCATGTAGGGACGCACCCTGGTGCGTCCGCGTTACCGCCTCACAATCAGGCGATGACACAAGTGATTGTTTTCCCATTTTTTGACACACTCTCCACTTTTTTTCTATGGAAAAGACCAAAAGTTTTGTACTGCGCATCGACGCCCGCACAATGGCGGCTGTCGAGGCCTGGGCTGCCGACGAGTTCCGCTCTACCAACGGACAGCTCCAGTGGATTATTGCCGAGGCCCTGCGCCGCTCAGGCCGCCTCAAGAAACCATCAAAAAAGCCCGGCACCAACGAATGACACACCCTATCACCCCGGGCGGACGCTACGCCCTCGCATTCTTCGGCACACTGGCCACCACGCTGGTGGCAATATTCTTGTTCACACTCGTGAAGTGCGACATCACCTATGTGGCCCCGGGCCTGCTGCGCCGGGGCATCGCGCTGCGCTGCCTTGCCGACGCGCTGTGGGTGCTGCTGCCGTGCATATTCGTGCGCACCGACGTGGCCAGGCGATATGCCATCGCCGCCATGCTCCTGTGCGCCCTGTGGGGATTCGCACAGGAGGTGTACTTCAAGGCCTACAGCGACCTCATGCCATTCTCCTCGCTGCTGCTGTGGGAGAATGTGTCGCCGCTGCTCATCGACAGCTTCATTGGCCTGCTGCGCCCCTCCGACATGCTTTTCGCCGCCCTTCCGCTCGCGGCAATTGCCGCGCTGCACTTCGCCGGCAGCAGGCCGGCCACCTTCTCTCGCGCCACCAAGCGAGCCTACATCGCCACCCTCGCGGCTACCACAGTGGGAGGCTTCGCTGCCAATGCCATCGACTACCACCTCACCGCCCAGGTGGCCGAGGCCGACGGATTCATGCAGCACACCGTCGCCAACCGCTACAAGGTGTCGTTCCGCCGCTTCAATTATGTGTGCCTCAACGGATACCTGCCCTACGTTGCATATCAAATCTTCGACTCAGCCCGCGAAGCCCTGCCGCCCTCGCCCGAAGAAATGGACGGAATCACCAAGTTCCTGCACAGCAGCCAGCCCACCTACACCGACAACAGCCTCGCCGCCGACAGCGCCTCGCAGAAGAACCTAATCTTCATCATCGTGGAGTCGCTCAATGCCTGGGCGGTGGATATGGAAATCGACGGACGCAAAGTGTGCCCCACACTGAGCCACTATGCCCATGCCGACAGCGTGATTGCCATGCTCCATGTGTGCACACAGGTGGCTCACGGGCACTCCAGCGACGGACGCCTCATCTACAACACCGGACTGCTCCCCATGCAGAACGCCATCGCTGCCACCGACCGCGGACACAACCACTACCCCAGCCTCGCCCACGCCCTGAGCTACCGAGCAATCGACATCGTGGGCGACAGCAAAGCCTCGTGGAATCAGGAAGCCACCTCGACGGCCTATGGCTTCGACTCCATCTTCGACCAATCCGCTATGCTCCACCTGCTGCCCGACAACGCCGTGGCCGACGCCCGCATCTTCGCCAAAGCCACCGAACTAATCACACCCAGCCGCCGGGCCGACGGCCCATTCATGGCTCTCATCACCTCGCTCACCATGCACCAGCCCTACAACACTCCAGGGGTACCCACCACATGGATATCGCAGAAGGGCAAATACCCCACCGAGGTGCTCAACTACCTGGAGCGCACCCACTACTTCGACACCGAGCTTGGCAAGTTTCTCGCCCACCTGGAGCGCACCGGACTGCTCCGCAACAGCGTGGTGGTGATAGCCAGCGACCACAACGACATCCCCGCCAGCACCCTGCGCGGCGACAGCCACACCACAGCCGCCGACAAGGAGATAGTGTGCCTGATTCTGGGCTACAACCGCCGGGTGAGCATAGAGCGCACAGTGGGACAAATCGACATCTACCCCACCGTGCTCGACGTGATGGGAGCCAACGCCTACCACTGGAAAGGGCTTGGCAACAGCGTGCTGCGCGAGCCACAGGTGGAGTCGGCCGTGACGTTCACCGGCAGCGTGGTGGGCAACGCCGCATCGCCACTGGCGACACGCCAGCGCAAAGCATGGCAAATATCCAATTCCATCATAAAGCACAACTACTTCGCCACGGCAAGCAGCAAAGCGCACCAATAAAAATGCCACAAAAGCACCCCCCAATCAGCGCAACCTGGGGCTTTTAGCCTGATTATTGCCAAATTATCAATAATTAAGGAAATATTTCCATTATTTTTCGGCGTTTTACTATGCCTTTTTTGAAAAAAAAGTATTAATTTTGCGCTGTG
This sequence comes from Bacteroidales bacterium, assembly GCA_029219425.1. Lineage (GTDB taxonomy): Bacteria > Bacteroidota > Bacteroidia > Bacteroidales > Muribaculaceae > CALZFJ01. The sequence continues at coordinate 8,877 of JAQXTJ010000032.1, forward strand.
AAAGCAAGGTTTGCCGAGCTTTGGCGATTTTGGAACAATTTTAACCAAATAAAAAATTTTTAGCAAAATGATTAAAGTAGGTATTAATGGTTTCGGACGTATCGGACGTTTCGTTTTCCGTGCAGCTCAGAACAGAGATGACATTCAGATTGTAGGTATTAACGACCTTTGCCCGGTTGACTACCTGGCATACATGCTGAAGTACGACACAATGCACGGCCAGTTCGAGGGTACTATCGAAGCCGATGTTGAGAACAGCCAGCTTATCGTTAACGGCCAGAAGATTCGCGTCACTGCAGAGCGCAATCCTGCCGACCTGAAGTGGAACGAGGTTGAAGCTGAGTATGTTGTTGAATCTACAGGTCTTTTCTTGACTCAGGAGAAGGCTCAGGCTCACATCGAGGCCGGTGCTAAGTATGTTGTTATGTCGGCTCCTTCTAAGGACGCTACTCCTATGTTTGTTTGCGGTGTTAACTTCGACAAGTACGTTAAGGGAACTCAGTTCGTTTCCAACGCTTCTTGCACAACCAACTGCTTGGCTCCTATCGCTAAGGTGCTCAACGACAAGTTCGGTATCACCGATGGTCTTATGACTACTGTTCACTCTACTACCGCAACTCAGAAGACTGTCGATGGTCCTTCGATGAAGGACTGGCGTGGTGGTCGTGCTGCTTCGGGCAACATCATCCCCTCTTCTACTGGTGCTGCCAAGGCTGTAGGTAAAGTTATTCCTGAGCTCAACGGCAAGCTCACTGGTATGGCTATGCGTGTCCCCACTCTCGATGTTTCTGTTGTTGACCTCACTGTAAACCTGGCTAAGCCTGCTACTTACGCTGAGATCTGCGCTGCAATGAAGGAGGCTTCTGAGGGCGAGCTCAAGGGTGTTCTTGGTTACACTGAGGATGCTGTCGTTTCGAGCGACTTCCTCGGCGACACTCGCACTTCTATCTTCGACGCTAAGGCCGGTATCGCTTTGACCGACACTTTCGTTAAGGTGGTTTCTTGGTACGACAACGAGATCGGTTACTCTAACAAGGTTCTCGAGCTCATCGCACACATGAAGAAGGTTAACGGCTAATTCCCCACGAATTAATCCGATAACAAATACCACAGGATGCTTCCCCACCCGGGGGAGCATCCTTTTTTTTGTGTGTACACACACGAGGGTGTGTCAAAATTGGAAAATAACCACTTATGTAGGGACGCACCCCGGTGCGTCCGCCCACAGTCGCTTTGGCTATCACTTAATTATGAGGCTGTTACGCGGACGCACCAGGGTGCGTCCCTACATGAGATTATCATCAAACCGAATCTGCCCACTCCTGCAATCTACATGAAAAGTTGCGCCCTTTAGGCTTTGCGGGATGTCCCGCCATAGAGAGCCTAATGGGCGCAAAACACATTTCTTTGCAAAGTTTCCAGAAATCAGTGCACACGAGGCACTATGATGGAGGCTGTGTCGGCAGCAATTGTGTAGATGCCGGTGCTGTCGGTTCGGGTGAGCGAAAGCGGCACTATGCGGGTGAGGCGCGGTGCCACGGCAGTGTCGCAGTTGTGAATGTGATACACATAGTAGGGCTTGCCGTCGGTGCCGCGGAAGAGGTCGCCATGCCCCGAGCCGGGCTCTCCCACGATGCTCTTGTGAATGATTGGGTTGCCCTCATATTTCGTCCACGGGCCTTGCGGAGCCGGAGCAGTGGCATAGCCCACGGCATAGTCTTGGTTGAGGAAATGATTGGCCGAGTAGAACATATAGTAAGTTCCATCGAGCTTCATCACTGTTGGTCCTTCCATTACGGGGCTCCAGCGGCCATCGTCGGTCTTTTCCCATGCGTCGGTGAGGCCAAAGCAGCGCACCAGTGTGGAGCGGTCGATTGAGTCGTTCTCAATGTCGTAGCGGGCGCTCCACAGATAGTTGCCGTTGTCGAAGCGCACATGGTAGAGGTAGTAGCTTCCGTCATCGTCCCTGAAGAGGAATGGGTCAATGTTCTTCTCACTGCCGTCGATGGGACGCACCACATCCTGTGTGTAGTGGCCGGTGAGGGAGTCGCTCTTAGCCACCACCACCTGCTCATTGGCAGTGTAGAAAAGAAGATACTTATCGCCGTGGCGATAGATTTGCGGAGCCCAGAAGCCCCATTCGCCAAAGGTGTGGTCGCCCTTGCGCAGCAAGAAGCGTGCAGTGTCGGCGTAGCAGCGTGTCCAGTTCACCAGGTCGGTCGATTCGAGCATCTGGAAACCTATCGCGCCGGCGCCTCGAGTGCCGGTAAGGTAGTATTTACCATTCTCCACAAAGATGGTAGGGTCGGCAAAGGTAATCTCCTCACCCACCGGTGCCGGTTTCTCGCCAGAGCAAGCCAACATGGCGGCAGAAGCAATGGCTGCCGCAATCCACGAATTGATTTTCATTTGTTTCATAAGCAAAATATATCGTTAAAATTAGTAGTTATCGAAGGTAGTACATCACCCCGCGGTAGTCGGCAAAGTAGTTGCTGCCGGTGAGTCCCACGCGCGAGGCCGGCATCTTGCGCAGGTCGATGGTGCACTGCTCCTTGCCATTGAGCCACAGGTGCAGCTCGCTGCCGCTGCGCACGGTGCGCAGGTTGTAGCTTCCGCGAAGAGCCGCGCCCACGCCCACCTTGTAGATGTGGCGGCGTGTGTCGGTGGGGTTGCTGTTGATAAAGCGCAGAGCCTCGGCCTTCACCTCGGGCAGCTCCAGGCGGTTATAGCCCGGCCTACTTGCCACTGTGGCGCCACTGCTGTCGATGCTGTGCCACTCTCCGTCGGCAAGATAAGCCACGTCGAGGAAACGGAACATATTATCGACAAACTCGCTATGGTGGTCGGCATCGTGGCGGCTCAGCTCTATGGCATTGAGCCGGCGCGGAGAGTCGAAGCGATACACCTTCTCCATTCCATCAGAGTATTTCACGTCGGGATAAGCCATAGTGTGCTCGGCCAGCGGCAATGTGTGGTTCTTCACCACCTTGCCGCGCTCCACCACCTCAATGAGCAGCGAGGCGGCATCGCCATCAATGGTGGCACGCACATAGTTGCGGCTGTCGGCGTAGGCCGGATAGAAGCCTGCCTTGCGTCCGCGGTCGGTGCCATAGAGCTGGAAGCTCAGCTCATAGTCCTCGGCGGCCTCGCCAAGCAGCTTCTCGTCGCCGCTGCCAAGGGTGAAGGAGAGGTCGTCGAAGCCCACCGTGTAGATGGTGCCCTCGAAGCGTGCCTCATCGCCCGAGGCGTCGAAAAGTCCTGCCACCGCCTTGCCATCGGGAACCACTCCGGCCAGATGGCTGCGGCCGGGAGCATCGATGCCGTCGATTTCCACCTTCAGGTCGCTGCCGCAGCGTTCCACGCGCAAGGGGTGATACACGCCGGTGATGAAGCTGGCTGGCAGGTCGTGGCGCTCTGTGGCGACCTCGCCGCCAATCACCGTGGTGAGATACCACTCGCGAGCCTGCGAGTCGATACCCACACGGGCGTAGTTCTGCTCATCCACATACCAGGCTATCACGCCTGCATCGCCACGAGTGAGGATATTTGTTTCCACAAGATAAGCACCGGAGGCTATGGTGCTGAAAGGCCCGGTGGCAGCCACCTCGTCGGCAATGGCGAGGGTGGGCTTGGCCGGCAGTGGGTGATAGCCCGCGGTGCGCGGCCCGGTGATTCCATCCACCCACATTGTGCGGTC
>JAQXTJ010000033.1 GCA_029219425.1 Bacteroidales bacterium
CCGCCCGCGCCACAAGCGTCACCGTCCTCCAGCCCAAAAAATAACCACCTCTCCGCTCTCCACTCTCCACTAAAAAAAACTCTCCACTAAAAAATATGCTCACCTACGACCCAACCTCCCCCCTCCTCTTCTCCACCGGAACTTTCTGGATTCTATTCCTCCTGTTCCTCCCAATATACGCACTCCTAAAGCATCGTCGCACTCAGATGATGCTCTTCGTCCTCGCATTCAGCCTCTACTTCTACTACAAGTCGAGCGGATTCTTCTTCCTCCTCCTCGTCGCCACCTCGCTGGCCGACTGGCTTCTATCCCACGCCATCGCCCGCAGCACCAAGCCCATCCACCGCCGCCTCTTTGCCACGCTATCCGTCACCATATCTCTCTCCGTGCTCGCCTATTTCAAGTATGCCAATTTCCTCGTGTGGAACTGGTGTGCTATCGTAGGCTCCAATTTCCAGCCTCTCGACATTATCCTCCCCGTGGGCATCTCGTTCTACACTTTCCAGTCGATAAGCTACGTGGTCGATGTCTATAAGCAGCGCATCGCCCCCACGCGCTCGTGGCTCGAATATGCCTTCTACCTCTCCTTCTTCCCACAGCTTGTGGCAGGCCCCATAGTGCGTGCCGACTACTTCCTGCCTCAGCTCCGCGACAACAGCCCCGCCTCGCGCGAAATGGTCTTTTCCGGCCTGTGGCTCGTGATGGTGGGAATCGTGAAAAAAGCCGTCATCGCCGACTATATCGCACAGTACAACGACCTCATCTTCTCCAATCCCGGCGGCTACGGTGGCGTGGAGACCCTCATGGGAATCATCGGCTACACCATGCAAATCTATTGCGACTTCTCGGGCTACAGCGACATGGCTATCGGCATCGCCCTTATCCTCGGCTTCCGCCTCTGCGACAACTTCCTCCTCCCTTACCAGTCGAAAAATATCACCGAGTTCTGGCGCCGCTGGCACATATCCCTCTCATCCTGGCTCCGCGACTACATCTACATTCCTCTGGGCGGAAACCGACACGGCCGCACCCGCACCTACCTCAACAACCTCGCCACAATGCTCATCGGCGGACTGTGGCACGGCGCATCATGGAAATTCGTCTTCTGGGGCGGTATGCACGGTCTCGGACTGATGCTCCACAAAGCCCTCAAGCCTCACCTCGACCGCCTGTCGGCCTCGCGCCTCATCACCGCAGCAAGCTGGGCAGTGACCATGGCTTTCGTGTCGCTGCTATGGGTGTATTTCCGTGCCGACTCCTTCACCGATGCCTCCACCATCATTGCCACCGCGTTCACCAATTTCAACCCCGCGCACATAGCTCCGTTCATCGCCGAGCGCGGCACCTGGTGTGCCATGATGCTCATCATCATCTCGCTCCACGCCTGTCCTCTGGAGTGGCTCCACAGCGCATCGCAGTGGTTTGTGCGCACCCCCTGGCTGGTCAAGCTCCTCCTCTTCCTCCTCGTCGTACAGCTCACCCTCCAGTTCATGAGCGCCGAAGTAAAACCCTTCATCTACTTCCAGTTCTAATTCTCCTAAAAACCGCATTATTTCTCCGATTTCAGCACTTTCGCCCCCTTTCTTGCTAATTGTCAACTTTTTAGCATCTATTCCTCTTTACGCCCTCAGCAACTTCCCCTCTGCTCCCACCACGAGCAAGGTTTTTCCTCTCCTTTAGCTCCCATTTCAGCTTTTTTTGCTACCTTTGCACCACATATCTATATCCTCTCGCCACTCTACTTTTTGACTCTCAACTATATGACTGATATATCTTCTTTCGACAACTGCACCGCCGAGTTCCACACTCTTGGTTGCAAACTCAATTTCGCCGAGACTTCCACCATCGCCCGGATTTTCGCTGAGCGGGGCATACGTCGCGCTCAGCCGGGCGAAACTCCCGACATCTGCGTGGTTAACACTTGCAGCGTCACCGAGCTGGCCGACAAAAAGTGCCGACAGACCATCCGCCGCCTCGCCGGCCGTTACCCCAATGCCCTCATTGTGGTCACCGGTTGCTATGCCCAGCTCAAAAAAGACGAGGTGGCTGCTATCGAGGGAGTGGATATTGTGCTCGGAAGCGAGCAGAAGCTCGAAATATCGGCCTATCTCGACCGCTGGCTCGCATCACGGAAGCCGCAGGTTGAGGTCACACCGGCTAAGGACATCCGCTCATTCAGCCCAAGCTGCTCGCGCGGCGACCGCACCCGCTATTTCCTCAAAGTGCAGGATGGTTGCGACTACTTCTGCAGCTATTGCACCATTCCTTTTGCTCGCGGTCGCAGCCGTAGCGGCAATATCGCCGACCTGGTGGCGCAGGCTCGTGGGGTGGCTGCCGAGGGTGGAAAGGAGATTGTAATCACCGGCGTCAACATTGGCGACTTCGGCAAGAACACCGGCGAGCGTTTCATCGACCTCCTCCGTGCCCTCGATGCCGTGGAGGGCATTGAGCGCTACCGAATATCATCCATCGAGCCCGACCTCCTCACCGACGAGATTATCAGTTTCTGCGCCACGTCGCGCACGTTCATGCCTCACTTCCACATCCCCCTCCAGTGCGGAAGCGACACCGTGCTGCGCCTCATGCGCCGCCACTACGACTCCGCCCTCTTTGCCCACAAGGTGGCTATGATTAAGCAGCTCATTCCCGACGCTTTCATCGGCATCGACCTCATGGTGGGCACTCGCGGCGAAACCGAAGAGCTATTCGAGGAATCTCGCGCCTTCGTAGATAGCCTAAATATCACTCGCCTCCACGTCTTCCCCTATTCCGAGCGTCCCGGCACTCTCGCCCTGCGCACAATCGACCATGTGGTCGATCAGCACACCAAGAGCCTGCGTGCCGGCAAGATGATTGCCCTCAGCGACCGAAAGCTGCGAGCATTCATGCAGCAATTTGCAGGCACCGTGCGCCCCGTGCTCTTCGAGCAGCCACAGCCGGGGCTGCCTCTGCATGGCTTCACCGACAATTACATCCGCGTCGAGGTGTCATCGGCTCCCGAAGCCCTTGTGAACACTGTAGTGCCTGTACGGCTTATCGCCATATCCCCCGACGACCCCGGCACCATGCTCGGCGAATTAATCAACAAGTAATACTCTCAGCACCAATGAAGACAACTACACGAATCGCCTACGCGCCCGTCAGCGCCATCCTGCATCTGCTGGCACTGCTCCCATTCAGAGTGCTCTATGTCATCAGCGACGTGCTCTTTTTCTTCACATTCCACATCGTGCGCTACCGCCGCAAGGTGGTGCAGCAAAATCTCCGTGAGTCATTCCCCGAGAAATCTCCGGCCGAGCTCCGCTACATTGAGTACCGCTTCTTCCACTTCCTTTGCGACTACTTCGTGGAAACCATAAAGCTCCTCCACATCAGCGACGACGAGATGCGCCGACGCCTCGTGTTCCACGACGTGGAAACTATCGACCGTTGCTTCGACTGTGGTCGCTCCATCGTAATCTATGCCGCACACTATGCCAACTGGGAATGGCTCCCTTCGGTCACCCTTTGGTCGCGACACGACTGCACCGAGAAAGTCTTCGCTCAAGTATATCGCCCACTGAAGAACGAGTGGTTCAACCACTTCTTCCTCGGCATCCGCCACCGCTTCCACTCCGAGAGCTTCACCAAGAAATCGGTGCTCCGCGACCTCCTGCGACTCCGTCGCGACGGTCGCGTGTCAATCACCGGCTTCATGAGCGACCAGCACCCGAGCCTCAACGACGACGGTTACATCACCACCTTCCTCAATCACCCCACAGCTATGATTTCGGGCACCGAAACGCTGGCTCGCAAACTCGATTTCGCCGTGCTCTACTTCCAAATCTCCCGTCGCAAGCGTGGCTACTACGAGTGCACCATTCGCACCATCGCCCTCAACCCGCGATTAGAGCCTGAAAACGCTATCACACAGTGCTACACTTCACTGCTCGAACAGCAAATCCGCACTCAGCCCGAGCTTTGGCTCTGGACCCACAAGCGCTGGAAGCACAAAGTAAACAACCCTGTTCCCAACCCCCAATAACACACCCCCCCACGTTGAAATCTATGCAAAATCCACAAAATAAAAAGCCGGTTGCCGTCATCATACTCAACTGGAATGGCGTGAAGCTCCTGCGCCGCTTCCTTCCCTCAGTTCTGCAATTCACCAACCCCGATATTGCCGACGTTATCGTTGCCGACAACGGAAGCTCCGACGACTCCCTCGCCGTGCTCCGCAGTGAGTTCCCACAGGCCATCGTCCTACCTCTCGAAAAGAACTACGGCTATGCCGAGGGCTACAACCGCGCAATCAGCGCCACTCGCTACGAATACACTATCCTCCTCAACTCCGACGTCGAGGTAACACCCCACTGGATAGAACCAATGCTCGATTATTGCTCCACACACCGCACCGTCGCAGCCTGCCAGCCCAAAATCCTTGCAGTAGCCGATAAGACTCTATTTGAGTATGCCGGTGCAGCCGGAGGCTTTATCGACCGTCTCGGCTACCCCTACTGCCGCGGACGCATATTCTCCACCGTAGAGCACGACCACGGCCAGTACGACACCGATATGGGCATCTTCTGGGCCTCCGGCGCCGCACTATTCGTCCGCACCGAAGCCTATCTCCGTGCCGGTGGCCTCGACAGCCTCTTCTTCGCCCACATGGAAGAAATCGACCTCTGCTGGCGCATTCACCTCCTCGGCTTCGACATTCGCTACATCCACACCAGCGTTGTACATCACCTCGGCGGTGGCAGCCTCCCGGCCGGCAATCCGCGCAAGACCTACCTCAACTTCCGCAACAACCTCCTCCTACTCCATAAGAACCTCCCACGTCGCGACCGACGTCGCACCCTCTTCATCCGACGGCTCTACGACACTCTCGCATTCTTCATGTTCCTCGCCAAGCTCGATATGCCCAACGCCCGAGCCGTGCTACGCGCCCACGCCGACTTCCGCAAAATGCGCAAGCACTACAATCCCGACGAGCCTACCCCAATCACCCGCAACCTCCTCCGCGAGCACCCAGGCGCCCGCTGCAACATTGTGGTCGATTATTACCTCCGCCACCGCCGCACCTTCTGACTCTCCCATACACAGCCAATCCCGGCATCACCGCGCCAGTGTCGCATCTAATGGAACAAGACGAAGTTACAGCTACTATAACTGACCACAAAAACCCTTTCGGGCATACAAAATATTAGGAGGATCGTATCTATTAATCACCCCCCCAAAAAAAAAAAACATGCTTAACATACTTTGAGATAATTGAATACATCATTATACATAATAATGAAGAGTAGTAAAAATAGAAAAACAAATCCAAGAGAATTACGACAGAAAGCATACAAAAAAATTAGTATGTTTTTAGACTTTTTGTTTACAGTACCGGGACACGTCGTATTTGCGTTTTTACTACTTATTGCTATTTTTTTCATGTTTATCAATTCCACAAGGGTTTCATCTCCTGAATTAAGAGAATACGCTTTGACAGTTGACAAAAGGACATCAAGTCCCGAAGACACTTTAACAGCTATATTTATCGAATGTTTATTCGATGCGGATTCGCTGTGTTGTAAAGGAGAATATCTTGAAGCTTATAAATCAGTTCTCGCATACAACCTTAAATATAAATTACATGAAATACCTGAAAATGAAATGAACCCAAATGGGCTGCAAGTTCCGAGAAAAATCATAGAGAAAGGGACAGGAAAGATTTTCGTGGAATATAAGTACTTCAAACAGATAATAGTAAATGCATTTGGTATGACAATACAAGATGATCAGTATATATCATATCCAGACTCTCTAACGCAAATGCTAGTTACCAATTTTCGTGATCAGAAAAATTTTGACCCATAGGCCTAAGTTTTTTGAAAAATAATGGCCTCATTATGCCCCATAATACAAAGATAAATGCTATCTTTGTGCACATCAAGGCCGGCGACTGTACGATTTCTGTCCATATAACATTGGATTTAAATTTTGCCTCCAATATAGTAAATTTCCTCTAAGAAAGTATAAGACCGATACTATCTTTGTGAGTGAAAAATAGCGTCTATCCATTTATAGGGGAGTAAAATCACACGAATGGTCAACTCATCGTAGGATGAGCAGATAGCAAACATGTAAATTTCCTC
>JAQXTJ010000034.1 GCA_029219425.1 Bacteroidales bacterium
CAAGATGCCTGCACATCTCGAGGGCGACTTGTTTAGCTTCAACAAAGCTATAATCGACGCCACAGCCCCCTACGCCGTGGCCTATAAGCCAAACCTTGCTTTCTATGAGGCTCTTGGCACCAGAGGCTACATGATGTTTGAGCAGACGGTGAAATATATTCAGGAGCATTATCCTGAAATATTCATCATTGCCGATGCAAAACGAGGCGATATAGGCAACACATCGCGCATGTACGCCCACAGCTTCTTCGAGGAGATGAATATAGATGCCGTGACAGTGGCCCCATATATGGGAGAGGACAGTGTGACCCCCTTCCTTGGCTTCGACGGAAAGTGGGTGATTCTTCTGGGACTTACATCAAACAAGGGCTCACACGATTTCCAGCTCACCACCGATGCCAGTGGCACGCCTCTGTTTGAGACGGTTATGCGCCGCTCGTCGCAGTGGGGCAACAAGGGCAACATGATGTATGTGGTGGGAGCCACACAGGGAAAGATGTTTGAGGACGTGCGCCGCATTCTGCCCGAGCACTTCCTGCTTGTTCCGGGTGTAGGTGCCCAGGGCGGCAGTCTTGCCGAGGTGGCAAAATATGGCATGACCGATGAGTGCGGGCTGCTTGTGAATTCCTCGCGAGGTATAATCCACGCTTCCAATGGCAGCGATTTTGCCTGTGTCGCAGCTTCGAAGGCAAAGGAATTACAGCAAGAAATGGAAAATCTTCTTGCTGAAAAGGGCATTATTTGATTTTTTTTGCTACATTTGCAAAACAGAAGATAAATGAGGAAAAACGAGACCAAAATTAAAATATTCAAAATATATATCATTTAATAAATTATATTGATATGCAGAACATAGACAATTTCAATTTTGCTGGCAAAAAAGCCATTGTTCGCGTTGACTTCAATGTTCCATTGAACGATGAAGGAAAAATCACCGACGACACCCGCATTCGTGGCGCACTTCCCACTCTGAAGAAGATTCTTGCCGATGGTGGCGCACTCATCATTATGTCGCACATGGGCAAGCCCAAGGGCAAAGTAAATCCCAAGATGTCGCTTGGACGCATTGCAGACGCCGTGGCCGAGAAGCTGGGCACTGCCGTGAAGTTTGCACCCGACTGCGCCAAGGCAGCCGATGCAGCCGCAGCCTTGCAGCCAGGTGAGGTGCTTCTGCTCGAGAACCTCCGCTTCTATCCCGAGGAGGAGGGCAAGCCAGTGGGAATCGACAAAGCCGATCCCGCCTACGAAGCAGCCAAGAAGGAAATGAAGGCAAGCCAGAAGGAGTTTGCAAAGACACTTGCAAGCTATGCCGATGTTTATGTGAACGACGCATTCGGAACAGCACACCGCAAGCATGCTTCGACAGCCGTAATAGCCGACTACTTCGATGCCGACAGCAAGATGCTTGGCTACCTCATGGAGAAAGAGGTGAACGCTGTGAATGCAGTGCTTGGCAACATCAAGCGTCCGTTTGTGGCCATCATGGGCGGCTCTAAGGTTTCGTCGAAGATTGGTATCATTGAGAATCTTCTTGGCAAGGCCGACAAGCTCATCCTTTGCGGTGGTATGACCTACACATTTGCCAAGGCTCACGGTGGTGAGATTGGTGCCTCTATTGTGGAGATGGATAAGCTCGATGTGGCTCTCAACGTGGAGAAAGTTGCTGCCGAGAAGGGCGTGGAACTGGTGATGGCAACCGATGCAGTGTGCACCAACGGCCTCGACTTTGGCACTATGACAGTGAAGCCGGGTTCGGTAATCGCAAATTATCCTGCCAACGCAATCCCCGAGGGACTTGAGGGCGTTGATGCTGGTCCTGAGGCTCAGAAGGCATTTGCAGCTGCAATCAAGGGCGCAAAGACTATCCTTTGGAATGGTCCTGCCGGCGTGTTTGAGTGCGATGAGTTCTGTGCAGGTTCCCGTGCCATAGGCGAGGCAATTGCCGAGGCAACAGCCGAGGGCGCATTCTCGCTCATTGGTGGTGGCGACTCTGTAGCATGCTGCACCAAGTTTGGCCTTACCGACAAGGTTTCTTACATCTCTACCGGTGGTGGCGCACTCCTCGAGGCTATCGAGGGCAAGGTGCTCCCTGGCGTAGCAGCAATCAAAGGTGAATAATCGCCAAGTTTGATATACGGAAGATAATTGAAAATGGAAGGCGTGCCCCCGTTGCCACAATGCGGGCACGTCTTTTCAACTTTTTTTGGCTAAGAGCCTATGGCAGCAAAAAAGTCTTGTAATGGATTCAAAGCCCCAAAAGCTCAAAGCCAAGAGAATAATTAACGAGATGATGCAAATCGGGAAAATCAATAATCTTGAGATAGCCCGCTCCACAGAGCAGGGCTTCTACTTAAAGTCGGCCGATGATGGCAAGGAGGTGCTTCTGCCAAACCGCTATATCACTGCCGATATGACCATCGGCGACGCAATCGACGTGTTTGTGTACAACGACTCGGAGGATCGCCCTGTGGCAACCACCGAGCAGCCACGCGCACAGGTGGGTGAATTTGCCCAGATGCGCGTGAAGGCCGTGAACAGTGTGGGTGCATTCCTCGACTGGGGACTCACCAAGGATTTGCTTGTGCCCTTCAGAGAGCAGAAGAAGCGCATGGTGGTGGGGCGCTGGTATATTGTGTATGTGTATCTCGACCACGAGTCGAATCGCATTGTAGCATCGGCTAAGCTCGACAAGTTTCTCGACAATGTGATACCCGACTATAAGCCGCGCCAGCAGGTGGATATTCTCGTGGCACAGCGCACCGACCTGGGCTTCAAGGTGGTGGTGGATAATCTTTTCTGGGGGATGATTTACCACGGCGAGATATTCCACGACGTGAACATTGGAGAGCGCTACCGTGCCTTTGTGAAGGCCGTGCGTCCAGATGGCAAAATCGACCTGCGGCTGGGCGACCGCGAGCTGAAGCGCGTGAAGAGCCTTGCCGATGTGATACTTGAGTATATTGCAGGCAACGGCGGCTCTATGAGAATAACCGACTCCTCATCGCCCGAGATGATACGCGCAGTGTTCAGTTGCAGCAAGAAAGACTTCAAGAAGACGCTTGGATTCCTCTACAAAGCCAAGAAAATAATCATCACCCCGCAGGAAGTGACCCTGCCATAGATTCACTCGCCGGCAAAAATATAGAATGAGGCAGCGGGTGTGGCACTCTCAATGATGCCACACCCGCTGCTTTGGCTTGCTTGGGTGCTTTGTTGCTACTGTAGCTTGAAGACGTAATTGATGGCTTTCACCAGTTCTTCCTTTGGGTAGAGTCCGGTGACTGCTGTGGGATTTCCTTCCATTGGGCAGAAAATCATCATAGGCACCGACTGCACGCCATAGGCCCGGGAAAGATTAGGGCATTTATCTACATCCACTTTATAGAAGTCGATTTTGCCATTATAAGTGTTGGCAAGCTCTTCGAGTATTGGCGACAGGCGCTTGCATGGGCCACACCATGTGGCACTGAAATCTACAATTGCCGGCCGCTTGCCGAGGAATTTCCAGTCCTTGGCATTGAAGTCGGCAACAAGGGTCTTAAAGTCGCTCTCACCAATTTCGCGCACCTTTTCTGATGTCGAAGCCTTAGCAGTGGAGGTTGCTTTCTTGGTCTGAGCACACATTTTTATGCCACCCAGAATGAGCAGTGTGGTGATTATCAGTAATAATGTCGTTGTTCGTTTCATCATTCAAGCAAAGTTTTGCAATGAGCAATTGGGCTTGAGATAAATGGGCTGCGAGTGCGAAAAAGCCGGTATCTAACCTAAGCTGATTACTCTCAGCCCATAGCTCACGGCCGATAATTATTTATCCTTGGTGCTGGGGACGAAGGAGGTCGTTGACTGTCTTCACGGGGTTGAATGTGGAGATTGGCACTTCCACAAACACTGTGTTCCAGTCGCTCATAGAGCCATTCCACAATCCAGGCAGCTCAAGAGCCTTAATCGTAACACCCGACTTTGATTTTTCTGAAATCAAGCCGGTGTCCTTGTCCACATATTTCTTTAGGTCGAATTTGTTGCCATCCACATCCTTGATGTAGCAAACCAGGTCAACGGGGTTGAAGTGGCTTCCGCTCTTTATAAGCTCGAGCGACTCAGGCTTGCTCTTGTCAAACTGGGCACTTTCAAGGATTTGAGGTGAAGTGGTGCCATCGGCATTGTATGCAATATACGGGCCACCGCCCGGCTCGCCGTCGTTCTTCACCACGCCACACACGCGAATTGGGCGGTTGAATTTATTGAGTAAATACACGGCCAGCTCAGAGTCGTCGAGGTTCTTGGTGTGCTCGTTGCGCACGTTGAGAGTGTCGTGGAGGAATTTCACCATGTCGCGAAGGTCGTCGATGGTGTAGTTGCCGTTTCTCAGGGCAGCCACATAGTCCTTTATTTGCTTCTGCACTTTCACAAGGTAGCCGCCAATCACTTTCTTATATTTCACAGTAGCTTCGCGGAGGCTTGCCGGAACCACATTGTCGATGTTCTTCACGAATACCACATCGGCGTTCATGTCGTTTAGGTTCTCGATGAGTGCGCCATGACCTGCCGGACGGAATAGCAGCTTGCCATTCTCGCGATAAGGCACGTTGTCCTCGGTCACAGCCACGGTGTCGGTCGAAGCTTTCTGCTCCGAGAGCGAAACGGAGTATTTCACACCCCACTTCTGTTCCATTGCGGGCACCTTCTCGGCTATGAGAGCCTCAAATGCGCTGTGGTGCTCTGGCGACACGGTGAAGTGAATGTTCACATACTTCTCGGCATCGGTGGCATATTGTGCTCCTTCCTCAAGATGCTCCTCGAGCGGAGTGTGCACATCCTCGCCCACTTTGTGGAACTGGAGCAGACCCTTGGGCATGGCTCCATAGTTCATGCCATCGCCGGTGATGAGGCACTTCACCACTTCCACGGGCTTGCCCTCGGCCACAAGAGCCTTCACGCCCTTGCCATACACCTTGGTGCAAGCGGCATCGAGTGCACTGAAGAAAGCAAAATTCTCAATTCCGGCAAAGAAGGCCTTCATAAAGTCGGTGGTGGGCTCCTCTACGCCTGCCGAAACAAACTCAAATAGGTTCTTGAACATGCGGCTGGCAGCGCCCGATGCTGGTACAAACTTCTCCACGGTGCCACCACCGGCGAGAAACTCGTCCCATGCCTGCTCGCAGCTCTTCTCCTCTGTGCCATCGAGGCGCATGATGCCTTCGCCCACAGTGGCTACTGCCTTGATTTTCAGATAAGGGAAACCGGTCTTGAATCGGTTAAGTTGCTCCTCAAAGGTTGCTTGAGAAATCCCCTTTGATGCAATCTCTTTAAGATCTTCAGGTGTTAACATAATGAATTTTTGAATATTAAAAGATAAATAAGTAATTACGGTTGGTTTTTGGGTTTTCAAATTTACTCCATATTTGGGAGAAAAACAAATTTTCTACCCATAAATCGCTTGAGGCTGCGACCCGGCTTGTGGCAACACATAATACCTCGCGAGTGGGGCTATTTAAGGCGAAAATTGTAGCCGAGTGAGATTTGCAGCGACATGCCACGCGAGGCAGCAAAAACATCGCTCTTCGAGGCTCCAAACATATTGCCCAGTCCAAAATAAAAGCGACCCTCTATGGAAATGGAGTGGTTGCGCCGTAGGAAGTATTCGGCACCTGCACCTACCGATATCCCATAGTCGAATTTGTTCTTTATGGGCATGGCAAACTGCTCGGTGCTGCGGTTCACCTTGGGGAAGTCGGGCAGGTCGGCAAAGTTGTTCACATCGAAGTTTGCCGAAGTGCTTTCTCCAATCATATAGGCAAACTCAGGGCCGGCATTGAAGAATCCGTGGAACCTGGTGCTTCCAAAGTAGATGTGCGTGAGGAGCGGCACCTGGATGTAGGTGAGAGTGCGGCTGTAGTTGTAGGGAGCATTCTCGAAGTCCTCTTGCCATCCGCGTTGTTCCAGGTTTACTTCGGCGATAACGCCGAAGTTGCGCTCTTCCACATATCTGAACGTTGCACCTAAGATGATGCCTTTGAGCATCGACTGTGGCACAGTGGGAGAGAACGAAGCCATGGAAAGCGTGGCTCCGCCCTTGGCTCCGATGGTGAAATTCGACTCATAGTGGGTCTGCGCATGCAGCGAAAATGCTGCAATAGCTGTGAGTGCCAGTATCTTGTGGCGTAGTGAGAAGTGCTTCATCGTGGGGTGTGGTTATGAGAAATAGAGATGTTACTTCAGCTCGCGCGATATTACGCCACTTGGCGCAAGATGCACGATATACACGGCTTTGTTCACCATTCCGCTCCAGTTGCTTGTTCGCTCAAGGCTGAAGTCGGTCTGTACGCCCGAGAAAGAGGGGATTCTGAACGACTCATTGTCGTCGATATATGCCTTGAGGAAAAAGTATCCGGTGTCGTAGCCAAGCATTCCAAACTGAGGTGCTGCATAGATAAGTTCCTCTCCATACCAGCGCTTGAAGTTGTTGCGGAGCTGCTGGGTGTGGAAGTCGGTATCGACGGCAAAGAAGCGGGAGTAGAAGTAGGTGTCGATTTTCTTTAGGTTTCCTTCGTATGCGTTGAGGTAGGTGCTCCACTCCGGATAGCCGAATAGCGCAATTTCTATGTCGGTGCGGTTTTCCTTGATAGAGCAAAGGACGGGCACGATGCGTTGCAGGTCGCGCTTTGCGCCCGAATTGGTGATGAACAGGTATTTGTGTCCCTCGGTGAGCGTGGCACTGAGTTCCTCGCTGTTGAGCAGTGGATTTATCGGAAACTCGTGGAATTTGCAATTGCTTCCTTTGAGCTTGTTGCAGATGTGTTCTGCAATTTCCTTAGTGTCGCTTTCGGGATTTCGCAGTAGCACCACGTCGTAGCCCTTGAAGTGGGAGCCAATCCAGTCGGTGACTTTCACATTGATGTAGGCGTTTGGTGTGTTGAGGTGGAACACGCAGGGATTGTCGATATAGTCTTCATTCTTGGTGGAGAAAGTGTTCACCACGTTCACATTGTTGGCTTTGCCAAATTCGGCAATTAGCGAGATTTGTTCGCAGTTGTCGGGGGCGAAGATTATGTCCATCTGCTTCATTTCCTCTTTCGTGAGGATTTGGCGCGTGGTGTCGATGGAGCCTTCGGTGTCGAATGCTGCAATGTTGATGTGCTTGGAGGTGAGGTTGCGCAGATCGTTCACGGCAAGGAGAAAACCCTTGTAGAACTCAGTGAAGAGGCGAGCCTGCTTCGATGGAGTGTCCTCGGAGAGCATGAAAGGGAGCAACAGAGCCACGTTAATGGTTCCGTCGGTCTTGCCGAAGTGAATGTCGCGATATATCTCTTGCAGCTTGTGCTGCGAGCTGTCGGCTGTATTGTTGGGCGATACCATCACCGTTTCGGAAACCAGCCTTGGCAGGTAAATGATAGTGCCTTTTTGGGGCTTCTCCACATCGGGATTTGCTTCTCGAAGCTGGGTCGTGGTGATTCCATTTGCCTGTGCGATGCTCTCGAAGGAGTCGCCTTTTTGCACCTGATAGGGGTAGTATTTTGTCACCATCTCCTCGCGCTCCACAAGTTTGGCACTGTTTGGCGCAATGCGAATCACCTCACCGGCCTTGCAGTTGGAGGGAGAAATGCCGGGATTGTCGCTCATGATTTGTTCCACAGTGGTGTTGTAGTGCTTGGCAATGCCAAAGAGGGTGTTGCCCTTTTGCACGGTTACGAAGATGAGGCCTTCCTCGCCGGGCTGCGTCAGGCGGAGGGTGGTGCCAGCCTTCAGCTTTCCATTCTTTATCTGCGGGTTAAGGGCCAGCACCTCTTCGATGGAGAGTCCATAGGACTTGGCGATGCCAAAAAGAGTCTCTCCAGCTTCCACTGTGTGGCTTATTTCGGCTGGAGCCGGTGCTGCTTTGGCGTTTTCCTTTGCCACGTCAGTGCTTGCCTGTGAGTATTCATCGACAGGGAAGAAAAGCATCTGCTTGTCCTTCAGCCCCGATGCGGCTGTGGGATTGTGCCTCAAGATGTCCTCTTGCGACAACTTGAGCTTGTGGGCAATGCCATAGATGGTTTCTTTCGATTTCACCTTGTAGTAATAGTAATCACGCCCGTTCATTTTTTTTGTGGGCAGGTTGAGCTGAGCCCATGAGCCAGAAGCTATGAGGCAAATGAGCAGCGGCAGAATCAGAAGTCGTCGATGGTTGGTCATCGCAAAAGGAATTAAAGTTGTGGAAAAATGGATTATTCGCCAAGTGCCTGACGGATGTCGGCAATGATGTCGCCGGCGTCTTCGATGCCTACGGAGAGGCGAATGAGATCGGGGGCTACACCAGCCTCTATGAGCTGCTCGTCGGAGAGCTGGCGGTGGGTGTGGCTTGCCGGGTGGAGCACGCAGGTGCGAGCGTCGGCAACATGGGTGACGATACATATCATCTTCAGGCGATCCATGAATGCAATTGCATCCTCCCGGCTGCCTTTGAGCCCGAATGCGAGCACTCCGCATGTGCCATTTGGCATATATTTCTCGGCGAGTGCATGATAACGGTCGCCCGGGAGGCCGCTATATTTCACCCACGCCACTTTGGGATTCTCGCTGAGATATTGGGCCACCTTAAGTGCATTGCTGCAATGGCGTTCCATGCGCAGGTGCAGGGTTTCGAGCCCGATATTGAGCAAGAAGGCATTTTGTGGCGACTGGATTGCGCCAAAGTCGCGCATGAGCTGTGCGGTGGCTTTCTGGATATAAGCCATCTTGCCAAACGACTTGGTGTAGGTGAGTCCGTGATACGACTCATCGGGGCGAGTGAGGCCGGGGAAGCGATCGGCATGAGCATCCCAGTTGAAGTTGCCGCTATCTACAATCACACCGCCCACTGTGAGGGCGTGCCCGTCCATATACTTTGTGGTGGAGTGAGTCACAATGTCGGCTCCCCACTCAAATGGGCGGCAGTTGATGGGAGTGGCGAATGTGTTGTCCACGATGAGAGGCACGCCATGCTTGTGGGCAATTCGGGCAAATTTCTCAATGTCGAGCACATTCATGCCGGGGTTGGAAATGGTTTCTCCGAAGATGGCCTTTGTATTGGGCCTGAATGCGGCCGAGATGGTGTCCTCGTTGGCATCGGCATCGATGAAAGTGACCTCGATGCCCAGCTTCTTCATCGTCACGCCAAAGAGATTGAATGTGCCTCCATAGATTTGCGAGGCACACACGAAGTGGTCGCCAGCCTCGCATATATTGAAGATGGCATAGAAATTTGCAGCCTGGCCCGAAGAGGTGAGCATAGCTGCCACTCCACCTTCGAGCTGTGCAATCTTCGATGCCACGGCATCGTTGGTGGGATTCTGCAAGCGGGTGTAGAAGTAGCCCGAATCCTCGAGGTCGAAGAGGCGTGCCATCTGCTCGCTGGTGTCGTATTTGAATGTGGTGCTTTGGTATATTGGCAGCACGCGCGGCTCGCCATTCTTTGGCTTCCAGCCTGCCTGCACGCAAAGTGTCGCTTTGTTGTGGTGCTTAGTCATAAATAAAAAAGTGCTTTTGTTGTTGAATTTTACTGCAAAGTTACTACAAAAAAGTGAAATGCGGAAAGATATAGTGATAGAATTGAGTT
>JAQXTJ010000035.1 GCA_029219425.1 Bacteroidales bacterium
AGGCAACAAGTACACAGCCAAGCGCTTCCAAGTGGGATGGCAGATTGGTGCCGGCCTGAGCTACAAGGCTCTCTATTTAGGCCTTAGCTACGGTCTCGACTTTACAGAACTTGCAAAGAAAACCAAGACATCTAATTTTGCAGTGTCGCTTGGTTATAATTTCTAAGAAATATAGTTTATTCGGAATCTTGTAACGAGAGGGAGAGCCGGCCACGCCAGCCTCCCTCTCACCTTTTCTACAATCAAGCCCCCAAGCCACAAAAAAAACGGAAGAAGCCTGCTCGCTTGCGCGAGTGGCTTCCTCCGTGGGCGCTTCAGGATGGGCTTGAACCAACGACCCCATGATTAACAGTCATGTGCTCTAACCAACTGAGCTACTGAAGCGGTTGCGCATCTCCCTTTCGGAAATGCTTTGCAAAATTAGTGTGTATTTTTGAGATATGCAATAGAAAAGTGAAAAAACTTGACTTTTTTTTTAGTTTTAACGCATTTTTCACCCAAATAGAGCCATAAAGTGAAGATAAAGTAGTATTTTAGCAGTCGATTTCAAGACACCGACAAGAATGAACAAGAAAATACAGCGTTTTGGCAAGGCTTTGACCTTGGTGGCGGCTGCAATGATAGCCGCAGTATCGACAACAGGAGTGCAAGCCCGTAACGGCGATGGAAACGATGGAAGCACTGGCGAGATGGCGATTGCCCGCAACCTGGCCGTTTTCAACTCGCTCTACAAGGAGCTGAACACGTTCTATGTGGATTCTATCGACGCGCAAAAGTCGATTGAAACTGCCATAAATGCCATGCTCGACGACATCGACCCCTACACCGAGTTCATCCCGGCAAAGCAGCAGGACGACTTCATGGCCATCTCCACAGGCGAGTATGGCGGCATTGGCTCAATAATAATGGAGCGGAATGGCGAGGTGTATATCTCCGAGCCCTACGAGGGAAGCCCCGCGGCGCGTGCCGGGCTGCGTGCCGGCGACAAGATTGTGATGATCGACGCCGACAGCGTGAGCGGATGGGGCAACAAGAAAGTGAGCGAGCACCTAAAGGGTCAGCCCAGCACCCGGCTGAAGGTGGTGGTGCAGCGGCCCTACACCGAGGGAACACTGAGCTTCGACATCGTGCGCGAGAAAATCAACATCAACCCGGTGCCATATTATGGCGTGATTCGCGGCTGCATTGGCTACATTGCCCTCACCACATTCAACCAGAAGTCGGCCGACGCCGTGCGCGAGGCGGTGCTTGCCCTGCGTGAGAATCCTGCCGTGAAAATCATCGCACTCGACCTGCGCGGCAATGGCGGCGGCCTGCTGGAGAGCGCGGTGCAGATTGTGGGAATGTTTGTGCCCAAGGGCACTCAGGTGCTACAGACGCGCGGCCGCATAAAGCAGCAGGAAAAGACCTACAAGACCACCCAGGAGCCTATCGACACCAAGATTCCGCTCGCGGTGATGATCGACGGTGGCTCGGCTTCGGCATCGGAGATTGTGGCCGGCTCGCTGCAAGACCTCGACCGCGCCGTCATTGTGGGCGCACGCTCCTTCGGCAAGGGACTGGTGCAGACCACCCGCACCCTCCCCTACGAGAATTTGCTCAAGGTGACTATCTCCAAATACTACATTCCCAGCGGCCGGCTCATCCAGGCCATCGACTACTCCCACCGCAACCCCGACGGCTCGGTGGCGCGTATCCCCGACAGCCTCACCACCGTGTTTCACACCGCCGGCGGACGTGAGGTGCGCGACGGCGGTGGCATCACCCCCGACGTGAAAGTGGAGTATGCGCAAATCAACCGCCTAATCTACAATATCGTGAGCGACAACTGGGCTTTCGACTTCGCCACCAAGTTTGCCGCCGAGCATCCGGTCATTGGCCCGGCCGAGGAGTTTGTGGTCACCGACAGCATATTCGAGCAATTCAAGGCTTTCATCGACCCCTCTAAGTTCAAGTACGACAAGGTGTGCGAGGAGGGGCTGAAGAATCTGCGCAAGGTGGCCGAGGCCGAGGGCTACATGAACGACTCCACCCGCGAGCAGTTTGCCGCACTGGAGAAGCTGCTGAAGCACGACCTTGGGCACGACCTCGACCAGCACCGCAAGGACATTGCCAAGATTCTTGCCGAGGAAATTCTGCGCCGCTACTACTTCCAGCGCGGCAACGCCATAGCCACTCTCGCCACCGACGAGACGGTGGATGCAATCGTGCGGATAGTGGAGGGCGATAAGTTGCCGGAGTTGTTAGGTAAGAGGTGAAAAAATAGAGTGGAGGCTGTCCTGGCTGCTTCTCCTGGAGAATGTAGCCGGCATTGCCATTGCATCTGCATCGTTTTGTTATGGAAATTAAGGAATTATGTGATATCATAGGGACTAAGGCACGCAAAGAGGCTCTTGTGCGCCTGCTCACCGACCGCCACAACCGCGTGGCATCGATCGATGGCCTTGCCGGCTCGGCGGCTGCCGTTATGTTCTCGCAGCTCCCAAAAGCCAAGGAGCCTTACCTAATCATTGCCAACGACATCGACGAGGCCGGCTACACCTACCACGACCTCTGCCAGATTATGGGCGAGGCTCGCGTGCTCATGTTCCCATCGGGCTACAAGCGCGACATAAAATACGGTCAGGTCGATGCTCCGCAGGCCATTCTCCGCACCGAGGTGCTCAATCGCTGGCACACCGACCGCCACTTGCACTGCGTGGTCACCTATCCCGAGGCACTTGCCGAGAAGGTGCAAAGCCGCAATGCAATAGAGGAATCCACCGTGAGCCTCTCGCGCGGCGCCACGAGCGACCTCACGGCAGTGGCCAAGCGGCTCCGCGAGCTGGGCTTTGTGGAGGTGGACTATGTGTATGAGCCGGGACAGTTTGCCGTGCGTGGCTCCATTCTCGACGTGTTCTCATTCGCATTCGAGCTGCCCTACCGCATCGACTACTTCGGCGACGAGATAGAGAGCATCCGCTCCTTCAATGTCGAGACACAGCTCTCAGTTGAGAATATCGACTCCATAGCCATCATCAATGGCGCAAGCAGCGAGGCCGCCGCCGGCACTTCGCTGCTACACTACATTGGCGACAAGGCAGTGCTCCTGTGCCACAACCACAAGTGGCTCCTTGAGCGCATCAATGCCATCGCCTCCGAGACCTTCTCCGAGAGCGCCCTCATTGCCGAGGAGGGCGACCGCGACGCGATGAAGAAAATTGTGGATGCCACCGGCTTCGCACACCGCTTTGCCGAGTTGCGCCGCATCGACTACCACGAGGGGCCTGCCGCCGCCGACAGCGGCTCTGCTGCTGCCAGGCTGTCGCTCCACTGCACCCCGCAGGGCATCTACCACAAGAATTTCGACCTCATCTCCTCCTCTTTCAAGGATTTCATCGCCAAGGGCTACAAGATTTTCATCCTCTCCGACAGCGCTAAGCAGATTGAGCGCCTGCGCGTAATATTCGACGACCGCCACGACGAAATCAGTTTCACTCCCATTCTCCACACCATTCACGAAGGATTCGTAGATGATGAGCTGCGCATGTGCGTCTTCACCGACCACCAAATCTTCGACCGCTTCCACAAGTACAGCCTGAAGAGCGACCGCGCCCGCTCGGGCAAGCTCGCCTTCTCTCTAAAGGAGCTCAACCAGATTGAGGTGGGCGACTACATCGTGCATGTGGATCACGGCGTGGGCAAATTCGGCGGACTGCTTCGCACCGATGTCAACGGAAAGATGCAGGAGATGATCAAGCTCATCTACCAGAACGACGACATCCTTTTCGTGTCGATTCACGCCCTGCACAAGCTCGCCAAATACCGCGGCAAGGAGGGCGTGGAGCCGCGCCTCAACAAGCTGGGAAGCGGCGCATGGAACCGCATGAAGGAGCGCACCAAGAGCAAGCTCAAGGACATTGCGCGCGACCTCATCAGGCTCTATGCCGCACGCCGCGAGGAAAAGGGTTTCGCTTTCTCCCCCGACAGCTACTTGCAGCAGGAGCTGGAGGCTTCGTTCATCTATGAGGACACCCCCGACCAGCTCAAGGCCACCACCGCCGTGAAGGCCGACATGGAGAGCGCCAAGCCCATGGACCGCCTCATCTGCGGCGATGTGGGATTCGGAAAGACCGAGGTGGCTATCCGCGCCGCTTTCAAGGCCGCTACCGACGGCAAGCAGACTGCCGTGCTCGTGCCCACCACCGTGCTCGCCTATCAGCACTTCGTCACCTTCAAGGAGCGTCTGCGCGATTTCCCCGTGCGCGTGGACTATCTTAGCCGCGCTCGCCGCCCCAAGGACGTGAAGCAAATCGTCGCCGACCTCGCCGACGGCAAAATCGACATCATCATCGGCACTCACAAGCTCATTGGCAAGACCATCAAGTTTCACGACCTGGGACTGCTGGTGGTCGATGAGGAGCAAAAGTTTGGCGTGTCGGTTAAGGAACGCCTAAAGCAGATGAAAGTGAATGTGGACACGCTCACCATGTCCGCTACGCCCATTCCGCGCACCCTCCAGTTCTCGCTAATGGGCGCACGCGACCTCAGTGCCATCACCACGCCGCCGGCCAACCGCTACCCCATCCTCACATCAGTCAATTCCCTCAACGACGACATCGTGGCCGAGGCCATCAACTTCGAGATGTCGCGCAATGGCCAGGTCTTCTTCGTGAACAACCGCATCGAGCAGCTCTACAACCTCCGCGACATGATTGGCAGGCTCGTGCCCGACGCCCGCGTGGTGGTGGGACACGGACAGATGCCACCCGAGCAGCTCGAGAAGGCTATCATCGACTTTGCCAACCACGACTACGACATCCTCCTCGCCACCACCATCATCGAGAGCGGAATCGACATGCCTAATGTGAACACCATCATCATCAACAACGCCCAGAACTTCGGCCTCAGCGAGCTCCACCAGCTGCGCGGACGCGTGGGCCGCAGCTCCCGCAAGGCTTTCTGCTACTTGCTTGTGCCGCCGGGCAAGCCACTCACGCCGGTGGCCAGGCGCAGGCTACAGGCCATTGAGAGCTTCTCCGAGCTGGGCAGCGGCATTCACATCGCCATGCAGGACCTCGACATTCGCGGCGCCGGCAACCTGCTCGGCGCCGAGCAGAGTGGATTCATTGCCGACCTGGGGTATGAAACCTACCAGCGCATTCTCAAGGAGGCCGTGCTCGAGCTGCGAACCGAAGAGTTCTCCGACACCTTCGACGACGATGCCGCCCAGAGCGATGCCGCCGAGCCCCAGTATGTCACCGACTGCACCATCGAGAGCGACATGGAGCTGCTCCTCCCTCCCACCTATGTGCCGCAGGAGGGCGAGCGTATAAGCCTCTACCAGCAGCTCGACAACATGGAGCGCGAAACTGACGTCATGGAGTTCCGACGCCAGCTCGAGGACCGCTTCGGAAAGATTCCTCACGAAGCCCTGGAGCTAATCCGCATCGTCTCGCTACGGCGACTCGCACGAAGCCTCGGCGTGGAGAAGGTGGCGCTGAAAATGGGGCAGATGTATCTCTACTTCGTGGGCGATGAGAACAAGGCCTACTACCAGTCGGCTGCATTCGGCCGCATCATCAGCTACATTCAGCGCAATCCGCTGCGATGCAAGTTCCGCGAGAAGAATGGACGCCGCTCCATCCTCCTTGCCAATGTGGCCACGGTGGAGGAGGCGGTGTCGATAATGCAGCAAATCTCCATCCTCGAAGTAAGCTAATCCATCTCCCTGACGTAGCTATAATTCCCCCATCGATTAACGATAAACACTGTAGAAAAATCCTCATGGCAAATTTCGAATTGAACATCCTCGGTTGCGGCTCCGCCACTTGCACCATGCGCCACATGCCTTCGTGCCAGGTGCTCGACATTCGCGACCAGCTATATATGATCGACTGTGGCGAGGGCGCACAGTTGCAGATGCGCCGCATGAAGCTCAAGTTCTCGCGCCTAAGCCACATCTTCATCAGCCACCTCCATGGCGACCACGTCTTCGGCCTTCCGGGGCTAATCTCCACCATGGCACTGCTCGAGAAGGGCGGCACGCTCACAGTGCACATCTTCAAGGACGGTGCCGACCAGTTCGCCCGCCTCATCGACTACTTCTGCCGCGACATGCCTTTCGATGTGGCGTTCAATGTGATTGAGCGCAAGGAGGGCATTATCTTCGAGAACAACGCCATCGAGGTGCACTCGTTCCCGCTTTTCCACCGCGTGCCGGCTGTGGGATTCAAGTTTGTGGAGAAGCCCAAGCTCCGCCACATAAATCCCGAGATGACCTCATTCCACGAGGTGCCTCGCTACTGGATGAGCCGTCTGCGCGAGGGTGAGGACTATGTGAAGCCCGACGGATCGGTGATTCCTAATGCAATCCTCACATCTCCGCCCGACCCCTCGGTGAGCTACGCCTATTGCTCCGACACGATGCGAAACGACCGCGTGGCGCAGTCGGTGCAAGGCGTCGACTGGCTCTACCACGAGGCCACCTACGACGGCTCACTCGCCACTAAGGCTAAGGCCCGTGGCCACAGCACCTCGGCCGATGCCGCCCACATTGCACGCCTCGCAGGAGCCAAGAATCTCATCATCGGCCATTTCTCCAGCCAGTACTCCGACGACCGCGTGCTGCTCAATGATGCCCTCAAGTCGTTCCCGCGCGTCACGCTCGCCAATGAGGGCTTGAAAATCGACCTCACAAAGTGAAATATCAAGAATACCACAATATAACCTACTAAAAAAACTCTAACTCCCTGTTATGTCCGAAATCAATCGCTTCCTGTGCTGCCTGCTGGCAGCTGTATGCTTTGCTTCGGGGTGGAGCATGGCTTCTCCCTATTCTGTGATACCGTTTCCCTCGGGAATTGTGATGAACAAGGGCTACTACTCGCTGCCGGCCGAGAACGTGCGTGTGTGCCTTGGCAACTTCCGGTCTCTTGCCGGCTTCGTGCTCGATTGCCCCCTGAATTGCTCGGTGGTGGAAAAGCGCGGCAATGCCCACATTGTGTTCGCCTCCGATGCGAGCATATCTGCACCCGAGGGCTACCGAATGGAAATCTCAAAAAAAGGCATTAAAATCTCGGCCAATGGCGAGGCGGGCGCATTCTATGCGTTGCAGACTCTTCTGCTCATGTCGTCGGAGGGTCGCGACCGCTCCTTTGCATGCTGCACCATCGCCGATGAGCCGCGTTTTTCGTGGCGCGGCCTGCACTTCGATGTGTCGCGACACTTCCGCTCCGTGGAGTTCCTGAAGAAGCAAATCGATGCCATGGCACTCATCAAGATGAATGTGATGCACCTCCACCTCACCGATGGCGCCGGATGGCGCATGGAAATTAAGAGCTATCCACGTCTCACCGAGCTGGCTGCCTGGCGTCCGGCCCGCACATGGCAGGAGTGGGCCGATGGCGGCGCACGCTATTGCACTCGCGAGAATCCCGAGGCTCACGGCGGTTTCTATTCGCAGCAGGAACTTCGCGACCTGGTGCACTATGCCGCCGCCCGCCACATCACCGTGATTCCCGAGATTGAGATGCCCGGACACAGCGAGGAGGTGCTCGCTGCCTACCCCGAACTTTCGTGCGACGGCACAGGACGTGGCTCTTCCGACTTCTGTGCCGGAAAAGAGGCCACTTTCCGCATGCTCGAGGCAGTGCTGAGCGAGGTAATCGACGTGTTCCCATCGCCCTACATACACATTGGCGGCGACGAGGCCGCCAAGACGGCCTGGCGCTCCTGCCCTCACTGCAAGCAGCGCATGGAGCAGGAAAAGCTATCCTCGGTCGAGGAGCTGCAAAGCTATTTCATCTGCCGCATGGAGCGTTTCGTCAATTCAAAGGGCCGACGCATAATTGGCTGGGACGAGATTCTCGAGGGCGGCCTTGCACCCGATGCCACAGTGATGTCGTGGCGCGGAGTGGAAGGAGGACTGAAGGCCATTAAGGCGGGTCACGATGTTGTGATGACGCCCGGCGAGTACTACTACCTCGACTACACCCAGGACGCACCTTTCAAGGAGCCAATATCCATTGGCGGCTACACGCCACTGAGCCGTGCCTATGCCTACGACCCTGCCGACCCCTCCATCTCGCCCGAGCAAATGAAGCACCTGCTCGGCGTGCAGGGCAACCTCTGGAGCGAATATATACCCACCGACGCACATGCCGAGTATATGTACTACCCCCGAGCTTTTGCCGTGGCCGAGACGGGCTGGAGCCGCGCCGACCTCAAGGACTTCACCCGCTTCCGCACCAATGCCGTGGCTCTGTGCTCTTTCTTGCGCGATAAGGGCTACAACACCTTCGACATTGCCAATGAGTTTGGCGAGCGAAAGGAGAGCTTCGTGGAGGCCACTCACCTGGCTCGTGGCTGCAAGGTGACCTACAACCTGCCTTACAGTTCTCAGTGGCCCGGTGCCGGCGACGCCACTCTCACCGATGGCGTGCAGGGAGGATGGACCTACCTCGACCACAAGTGGCAAGGCACCATGCGCGACCTCGATGTGACCATCGATCTGGGAGAAGTGAAGCCTGTGCACTGCATAACAGCCACCTTCATGCACTCCGAGGGGGCTTGGGTGCATGTGCCACAAAAAATGGAAGTGCTCACATCCACCGATGGTGAGCACTTCCTGAGTGTCGGCACTGCATGGGGCTACGTCACCGACGGCCAGCCCAAAATCCTCCTCATGCCCTTCACTGTCGTCACCGACGGCACCAATGCCCGCTTCGTCCGCATCCACGCCACCAAGCACCCTCGCCCCGGTGCCTGGATATTCACCGACGAAATTCAAATCAACTAAAAAGGCAACAGAATCATTCCTTCACTATCCTCACATGAGCCTTCGGGTAGCGCAGCACAAGGCACGATGCCTCGGTGAGAACAAGCGCGTCGGTGTTGCGCACCCCTGCCGTCTTCAGGTTGAGAGCCTCTGTGCCAAAGGGCAAGTGGCTGTACTTCTGCAAATATTCCGGGTCGATAATCATGCCATTGTCGGCCATGCCGCACTCGTCAAACACCTCCGACAGCAGCACATAGAGTATGCCAAACTTCGACCGCATCTCGGTGAAGTCGATGCCCCACTTTGCCACATTCTCGCCCGCACTTATCATCTTGGTGTAGTCGAGCTTGTTCAGGCGTCCTATAAGCCCCGAGCCGCCTATCAGCACCTTGCGCTTCGAGCCTGCATTGCCGGTGAAGGCCTCGCGCATCATGTCGATTACGGTGTCCTGCGTGAAGTCGGCCTCAGTGTAGTCGAAGGTCTTTCCGGCCTGCGCCCATATTCCGCCGGTGAGAAACACAGTCTCTTTCTTCACCGGGTCCCACATCTTGCACTTCGAGCCAAAGAGGAAATTCTTCTCCATGCCAAGGCGCATGTCGTAGATTGCAGCCTCCTCCTGGTCGGTCATCGTCCAGTCCACCTCCTTGTTGGCCATCTTCTGCAGGGTGCTTTGCTCTATCTGCATCTTGAATATCTGGCAATAGTTCTGCGCCTTCTGCGGCAGTGCCTCAAATTGTGCCGTCTGCACATCAAGCTCCGTGGCAGCACGTCCCATTCTTATCAGTCGCTCGCCCACCGGTATGTCGGGCACCGTGGTCTTTTCATTGCCGGGTATTCCATTCACGGCCATCACCGTCACGCCACTGTCGTCCTTCGACAGCACATAGAGCATCAGGAGGCTGTCCTCGTCCTCCGAGCCATCGGGAAGATAGCCATGCACGCCCTCCACGAGCAGCGTGTCGCTCACGTCGAGCGAGTCGTTGTTGTCGGTGTTGATTTTTGCCCGCTCTCCATCCGAGCTCTTCACAATCGCCTTCGTGGTGCGCACCGATGTGGGCTTGGTGTCCACATTGTAGTAATCCACTGTCATGCTGCCGGCACGCTTGGCCCCGGCGCAGCGCGAGAGCTGGTCCACAGGCGTTGCCATTGGGCGAATTTTCACTATCTGGCGGTCAATTTCATTCACAAGCAATCCGGCCGAGACCTGGTTCGAAATCTCGGTGGTGAGTGGCCCATTCACCACATGCTGTCCGCCCTCCACGCCATTCACAATTGTCGCATCGTTTTCCATAATATAAAATAATTAAAGGTTAAAAAAAATATTGCTCTAAGCTAAAAGCTCATTTCGTGCCACAAATTTACTGCCACCATCACCACATTCTATCCACAAAAAAACACTTTCCCTTTGTTTTCTCCCCAAATAGCACTAATTTTGAAAAAAATTTTCCACTCCTATGGCCGATAATTTCCTCGAACGTCAGTACGACGACTACCTCGCCCTCAAAGCACGGCGCGAAGCAGCCCGAAAGGCGGCTTTCCGCCGCCAGCTCAAGGCCTATCAGCAGCGCCTTGCCCGCGAGAAAGCCGCTCAAGAAGCTCACGGGCAGTAAGCCCCACAATCGGGTGCCGCCACTCCGGAGCAAGCTCTGCCATCGGCACCAGCACAAAGTCGCGTTGCTCCATGCGCGGGTGTGGCACCGTGAGTTCGGGCGTGGCTATCACCATCTCGTCGATGGCTATCACGTCGATGTCCACAATGCGGTCGGCATAGCTGCCGTCGGCATTGCGGTGGCTCGCGCTGCCCATCGACACCTCTATGCCTCGAAGCTCGCGCAACACAGCCTCCGGACGTTGCGCAGTGTCGAAGCTCGCACCCACGTTCATGTAGCGGTGCTCACTCTCATAGCCCCACGCATCGGTGCATATCGGAGTGCTCTGTCGCACATTCACGCCAAGTCGCAAGCCTATCATCGTCAACGCACTCCGCACATTCGCCGCAAGGTCGCCAAGATTTGTGCCTATGTTGATATAATATCGCATTTCTTTCTGCAAATTTACGCTTTTACCGCAATTTTTTCCTAACTTTGCCCAAATTTAAGATTTTTTGTGTATGGAAGGACTCGATAAAACCGACTTACGCCTGTTGCGCATCTTGCAACACGACTCTCACATCACCACCAAGGAGCTGGCCGCCAAGGTGAATCTTTCTTCAACTCCCGTATTCGAGCGAGTTCGCCGGCTCGAAAACGAGGGCTACATTAAGCGCTACGTCGCTCTGCTCGATGCCGAGAAGCTCAACCGCAACCTCTGCATTCTATGCAACGTGAAGCTGAAGCAGCACAACGGCACCCTCGGTCGCGAGTTCATGGCTGCAATCAACGAGATACCCGAAGTCACCGAATGTTACAACATATCCGGCGACTTCGACTATCTGCTGAAAATCTATGTCCGCGACATGAAGCACTACGAGGCTTTTGTCCTCGACTCTCTCGGTTCTATTCCCAGCGTGGGCAGCCTCCAGAGCAACTTCGTAATGTCAGTCGTCAAGCAATCCCCCGAAATCCCATTCTAATCCTCCCTGCATGCGCCTGCGATGCACATCGGGACGCTTCTCATTTGCTTTCACCTCTTGGTGTAGCCACACTTCGGGCACTTGCCTTCCGCGTCAAGCGAGATGCCGCACAGCGGACAGCGCTCTATCTCCTTGCGCTCGCCAAATTCGCAGCTCGCCGCATTCACGCCGCTCGTGAAGGTTATCTTAGCTATGTTCAGCTTGTCTTTAAGCAGGTCATACACAATCTTTATCATGCCTTCCACCGTCATGGTTTCCTTTGTCACCACAAGGCGGCAGTCGGGATATGCCTTCGCAAGCTCCGTGCAGAATGCCTCTCCCTTCATCGTGTTCATCGGGTGGCCATTCTTTATACCCTGCTTCTCATACACCTCCAGCACAGCCGGAAGCAACGGGTCGTCCTCGCGCAAAATCAGCGCATGGTCAAAGTTCTTCAGCACGTCCCATGCCACCTTCTGAATCTCGTTGCACGGATACACCATGTTCACACCCATATTCACCGAGTCCTCCACCTCAATTGTCAGGACGCCTGTGTGGCCATGAAGATACTGCGCCTCTCCCATAAATCCATAGAAACGATGTGCATACTGCAAATCAAATGTTGTGATACTTCTCATAATCGTGTAATTTTTTTAGTTGGTTAGTAGTATATTTGTTTAACTCTGCGGCGGGCATCTTTGTTCACCCACCACATTCACACCACAAAGATAGCCAATGGTCATCACCCACACAACAGCCCACATCTATCCATCAATAGACCACATCTATCCACCTCCTGCACATTCCACCTCGGCCAGCGCAGGCAACACCCTCCCAGTGCTTATCTCCACCCTCAGCTCTGCGCAAAAAATCCCCCACCCGGCACTATGGCCAAGTGGGGGATATGCCTGTGTAATTAAGCAATTATGTGTCTCTTTTTACTTCACAATCACTGCCTTGGCAACTCCGGCTGTGCGCACAATGTAGTAGCCGGCAGGCATCTCCACTGTAGCTTCGCCATTGGCGCTAACGCTCTTCACCACACGGCCCATAGCGTCAAACACCACAACTTTGCCATCAGCGCCATTCACCATCACTGCACCCTCTGCAACCTTGATGCTCACGCCACCATCTATGCGGCTCGCATCCACTCCTGAGTTTGTGCTGTCCACGATGCTGATGGGATAGATTGCATGGAATCCGTCGTATAAAACGCAAATTCCGGTAATATCAAAGGTCTTTCCATCAAAGTCGGTGGGCATTGTGATGCCAAAGTTATTAAACATATTCACCATTCCATTGATTGTGTAGAGCTTATTGGTCGATGTCGAAGCCACTGATACGCCCTCCACCGATACCAGCGTATTGAGGTGCTCGTTGCTGAGGCCTACATGATCGTCGTCTATGGCAACTGTTTGAGGCTCCACGGCATCTCCATCAGTCAGCTCAAGTGCCTTAAACTGATTTGCATAGTCACCAAAGGCCAATTCGATATTATCCTTAAACTTGCTGTATTTGCCAATTGCTCCGGCAGCAATCACGCGGCCGTTGGTGTATTTCTGTGCATCAGTATCAGAGAACGCACTCGCATAAGCATAAAGCCAAATGCCATCACCAGCCTCATCTTGTGCAAATACATTGCTCTTAGCTGCATAGAGCACTGTCAGCGGGAAGTTCAGGCGAACAAGGTCGCCCTCGGCAAGTCCGTTAAACTCTGCCACCGATGCTACAACAAGATTGAAAGAGAATGTCTTCGACACCACCTTGCTTGCGTCAGTGCCAAGCACTGCAACTGCCTTGAGAGTCACTTCGCCGGCCTCTTTAGTAGCCACTATCACCTCAGTGCCTTCACATTTTATGCCAGTCTCGGCAGTCGGCTCTGTGCCGTCGAGCGTGTAGTAAATCTCTGCGCCCTCAGTCTCGCAAGAGATTGACACGTTAAGCTCATCACCCACAAAATAAGGAGCTGCCTGCTCAACCGAAATCACAGGATTTGCAACTGCCGATGCCTCCTGCTGCTCCCATGTGATAGTGATGTCAGTCAAATACAATGCGCCACTGGCAGAACGCAATCCTATATACTCATAATCGTCTTCAATTACAAGCTCAGAGCTTGTTCCCATTACGATAGAACCAATTTTCGTTCCACGAGTTGTAGTGTTATACAACTGAGTAGCAGCAGTATAGGCCTGATTTGAGCCATAAACATCAATCGTGCGACCTTTTGATGAACTTGAATCCCATGTAAGAACCACCTTGCGAGCCTTGCCTCCGGTAGCGGTAGCCACTATTCCTGAGTTTGAACCGCTGCTTCTCAACTGAATTGACCCGGCATTGTTTTTAGCCGAATTACCGGCATAAACAGCATCCGAAGTAGCTTTCACTCCAGTGAAATCTGCATAGCTCGTACCTGTAGCTTTCAGCATATCTGCCGTGAGCACATCATCCACCGTAGCAGCAACAGCCAAATTGCCAAGCAATGCCACTGCAACAGCACTTAAAAGAGATAAAAATTTTTTCATAATGTTTTTATTATTAAATTGTTAATAAAGTTGTTTCCTCCATTAATCAGGCAATGCCGCGAGCAATCATAATTCTCAAGAGTCAAGAGTCACATTAGCAAAATCAAGTCATCAGTAACTCATCAAAAAGCTACGCTGCGACTCATCAACCGATTTTTACAATCATATACCACAAAGTTATATCTTAATCGGTGAATAAACAACCTTTTATATCAAATTTTTTGTAAATGTTACAATTCCCATCCAATTTTCACATTTTTTCAATTACACCTAAAGCGTGCAAGAACCATCCATCTACAAGCACTCCAGCACACAACCCACAATTATAGCAACAAAGCCAACACCACACTCCCACCCAAAGCCCATTTTATGCAAAGCCCACGAATCCAAAAAAATTTCCACTTATTCCACTTATTCCGCGTATTCTGCGTGACACCTATTTTGCATTATATTAATCCCACAAAATGGTAAGCATCCGTTGCCCTGACGCAAGAAGATCCTCGGATGGAAGCGCACCAGCTCCAGACGCTTGTAATACATCACGTATCCGCCGCGCTCCCAGTGGAGCAGCTTTATCAGTTTGCGGCGGCTGCCAACAAAAACGTACACATCACCGTTGGTGGGCTCCAAGCCCACGCTCCTCACCTGGCCACATAGCTTATTAACTCCTGCGCGCATGTCACTCAGATGCTGCGCCATCACAAATCGATTGTTTTCATTCAGATTAAACATACCAAAACTTTTTGGCAGCAAAGTTCGCCAAAGTTTAGCTCTCACAAAACCCGTTCCATTTCGGATGCTTACATTTCGGATGCTTACACACCACGGATGCTTAGGTAAAAAAAATGAGAACCGGGCAGCGTTGCGGCTGTCCGGCTCTCTTAGGGGGCGGTGACCTACTCTCCCACTTTCGCAGTACCATCGGCGCGGTGAGGTTTAACTTCTCTGTTCGGAATGGGAAGAGGTGGAGCCCTCACGCTATCACCACCTTAG
>JAQXTJ010000036.1 GCA_029219425.1 Bacteroidales bacterium
GAACTTCCACACACCACTCCCATTTATCTATGGTATAGAGTGAGAGCAATGTATAAATTTACATAAAAAGTGAATAAATAAGTGGTAATAGAAATAAAAATTAGATTTTTGCGAAAAAATATGCGAAAATATTTGGTGAAATGGAAATAATGACCTACATTTGCGGCATAGAAATCAATTAACGCTATTTTTTGAACCTCGAAAATTTAGACGAACATGAAGCAGAAAAGATTTATCCTCAGCGAGAGTGAGATTCCAACCAAATGGTACAACATACAGGCCGACATGCCAACGAAACCCATGCTTCCGCTCAATCCGGCCACACATGAGCCACTGACGGCCGAAGACTTGGCTCATATCTTCAGCCAAGAGTGCGCGAAGCAGGAACTCGACACCGAGAATGCATGGATTGACATCCCCGATGAGGTGCTCGACAAATACCGCTACTACCGCGCCACGCCGCTTGTACGCGCCTATGCGCTCGAGGAAGCACTCGGCACACCGGCTCACATCTATTTTAAGAATGAGAGCGTTAATCCGCTCGGCTCGCACAAAATCAACTCGGCACTGCCGCAGTGCTACTACTGCAAGGTGGAGGGCACAACCAATGTGACCACCGAGACTGGTGCCGGACAATGGGGCGCAGCCCTGAGTTATGCAGCCAGTGTGTATGGCCTGTCGGCGGCAGTCTATCAGGTGAAGATTTCGATGCAGCAGAAGCCCTACCGCTCGAGCATAATGCGCACCTTCGGGGCGGCGGTCACCGGCTCTCCGTCGATGTCAACCCGCGCAGGAAAGGACATCATCACACGCGAACCCATGCACCCCGGCTCGCTTGGCACAGCCATCAGCGAGGCGATAGAGCTTGCCACCACCACTCCCCACTGCAAATACACGCTTGGCTCGGTGCTCAACCATGTGGCACTGCACCAGACCATCATAGGACTTGAGGCCGAGAAGCAGATGGCTATGGCCGGAGAGTATCCCGACACGGTGATTGCCTGCTTCGGCGGAGGCAGCAACTTTGGAGGACTGGCTTTCCCGTTCATGCGCCACAACATTCTCGATGGAAAGACCACCGAGTTTCTTGCAGCCGAGCCCGAGAGCTGCCCAAAGCTCACAAGAGGAAAGTTTGAGTACGACTTCGGCGATGAGGCTGGCTACACACCGCTGCTGCCCATGTACACCCTTGGCCACGACTTCAAGCCGGCCAATATACACGCTGGCGGACTGCGCTACCACGGAGCAGGAGTGATTGTGTCGCAGCTCATAAAGGATGGAATGATGAAGGGTGTTGACATACCGCAGCTCGAGTCGTTTGAGGCAGGAATGCTCTTTGCACGCACCGAGGGCATAATCCCGGCACCCGAGAGCTGCCATGCCATAGCAGCCGCAGTGCGCAAGGCCAAGGAGTGCATTGCCACAGGCGAGGAGAAGGTGATACTCTTCAACCTCTCGGGTCACGGACTCATCGACATGACTGCCTACGAGAGCTTTATCAACGGCGACTTGCAGAACTACAAGCTCACCGATGATGAGATTGCCCGCAACCTCAAGGATGTGCCCAAGCTTTAGGCTCAGCACAATCGCGAATGAAATGTATCAGTATTCGGTTTGATGATATTTTGACGTAGTGATGCACCCCGGTGAGTCAGCGTTACAGCCTCATAATTGAGCGATAGCCAAAGAGACTGTGGGCGGACGCACCGGGGTGCGTCACTGCTAAATGTTGTTTTCCCAATTTTGATACACCCTCATTGGTGTGTTCTTGCTGCCGCCGATTAGCGCACGATGAATTTTGCCGACTGCGAGCCGGCAGCTACTATGTAGAGTCCCGGCGATAGAAAACCGGTGTCGATGTGTGCGGAGCGCTCATTGATTGTGGCAGAGTGGAGCAGTGCGCCTGTGATGGAGAATATGTCGATCTTGCCTATTGGAGCACCTGCCTCGATGCTGAGTGTGCCCGTGCTGTGCTTCACCTTGAGCGTTGTGGCAGCTTGGATGTCAGCCACACGGGTCGGGATGGAGCCGATGCGGTAGAGTCCGTAGCCAAAGCCCATAGTGTAGAAATAGAGGTCGATTGCGTCTCCGTCCACTTTCTCGGCTTTGAAGAAAGAGCCAACGGAGGGGTTGGAGTCGTAGGCGCTGGCTGTGGAGCCGAGTTCGGGTATGGTGGCGATGGTGGCGTTGCCGGCAGTGACATCCTTGATGGAGAAGCCTCCGCAATAGTTCTTGCCCGAAGGGTGCACGAGAATCTCGTGCCCATTAATGTTGAAGAACGCTCCACCGAGGGAGCTGTTGCGTGCCGGTGCGGTGGTGCTTGAGCCTGTGAGGATGGCTCCGCGGTCGCCGTTGTCGTAGCGGTAGAAGCCCTGGTTGCGCACCATGTAGATGAATTTTGCAGGGTCGTCGGAGCTATAGGGAATAATTATGCCTGCCGTGCTTGCGGCAATTGAGAGTCCGGGGAAAGTGAGCAGGCTCACAAATTCACCATTAGCGATGTGCACGGCATAGGCAGCCTTCTGTCCGTTGGGATACACATACACATATCCACCCTCGGCCGAGAACACATCGCCCGAGGCTGCCACAAAGTTGGTTTGCCCCGTGGCTTCGGCAGGGATGGAGAAGTCAACCCGGTGAGGAGTGCTATCTCCCTTTCGCGTGATATACACGGTGGAGGGCATAGATGAGTACCCGGCCTCTCCACGCTGAATGAGGTTGTCGGCATCGTCGGTGGTGATGCCGTGCATTGGATAACCGTCGGATATTGTAGCCTCGGTGCATGATTGGTCGATAGTGATGAGCTTGCTTGTACCATAGTCACTGATTAAGAACTTGCCGTTGACTACGGCAGCTTGCTGTCCGGTTTTATAGGTGGAGTTGGTTCCGGCCGGGAAGTTCACGGGCAGGTTGTTCTCGGCCACAGTGCGCGACCACACTTTCTCAACGTTGAGGCTGAGAGGCTCAACTGCCTCGGGCACCGCATCCCAGTCGGTTTCTGTCAGTTCGGGCAGCTCGCTCTTCTTCAGGCTGTTCGACGTGATCATATATACGCCCATTTCGCCATATTTGCGGTAGTTGGCTTCGCTGTCCACCACCCAGCAGGCAATGTCCATACCGGCCTTGTGGTACTTGAGTAGAAGCTGCTGGTCGAAGTATCCCACCGAAATCGAAGGCTCAAGTCCATTGTCGCGGCACCACTCCACCTTCGAAGCGGCAAGCGATGTGCAAAGAAACTGGCACTTCACCGATGGGAAATGCTCGCGGATGTAGAGCAGCGTGGATTGCATTGAGGTGAGGAACACAGCCTTGTCGATAAGACCCTTCTTCGACACCAATTCAACGAGTCCGGGGAAACGGGTCATATCGTTGTTGTTGATGCCGGTAGTCCATTTCAATTCCATAACCGGGAATACGTCTTTTTCCACACAGATGTCGAGATACTGCTCAACGGTGCATATAGAGCCGGTGTAGGTCACGCCATTGCGCGTCTGTGAATAGGATTCAGCGGCAAGTTCCTCAAAAGTGGCATTAGCAACAGTGAGGTTGCCTCCAACTCGGTTTGTGGTCTCGTCGTGTGAAATTACGTAAACGCCGTCTTTAGTGACACGCACATCACATTCCAGCCCGTCGAAGCCATTGATTTCCACGCCATTGGTGAAACTTTCGCGAGTGTTTTCCACTCCGATAGATGAGCCACGGTGACCCACAAGCAGTGGCTTCCAGGCATAGAGCGACATAGCCGACATTGCGGTAATTGATAGCAGAGCAAATAATCGTTTCATAAATAAGAAAGTTTTTTGGGTGAAAGTGAAAAATGTTAGTTAATGATACAAGTCTTGGAAATGTAACGATACATCATTGAAGGTTTGTAATGCTCAAAGATACGAAATTATTAGAAAAAGAAACAATTATAATTGCCAAAAAGTGTGTAAAATTATTATTGCTGTCATATTGCTGTCAGATAAAGGTTTTTTGTGGAGGTGATAAATTGGGTGCAGTTCAATTTGCAGGAGTCAGCCCTTTTCGGTTACTTTGCTTTTGCTACAAAACTAATATAACCGATGGGCAAAAAGTACACATATTTATCGGACTCGACCGCCCCAGAACCATCAGATGAGCCACACTCAATTGCCGTTTCCAACTTTCATCTGATTTTCATCTGACAGCAAAAATAAAAAATAAATGCGAATTGTTTTGAAGAATTAGTAAATACTTGCTATATTTGTGGTGCTCAAGGCATCACAAAGCGGCAGCAAAGAGATGCTGCTGTGCCTCGGGAGCAATTACATACTTATATCGGGTGTTCCGACCTCACCCTGAGTGTGGCAATATCGCATTGTTTTTCCCCTTTTGTGTGTGGCAATGTTGCAGCCACCGCGTGGCTCATCAGCACAGGCAGCCCCATCATCGGGCAACGTGCAGCCCCACTCCCAGCGAGGCAGCACCCGAAAGGTGTTATTTTTAATCCTCTTCCAAAGTGAAACTTGGCGGTTTTTAACGTGACGAAGAAGATTGACAATAGCACCTACATCGTAGGCATATATGTTTCTGCCGAGAAGGCAGGCTATATACCTTTCACGGTGTGGGGCTGTTGTCTTATCTGTCACAGGGTACGCCAAGACCTCACTTTGGGATAAGACAAAAAATAGATTTCCCACACCTTTCTTGTACCCCAAAGTTTAACCCGTTCTCCCCGGGAATCGAAGAACACAAAGACCTAAAAGCTATGGCTTATCTGAAAAATCTCGAGAAAGTATCGGTGCTGAAACAGCAGATTCAGCAAAAGAAGTGCGTTGTGCCAAAATCGCCGGGAGTGTATAGGTGGTGGTTCAATGAGGGAGATGCACGGTTACTTATGAAGCCTTTTGGCAATGCTATTTGTTGGGACAAAATCAAAATGCGAGACATCGAAGGGAACCAATATTATGCCCTTTATGTGGGGATAAGCAAGGATTTGCTCGGTCGCATAAAGTGGCATGCTACACAAAAGCACAGTGCATCTACTGTAAAGTCGGGCTATCTATCCACATTGCGTCAATCAGTGAGTTCATTGCTTGATATTGATCAATCTATGTCGGAAAAATGTGTAACTGCCCTGATGGAGCGATGCTATTGGGAGTGGGAAGCTATTCAAAATCCTGAAGTATGGGAAAAGAGAGAATTGAAGCAGCCGGATTATTACTATCCCATAAACC
>JAQXTJ010000037.1 GCA_029219425.1 Bacteroidales bacterium
CTTGCTTGATTCGTATCTCGAATGGAATCCAAAATAGGAACCGCCGTATGCGGAACCGCATGTACGGTGGTGTGAGAGGTCGGTAAACGTGAAAATAGGAGATAAACACCTACAATTAGCGTTTACCTCCTACTCGATTTGCGCCTGCCTTTCCACATTTTAATATAAATAGCTTTCGGGTGCGGCAGATTTTTGCTAATTTTGCAGTGCCAAAATAATAAGTGAAATATGCCAGTAAGAGTACCAGTGTCGCTTCCGGCGGTTGAGAGCCTGAAGGACGAGAACATTTTTGTGATTGATGAGCAGAGGGCCTCATCGCAGGACATTCGCCCGCTGAAGATTGCCATCCTCAACCTCATGCCCCTCAAGATAATGACCGAGACCGACCTTCTCAGGTTGCTCTCAAACACTCCGCTGCAAATTGAGCTCGACCTCATTGAACCCGATGGACATGTGTGTAAAAACACACCGCGCGAGCACATCGAGACGTTCTACAAGAAGTTTGCCGACATCCGACACAACAATTACGATGGCTTCATCGTCACCGGAGCACCCGTGGAGAAAGTGGATTTTGAGGAGGTTGACTACTGGGATGAGCTGTGCGACATTTTCGCCTGGGCAAAGACCCACGTCACTTCCACGCTCTACATCTGCTGGGCCTCGCTCGCCGGGCTTTACTATCGCTACGGCATCCCCAAATATGTGCTCAGTCGGAAGATTTCGGGCGTCTTCAAGCATCATATCAGCGACCCCAAGAATCCCATTTTCCGAGGATTCGACGATGAGTTCTATGTGCCTCACAGCCGCTTCAGCACACTAAGGCGCGAGGACATAGAGAAGCACCCCGAGTTGCAGATTATCGCCGAGAGCGACGACAGTGGCATCTATATGGTGATGGGACGCAATGGCCGTGAGTTCTACATCACCGGACACTCCGAGTATTCGCCCACAACGCTCGACTTTGAGTATCGCCGCGACTTGGAGAAGGGAATGAATCCCCATGTGCCCGACAACTACTATGAGGACGACGACCCGTCGAAGCACCCCATTGTGCGCTGGCGCTCACACGCCAATCTGCTCTTCACCAACTGGCTCAACTATTTCGTGTATCAGGCCACGCCCTACGATATTCGCAGCATCAAATAATATGCAGCAATGCTGCATATCGCCACTATCTCTCTGTGATTGTTATTGTTTTTCGTTACACCGATTTTTCAAATTTTTCTCAATATGAAATCTAATGCACCACGCCGCATAGAGCTGCTTGCCCCGGCACGCAATGCCGACATTGCGATTGAGGCCGTGAGGCACGGCGCCGATGCCGTGTATATGGGGGCTCAGGCCTTTGGGGCGCGTGCCGCTGCCGGCAACAGCATCGATGAAATAGGCCGCGTGGTCGAGTATGCACATCAGTTTGGCGTGAGAGTCTATGTCACCGTCAATACTGTTGTTTACGACTCCGAGCTGCGCGATGTGGAGCGCATGATTGCTGCGCTCTACCGCGTGGGCGTGGATGCGCTCATCGTGCAGGATATGGGTGTCATGCGCATGGACATCCCGCCCATAGAGCTTCATGCCAGCACGCAGTGCGACATTCGCACCCCCGAGAAAGCTCGCTTTCTCGAGGCCGTGGGGTTCTCGCAGCTTGTGCTTGCCCGGGAGCTTTCGGCGGCCGAGATTGCTGCGATTGTTGAGGCTGTGAGTGTGCCGGTGGAGTGCTTCGTGCATGGCGCCTTGTGCGTGAGCTACAGCGGACGCTGCCAGGCGAGCCAGGTGCTGCGTCACCGCAGCGCCAACCGCGGTGAGTGTGCACAGATTTGCCGCCTGCCATTCAGCCTCACCGATGCCCGTGGCAATGTGCTCGTGCCCGACAAGCACCTGCTCTCGCTGCGCGACTTCAACCAGAGCGACCGTGTGGAGGAGATGCTTGCTGCCGGAGTGTCGTCGTTCAAGATTGAGGGCAGGCTCAAGGACGCATCCTATGTGAAGAATGTGGTGGCCCACTATCGCCGTGTGATCGACCGAGTCATTGCCGAAGGTGGAGGCCGATATGTGCGTGCTTCGCAGGGCGTCCATGAGGTGGCGTTTGAGCCTCAGTTGAGCAAGAGTTTTAATCGCTCGTTCACTCACTACTTCTTCGATGCCCGTCGCCCTGCTGCCGGAGATAAAATAGCCTCAGTCGATACTCCCAAGTCGCTTGGCGAGCCGTTTGGCGTGGTCGATTCGGTTCGTGGTGCGGCAATTGCAGTGAAGGGCGAAGCACAGGCTGCAAATGGCGACGGATTCAGCTATTTTGGCCCCGACGGCAAGTATTGTGGCTTCCGTGCCAACAGGGTGGAGGGCAACCGCATTTTCCCTCTTGGCCGTGTGTCGCTGCCCCGTGGCACACGCCTCTATCGCACCTTCGACAAAACTTTTGAGGATGCCATGCTGCGCGACACCGCCACGCGCTTCATAGAGATTGATGCCACCCTCGCTTATCGCCACGGCTGTCTCATCCTTGAGATGGCCGAAGCAGGTGGCACCAGCGCTGTGGTGAGCACCTATGTGGATAATCTTGCACCGGCTTCCACTCCACAGGCACAGCGTCAGTGCGCGGTGCTCTCGAAGCTGGGCAACACCATTTTCAGGACTCGCCACATCGAAGCTCTCGACACGCTTTTCATTCCTTCGTCGCTGCTCACACGGCTTCGCCGCGATGCTGTTGAGGCTCTGCTTCGCGCAAAGCGTGTTGCCTATCGTTATGGTTACCGCCGCACAGAGGACCGCGCGGCTTTGTTCCCATCGCAGTCGCTCGTGAGCGCCGACAATGTGGCAAATCATCTGGCTGCCGACTTCTATCGCAGCCATGGCGTAGTGTCGATTGAGCCGGCTGTTGAAGTGATTCAGCCCAAGCCGGGAGAGGAACGCCTGGTGATGCACACACGCTACTGCCTGCGCCACCAGCTTGGGGCATGCCTGCTCACGCCATCGGGCAGCAAGTTGCCACGCGAGCTGTATCTGCGCAGTTCCGGCTCAATAGTGCTTCGCGTGGAGTGCACCTGCCACGATTGCGGCATGAAGCTCTATGCCACCACCTGAGTCATGCTCAAAATCATCAGGGCATCATCG
Source organism: Bacteroidales bacterium (assembly GCA_029219425.1). GTDB lineage: Bacteria > Bacteroidota > Bacteroidia > Bacteroidales > Muribaculaceae > CALZFJ01. The sequence continues at coordinate 3,112 of JAQXTJ010000037.1, forward strand.
AGGAGGTTGTCGTTGAGGGCGAAGTTGACTACGCTTTGGTAGGCAGGGTTGGCTTCCGGCTTGCGGGTGAGGGTGAACATATCTCACAGCTCAATGCTGAACTTGTCGGCGTCCTTCCATGCTGGGAATTTCTCGCGGAAGCCGTTAAGTGCCTCAAGGCTCAGAGAGGCAAATTGAAGGCATTCGTGTCGGCTTGTCTCAAGCGGTTTCCCTTTGAAGTCGATTAATGTAGTGCTGTCGGAGGCATAGTCAATGCCATCTGTGCAGTCGATGCCACGCCGGTTCACTCCACACACATAGCTCTCATTCTCTATGGCGCGGGCGGCGAGCAGAGTGTGCCATGCGCTTTGCCTTGCCTTGGGCCAGTTGGCCACCACCAGCAGCAGGTCGTAGGGTGCGGCCGCGGTGCTGCGGCACCATGCCGGGAATCGCAGGTCGTAGCACACCGCGAGCTTTATGTTCCATCCCCTGAATCGCACCACCGGTGCCTGTGAGTAGCCGGGAGTGAAAGTCTTGGTCTCACCTCCCATGCGGAAGAGGTGGCGTTTGTCGTAGAAGGTTTCTGTCCCATCCGGTTCAATGAAGAATGCGCGGTTGTAGATTCGGCCTGCTGTTCGGGCAAGGAAGCTGCCGGCAAAGGCTGCGCCCGTGCGCTCCGACAGGCGGTGCAGGTGTCTTATGGTGTCGCCGCTGTTCCATTCGGCGAGCTGCGATGCAATCTCGGCATCTACTATGAATCCTGTGGTGAACATTTCCGGAAGCACCACTACGTCGGTTTTGGCAGGCATGAGTCTAAGGGCATCGTCGAGTGCTGTCAGGTTGGCGGCGCGGTCTGTGCGTGCTATGTCGAGCTCAATGGTGAGAATGTTAAGATAGTTGCTCATCGTATATTTCGTTGCAGAATTTCTCGGGATAACGCCCGGTGCGTCCGTTGTAGAATTTCTTTATGTAGGCCATGTCGGCATCCAGATCGCCTGTGGGGTAGTATGTTTCGGCAAGAGCCATTTCTTTTTTGGCAAAGTCGATGTAGGCAAGGATGATGGGGATGTTGGCTCCCGTTGCAATGTGCAGGAACCCGCGTCGCCACTTGCGGGTGATGCTGCGTGTCCCTTCGGGCGTAACGGCAAGGTTCATGCGCTCGGCATTGTTGAATTTCTCAATAATCAGTGCAGTGAGGTCCGATCCTCGCCGGCGTGGTACGGCAATTCCGCCAATGGCTCTGAACAGTATGCCAAGTGGAAAGAAGAACCACGTTTCTTTCATCAGGAAGTGGGTGGTGCGTCCCGTGGCGGCATAGCCAAGCTTGCCAAGGATAAAATCCCAGTTGCTCGTGTGTGGGGCAACGCAGATTACCGACTTGGGATAGTAGGGCACCCGGCACTCAATACGCCATCCTATGAGTCGCAGTATAAATTGGGCAATCTTTTGCAAGGTGAAGTGTTTTGGTCGTTAGTCGTTTGGTTCTCAAGGGGGTGTATCAAAATTGGAAAATAACCACTTTTGTAGGGGCGCACCCCGGTGCGTCTGCCCACACGCGCTTTGGCTACCTCTTGATTATGAAGCTGTTACGCGGACGCACCGGGGTGCGTCCCTACATCAAAATATTATCAAACCGAATTTTGATATACCCTCTTATGGAAAAGCTAATGGGGACACTCATTTTTTTTTGGTATGTGAGCGTCACGCCCCCCCTTGTGTCCCCATTTTTTGTGGTCAATGCCGTCCTTGTTATTTGGCAGCGGCTTTGTTGGCGTCGCGCACCTCCTGTGGAAGCAAGGCATTCATGTCTTTCACCACTTCCACAAGCGACTCCTTGAAATCTTTCTTCAGCTCTCCGTAGCAGCGCTTGAAGTATTCACGGCGTGCGGTGCGGTAGGATTTCTTGTCGGGGAATGCACGCTTGGTGCGGTCGAAGCTCACCGACACGCGGTCGATGGTGCGCACCTGCAACAGTGCCACCGCACACACTATGTTTTCCACTGCCTCCTCGTCGATGCCCGGAACATAATTCTTGGTGAGGATGCACTCGCCTGCTATCTCGCCGCAGGCATATTTGATTCTTGCTTTAAGGTCACGTTTGTTTGCCATAATTTTTATTAATTTAGTTGGTTGTGAAAATTTCCACTAAGATAGTCATTTTTATTGAAAAATGAAACTTAAAATGTCATTGTAACAAAAATGTAACTATTTATTCACTTTTTAACACTGTGTAGCACAATAAAATATAAAAAATTATTAATCGGGCTAAAAAATATTCATGGTAATTTCATTTGGATTAATAATATTTTGTATATTTGCCTCGATCTTATTTAATATGAAAAATATATGACTACAAATGCATTCCTAACCGATTTATTAGGCATTAGGCCAAGGTTGCTTAATTTTGCCTATCGTCTTACTTCCGACCACGATGATGCTCACGATCTCCTTCAGGACACCACGCTGAAGATGCTGTGCAATCAAAGCAAGTTTGTTGAGCAAAGCAACTTCAAGGGGTGGGCTATGACTATTATGAAAAACCTGTTCATCAATCACTACCGAAAGGAGTCGAAAAAGCTCGTCGTCGATTCTGCTGCCGACAATGAGGCTCTCATGGACCTGGTTAAAAGCAAGGAAACAACCGAGACGCCCGATAGCGCTTTGTCGAAAAAGGAGATTATCCACCTTGTCAATCAGTTGCCCGAGTCCATTCGAAGCACATTCGCCCTCTATCTCAAGGGATTTGCCTATCAGGAGATTGCCGATAGGCAAGACCTCCCTATTGGCACTGTCAAGAGCCGTATCTTCATCGCCAAGAAGAGGCTGCAACAGCAGCTTGCCGACTACCGTTAGCTGCTCATTTTGCCTTCATTGTGCTGCTCTTCATCGGCGTAGGTGCCATATTCCTGCTCTCTATTGCGCTTCTCCTGCATCGCTTCTTTGCGCTTCAGTGAGAAGTGCAATAGTATAAGCACCACAAGTGTCGCGCCAAGCACGCCAAAGTAGTATAAGTAGTCGCCGCTGAAGTAGTAGCCACGGCCTATGTATGCCATGAGGCAAGTGTAGGCAAGAAGGGCAAGGGGCAGCAGCGTCGAGCGCCTAAAGCGCCTCTTCGGTTGGTTGTGTGTCATCGCTGTAGTATTTCGATTTTGTTGGGTCAAATCCGTTTGCCTCAAGGTGGTTGTATATCTTAAGGCACGACCATGCGTCTATCGAGGCATATATTTGTTGTGCCGTGGTCAGCTCCTCAGCCTCCCAGTTGGTAAGCCGCTGGTTCTTCGAGATGCGCTTGCCGAAGATTATGGCATATATCTTTTGCAGGCTCATATCCACTATTCCATATTCCGGCGCAAGCTTCTGTAAATCTACAAAACCATGAGGATTGGCATCCGAAATCTTCCCTATCATGCCAAAGTCGTCCTTCAGCGATATGCCTATCTTCATTATCTTGTCGTTCTCCAGAAGCTGCTTAAGCATGTCGGGAATACCCACAATGTTTAGCCTGAAGAGAAAGCACTCCGAGTCGGTGGCTATCTGCATCAGCGACACCTTGTAGAACACCCCGCGCTTGAATGAGGGTCGAGTTTCGGTGTCGAATCCCAGCCGGGTACATTTGTTAAGGTAGGTGACGGCTGCCTTCACCTTTGCGGTGGAGTCAACCACATGTATGTTGCCGGGGAAGGTCACCTTCTCCAGCTCCGCTACCTCTTCTTTTGATATTGAAACTTTACCCATAATTCAGTGTTAATCATCGTCACCGCCAAGATGCCACATAGGCTCTTGGCCAATTTTTAGGGCAAAGTTAGCTAAAATTAGCATCATATAATTAATAAAAAGTGATAAAAATTCAATTTCATAACGAAATTCTCTTTTTTGCCTCTTAGCAGAAAAGCCTGCACTGTATGGCTCAGCAGCCTGCTTTTATCCGTTGAGGCAGGTGCTTTCAGGGAAGTGGGCTGAAAAAAGTATGTTGTAGAACATAAAAATTTTTTCATTGCAATGCGGTGATTATCAGGTTATAGTGATGGGAAGCTGAAAATTCCTGAAAAAAAAGTTGTCGAAAAATTTGGTTTGTATTGGATTTTTGTAGTACCTTTGCAACCGCAAACGGGAAACGGGGCGACGCCCTGAGACCCGGGAGCGACTGAGAATGAGTTCATTGAAATGATTGCGATAGACAAGGAACA
>JAQXTJ010000038.1 GCA_029219425.1 Bacteroidales bacterium
GTTGGAGATGGCGAGAGGGTATCCGTTGAGGTCGGCTCTACGTCCGTAGGGCGTTGTTGCGGTCTTCATGCCCAGCAGTGTGGTAGGGGCCATCTGTCCGCCTGTCATTCCATAGATTGCGTTGTTGACGAAAATCATGGCGATGTTCTCGCCACGGTTGGCAGCGTGAATGGACTCGGCAGTGCCGATTGCAGCCATGTCGCCGTCGCCCTGATATGAGAAAACAAGTTTGTCGGGCTGTAGTCGCTTCACGGCAGTGGCGATAGCCGGAGCACGGCCGTGAGCAGCCTCAATGAAATCTACGTCGATATAGTTGTAGGCAAATACTGCGCAACCCACCGGGGCAACGCCAATAGCAATTTCCTCGGCATTCATTTCCTCGATTACCTCGGCGATTATTTTGTGGATCACTCCGTGGCTACAACCGGGGCAATAGTGCATGTGGCAGTCGTTGAGCAGAGCCGGGCGCTTATACACACGGTTCTCGGGTTTGATTATATCGTTGATGTCCATAGCCTGAATCATTTTTTGTTGATGAATAGATTCTCGAAAGCACCGAGCACTTCGTCGGGCGAAGGCACGTTGCCACCCATGCGTCCGTAGTGCTGCACGTCGATGCTGCAATTCACGGCGAGTTTCACGTCCTCAATCATTTGTCCGGCATCGAGTTCTACGGTGAGTATTCCTTTGCAACCCTTGGCAGCCTGAGCGATTTGCTGCGATGGGAAAGGCCACAGTGTGATGGGACGAGCCAGACCGAGCTTTATTCCCTTTTCGGCTGCAAGCTCCATCACCTTCTGGCATATACGGGCCATGCTTCCGAATGCTACGAGCAGGTAGTCGCAGTCGTCGGTGTTGATAAGCTCTATTCGAGTTTCGTTCTTTTCGATTTCGCGGTAAGTGCGCTGGAAGCGCAGGTTGTTTTGCTCCATACGGTCGTCGTCGAGCTCGAGTGATGTCACGATGTTCTGCTTACGGCCTTTCTTTCCGGTGGTGGCCCAGGGGCATTGTTTGCGCACTTCTTCCTCCGTGCGGCGCGGTCGCTGCTCGGGGAGAATGACTTTTTCCATCATTTGTCCCACCACACCGTCGGCGAGAATCATTGCCGGGTTGCGGTATTTGAAAGCGAGGTCCCATCCGAGACCTACAAAGTCGCACATCTCCTGTACGCTCGAAGGAGCGAGGACGATGCAGTGGTAGTCGCCATGTCCACCTCCCTTGCAAGCCTGGAAGTAGTCGGCCTGAGAAGGGTGAATAGTGCCGAGGCCCGGGCCTCCGCGCATCACGTTGATGATGAGTGCCGGCAATTCGCTTGCCGCAATATAGGAAATACCCTCTTGCATGAGGCTCACGCCGGGGCTTGATGATGAGGTGAAGACGGCCTTGCCACAGGCAGCTCCTGCATACACCATGTTGATTGCAGCCACCTCGCTCTCGGCCTGAAGCACCACCATTCCGGTGGTTTCCCAGGGCATTTCGGCCTCAAGAGTCTCGAGGACTTCTGATTGTGGAGTGATAGGGTAGCCGAAGTATCCGTCGGCACCATAGCGAATAGCCGCATGGGCGAGAGCCTCGTTACCTTTCATCAATCTAACTTCTTCCATTTTTCAACAAGATATGAATTGATTTGTGAGTGTTAAAGATAAAAAAATAGGTAGTTTTGCTTTGTTTGATACGAAGCGTAGAGAGCTGGGTGAGGGCGGTGCGCGTTCAGTCGAGCTTCACGCGATACACCTCGATGCAGGCATCGGGGCACACCAAAGCGCAACTTGAGCAACCAATGCACTGCTCGGGAGCACACATGAAAGCAAAGTGGTAACCCCGGTTGTTCACCTCCTTGGGCTGAAGGGATAGCACGCTTGCCGGACAGGCTGTGACGCACAAGCTGCACCCTTTGCATTTTTCTACGTCGATAGTGACTGCACCTTTAATTTTTGCCATAATAAAAATTAGTTATTTATTCGTATTGCAAATTTAACTAAAAAAACTGAGTGTTGTGGAGGATTAACACAACATTAACCTTTGGCACAAAATTGCCGAAAGTGTGCTAAAATGCACCTAAGCGGGTGAAAATCACACGTTGGGCTTGCTCTTCACCGGTTCGAGGTGGAGGCTGATGTGTGTCTGCGGGCCGAAAGTGGAGCGTATTTTGCGCTCAATCTCCGAGGCACGCTCGTGGGCTTCGCGCAGTGGCATGTCGCCATCCATGCGCAGGTGTACGTCGATGGCCACTGTGTTGCCAATACGGCGGGTGCGCAGGTGGTGGGGCTCGCTCACTCCCGGGAAGGATAGAATGATGTCGCGTATTTGCTGCTGCATGTCCTCGGGCAGCGATTTCTCGAGCAGCTCGCCAAGGCTTGGGATGATGAGCTGAATCGCTACTTTCATGATGAAGAAGCTCACAATGATGGCTGCAATGGGGTCGAGAATCTCGAAGCCGCGGCCAAGGAAGATGGCTCCGCCAATGCCTACGGCAGTGCCAATGGAGGAGAGTGCATCGCTTCGGTGGTGCCATGCGTTGGCAATGACCACCTGCGATCGCACGCTGCGGCCTACGGCGGCTGTGTAGCGGTAGAGCAGCTCCTTAATCACTATCGAAACCACTGCCATGACGAATGCAATCATTTGCGGCTCGGGGAGGCTGCCGCAGGTGAAATAATCATAGATTTTCTGCCCTCCGTCCCACAGGATGCCTGAGCCAACGATGAACAGCAGCACTCCGATTATGGCTGTGGCGAGGGTTTCGTATTTGCCGTAGCCGTAGGCATACAGCTCGTCCTTGGGCTTGTGGGAGAAGCGCACAAAGACTATCACGATGACGTCGGTGACGAAATCGGAGAGGGAGTGCACGGCATCGGCAATCATTGCCGCGCTGTTGCCAAGGAAGCCGGCAATGAACTTGAGCAGTACCAGCACGAAATTGGCTATTGAGCCAACAATAGTGGCAAGATATATGCGCTGGCGGCCGGATAGATGTGAAATTCTTAGCATTGCTAAAACTGAATTTTGCTTATATTTTCAACACAAAGTTACGAATATATATGGAAATTATGACTACTTTTGTGAAAAAATTATTGGGCTGTGGGCTTTGGTGCTGTGAGCTGATTACCGGCTTTTGGCTGACAGGCAGTTGCTGATGGCTCTTAGCCAAAAAAATGATTGAATATGGAAATGAAATTCGATGCGGCACTGCGTGTGCCCGGTGAGATATTTGTGGGGGCTGATGCCCTGAGTGATGCAATGCCGGTTATTGCGCGTTGTGGACGCAAGGCACTGGTGGTGACCGGCCCGCATGTGGGACGCTCGGTGATGATGCAGCGTCTGTGTGAGTTGCTTGAGGAGGCGAGGGTGGAATATGTGACTTTCGATGGCATCACCGGCGAGCCTACCGACCAGATGATAGCCACCGGTGTGCGCGTGTATCGCGACGCGGCTTGCGACTTCTGCATAGGCATTGGCGGCGGCAGCCCGCTCGACTCGGCCAAGGCTATTGCTGCAATGACGGTGTGCGAGGGTAAGATTGCCGACTACAACGGCCGGGTGATTGACTGCGACATGCCGGCTGTGGTGGCAATTCCCACCACAGCCGGAACCGGTTCGGAGGTGACTAAATTCACTATTGTAACCGACACTCGCCGTGGTATAAAGATGCTGCTGAAGGGCGATGTGCTGCTGCCCGACGTGGCTGTGGTTGACTATACTCTTGGAACTACTGCGCCGCCGAGCGTAACGGCTGCTACAGGACTCGATGCGCTCACCCATGCCGTGGAGTCGCTGCTCTCGCAGCGTGCCACTCCGGCTACCGATGAGCTTGCCGTGAGTGCGGTGAAGCGGATTATGAAGTACCTGCCTGTTGCCTACCGCAATGGCGACAATGCTGAGGCCCGGGAGCAATTGGCGATTGCGGCTATGGAGGCTGGTGTGTGCATCAACAATTCGAGCGTGACGGTGGTGCATGGAATGAGCCGTCCGATTGGTGCGCTTTTCCATGTGCCTCACGGTATTTCCAATGCTATTCTGCTTGCCGACTGTCTTGCCGATATGGAGGACGCTGCCGGGGATAAATATACTTTGCTGGCCCGCGCAATTGGTGTGCCCGACGATGGATTTGTGGCTGCTGTGAAGGAATTGTGCAGGGTGTGCGAGGTGCCTTCGCTGCAAGAGCTTGGAATCGACAAGGAGGCTTTTGAGGCAGCTATTCCAAAAATGAGCGCCGATGCTATTGCAAGTGGCAGCCCAGCCAATGCACCGAAGCCCTACACCATGGCTGACTGCCAGAAACTCTATATTCAGTTAGGAGTTTCTTCAGTTAGGAGTTAGGAGTTTCTTCAGTTAGGAGTTAAGGGTGAGGAGTTATTTATTAGTAGTTCCAAGTTATGGCTATTTATAGTATTACACTACTAACTGCTAACTCCTAACTCCTAACTGCTAACTGAAGAAGTGTGGTGAAGGCGGTTTCGAGGATGGTGTCGCGGCCGCGGGAGCGGTCGGATTCGGTCATATCCACCTTGCATCCCTCCGAAGGCTCTACGCCAAATTCGGTTTCCTTGCCCGAGGCGTCGAGAATGGAGCAGGCCGAGAAACGCACGGTCCAGCCACATGGAATCTCGGATGTGAATGGCATGCCGCTGCCGCCGCCTGTGGTGTCGCCCACGATGCGCACTTGTGGCAGGTGTTTCATTATCGACACAAAATTATTCGTGGCACTGTAGGATGACCGATTTGTGAGCACTACCACCGGCTTGAGGTATTTTATGCGCGTGGCAGGTGCTGGATGGAAGTAGTAGTCGTAGGGCTCGGAGAAGTCGTTGTGTCCCGGCCCTGTCTTGTGCGATATGGATCCGGCATACACGTCCTCGGTTATGAAGCGTCCCACGAGGGTTTCCACATTGGTAAGGAATCCGCCGCCATTGTTTCGCACGTCGATAATAAGGCCATCGGTGCCGGCGAGATAGGCGAGGATGTTGTCGAGGTTACCTTCGCCAATCTTATTGGAGAAGTCGCCATAATACATATAGCCAAAATTATTGCTCAGCACCTGATATTTGATACCGGACACCGAGTGATAATTGAAGTTGAGATAATGCTCATTGATGAGACGCTCATCGTAGTTTTGAGGATATTGCTCCCAAATCCAGTAGCGAGAAACATTGAAAGAAGAAATGAGATTGGTGTGGCCGTCTTTAAGTTCACGAAGCATTGCAGCGCAAACGTCGAAAAGCTCGGTTGACGACATTTCGGGGTGAATTTGAGCGCGGTATCGGCGTCCGACCTCGTCCCAATCCACATCTTTATATTTGAAAAAGCAATAGTGCTCATTGATTTCGGTCCACAAGGCATCGAAGTTTCCTTGGGGGTCGTTGTCGTGCTCAACCTGAGTGTGACAGGCAGAAAGAGCAAGCAGCAATGCAAAAGACACAGCCAAGCTGCGGGCGGCAGAGAAAAAGATGTTGATTTGCATAATAGTTACGAAATACGATAGAAATATATGCTCAAAGGTAGCGAAAAAAGGGATTACAGGCAAGAAAAAGCAAGGTAAAAGAAATTTTTTCAAAAAAAAT
>JAQXTJ010000039.1 GCA_029219425.1 Bacteroidales bacterium
TATCGAAGGCTCTTATGGAGAAGGTGGCCATTGCCAAGGGGCGTGAGCTGGGTGATGACGCTGCCACCACCATCTGCTGCACGCGCTATGGCAACGTGATGGCGAGCCGTGGCTCTGTGATTCCGCTGTGGGTGGACCAGATGCAGGAGGGCAAGCCCATAACTATCACCGACCCCAACATGACGCGCTTCATGATGACGCTCGACGACGCTGTTGACCTGGTGGTGTATGCGTTCACACATGGGCGCAATGGCGACCTTTTTGTGCAGAAGGCTCCGGCTGCCACGCTGAGTACGCTTGCCGAGGCGCTGAAGCAGACTTATGCGCAGGTTGATCCTAAATATTGCGACACTGAGGTGAGGGTGATTGGCACTCGCCATGGCGAGAAGCTATATGAGACGCTGGTGACGCGCGAGGAGATGGCCAAGGCTATCGACATGGGCGACTACTACCGCATTCCCTGCGACACGCGCGACCTTAACTACGACAAATTCTACACGGAGGGGAGTGAGGATGTGTCGCGCATTGAGGACTATCACTCGCACAACACTCACCGCCTCGATGTGGAGGAGATGAAGCAGTTGCTGCTGAAGCTGCGGTTTATTCGCGAGGACCTGGGGCTTCAGCCGCGTGCCAAGGCTAAGGAGATAAGGAGTGAATGATTTACGCCAAATAATGGAGGACTGATATGAAGATAGACAATGCTTTGCTCGACAGGCTTAGCGAGGAAGCCAGGCGATCGCCACGCCTGCGCATGAACTACGACATGCGCACAACTGCGGCCGATGGCAGCCAGCGAATGCTCAATGCCCTTGAGCCGGGCACGGTGCTGCCCATTCACCGTCACCGCACCACTGCTGAGACTGTGGTGGGCATCCGCGGACGGCTGAAGGAGACGTTCTATGACGATGACGGGCACTTGACGGGCACTTTCATCGTGGAGCCGTGTGGCGAGTGCCCGGTGCTTCAGGTGCCTGCCGGCGTGTGGCACTCATCGGAGAGCCTTGAAAGCGGCACGGTGATATTTGAGGCAAAGGATGGGGCATACGAGCCTTTGTCGGAAGAAGACATATTGTTGAAGTGAGAATTTTTCCGGCTTCTTATTGAATGGTTGCACGCAGGGTTCACGAATTGAAATGTCGGTTTGGGGGATTCTGCGTGAAGTGTTTAGTACCGGATGGTTAAAAAAAAAGAAGATAATCGACAATGAGGATATTAGTGACAGGTGCGAAGGGGTTTGTCGGGAAGAACCTTTGCGCCCAACTGAAGAATATACGCGATGGGAAGGCGCGTTGCTACGGCGACTTGGCGATAGAGGAGGTGCGTGAGTATGACATCGACTCTACGGCTGAGGAACTCGACCGCTGGTGCAGCGACTGCGACTTTGTGTTTAATCTTGCCGGAGTGAACCGTCCGCAGAATCCGGAGGAGTTCATGCAGGGCAATTTTGGCTTTGCTTCCACTCTGCTCGACACATTGAAAAAGCACGGCAACCGCTGCCCGGTGATGCTGGCGTCGAGCGCACAGGCTTCTTTGGCAGGACGTTTTGGCAACTCGGAGTATGGCAGCTCGAAGAAGGCCGGTGAGGAGCTGTTTCTTGCTTATGGGGCTGAAACAGGGGCGAGTATGCTTATTTACCGATTCCCTAATCTCTATGGGAAGTGGTGCCGCCCCAACTACAACTCGGCGGTGGCTACATTTTGCAACAATATTGCCAACGACCTGCCAATCACAGTGAACGACCCGAGCGTGGAGCTGGAGCTGCTCTATATTGATGACCTTGTGGATGAGATGATTGCCGCACTCAAGGGTGAGGAACACCGCTGCGAGTTTGACGGGCTTGAGGTGCTGCCGGGTGCCGGTGGACGCTATTGCTACTGCCCGGTGACGCACAAGGCCACTCTTGGAGAAATAGTTGACTTGCTGCACGGCTTTGCTGCGATGCCAAAGACGCTGATGATACCCGAAATTCCGGCTGACTCGCTGGCGAAACGCCTCTACAGCACTTTTCTGAGCTATCTGCCGAAGGAGAAGACTATTTTCGACCTGAAGATGAATTGCGACGACCGTGGCTCATTCACTGAGCTGGTGCGCACGCTGAAATGCGGACAGGTGTCGGTGAACATCAGCAAGCCCGGCATCACCAAGGGGCAGCACTGGCATCACACGAAGTGGGAGCAGTTTATCGTGGTGAGCGGACACGGACTGATTCAGCTACGCAAGGAGGGCACCGGCGAGGTCATCAGCTATGAGGTGAGCGGCGAGCGAATACAGAGCGTGATAATGCTGCCGGGATACACCCACAATATCATCAACCTGAGCGACACCGACGACCTGGTGACGGTGATGTACTGCAACGAGCTCTTCGATGCCACCCGTCCCGACACATACTTCGACCCTGTGGAATAACCGGAAATTCGTGTAAATGTTTTGGCGTTTTCTCGCAGATGCGTTATAGAGGGGCAATTTTGGCTCTCGCAGAGGTATGGAGTACGCGAAGGCATTATTAGATGCGCAATCGATGTGCATCGCATTCCGGGAGCAGGCTTGCTTGAGTCGGTGTACCCCAGAAAGCATTGTCTTAAGAATTGAAATCGAATGGGTATAAGGTTGAGGAAAACTCGATAAGCCTATTGGACTGTTGATTAACTTTATATTCTCCCCTTGATACCCTCTTTTGAGGACATCAATCCCGTTAGCAGACAAGGCTGGTAAGTGGTATAAGCCAAGAACGGAATTTTGAGGTGATAGCGAACGATACGCGGAGAGCTATACGAAGATTACTGAAGATTATACGGACTTGAGTGATAGAGGTTATGATATCATTGATAAGGTAGAGATTGGTTGTGTGCTTTTTGTGGGTATCAATCCTTCTTACGATGAATCCAGGAGTGTTGCTGATGCAAGCATTATCATGCGCTATTGGCAATAACACTTTTAATCTTGATGAGTTGCAAACTTTATTGCTTAAAATTTGTTGGAGAAGTGGATTTTATCTACTTTTGCATCAAATAAATCAGTCAGGAATATGAGTATAAGGGAATATCGTTTGACCTCGACGGAGGAACCGTCAGATGAGTTTTTTCATGAGCTGATGCTCCAGGTTGCAGAATCGGCAAGGGATAGTTCGGAAAGAGCCGAGCAGGCATTGCGCAAGATGATGATGGAAACGATAGCCACCATCAATAAACAGCGAAACGTAGTGCCTAGTCAAATTTGATTGTCGAGATATGAGTTCCGTTCAACGACCGGTACTTTGTGTGGTTGCCGGGCCAAATTCTATGTCTGCACTGAAAATCCTAATATCAATGTGCTGCGTATTGCCCAACGCTATCTGAATGGCGGACATGAAGTGCCAATTTCGAAGATTTTCAGCCGTTACTATAAGTCGCTGACATTTGCAGCACAGGCAATCAGGTTTGTTGATAGGGCATACGTCTATGACAATTCGCGTGAGAATGAGCTTCCGCAACTGCTTTATCGCACATCAGAAGGTTCGGTTTTCAAAAGATATTCCGACAATATCCCATTGTGGGCTGAATCATTGATTTGATAATATTTATAACATTCTTGTCGTTCCGAGAGTCTTCTTCCGGACGATTAACTTGCATCCAATTATTTCTGAAGAATCAATCATTATGGAACAGAAACAACCGAAATACGATTACTCGGATGTGCATTTCGAGGACAATGGGAAGATAAAGCTGATTATTGTGGTGGGGACGAGGCCGGAGATTATCAGGCTGGCTGCGGTGATTGACAAGTGCCGCCGCTACTTCGACGTGATTCTCGCCCACACCGGGCAGAACTACGACTACAACCTGAATGGAATTTTCTTCCGCGACCTGAAGCTGGCTGAGCCAGAGGTGTATATGAACGCTGTCGGCGATGACCTCGGGGCTACTTGTGGCAATATTATTAATTGCTCCTACAAGCTCTTTGCGCAGACGAAGCCCGATGCCGTTCTGGTGCTGGGCGACACAAATTCGTGCCTATCTGTGATTGGCGCGAAGAGGCTGCATATACCAATCTTCCACATGGAGGCAGGCAACCGCTGCAAGGACGAGTGCCTGCCCGAAGAGACCAACCGCCGCATAGTGGATATTATCAGCGACGTGAATATGGCTTATTCGGAGCACGCCCGCCGCTATCTCGCAGATTGTGGCTTGCCCAGGGAGCGAACCTATGTGACCGGCTCACCTATGGCCGAGGTGCTTCACAACAACTTGGCCGAGATTGAGGCGAGCGATGTGCACAGTCGGTTAGGGCTTGAGAAGGGAAGGTACATACTTCTCAGTGCGCACCGCGAGGAGAATATCGACACTGAGAAGAATTTCCTCTCGTTATTCACAGCCATCAACAAGATGGCAGAGAAATATGATATGCCTATTCTCTACAGTTGTCATCCCCGGAGCCGCAACCGCCTTGCCGCGAGCGGGTTCAAGCTCGATGAGCGTGTGATTCGGCATGAGCCACTCGGATTTCACGACTACAATTGCCTGCAAATGAACGCGTTTGCCGTGGTGAGCGACAGTGGCACTCTTCCCGAGGAATCATCGTTCTTCACCAGCGTGGGGCATCCATTCCCGGCGATTTGCATACGCACATCCACCGAGCGTCCTGAGGCAATCGACAAGGCCGACTTCATCATTGCCGGAATCGACGAGAAGTCGCTGCTTCAGGCAGTGGACACGGCAGTGGAGCTGTGCCGCGACGGGCATCATGGCACGCCTGTGCCCGACTATGTGGAGGAGAACGTGAGCACTAAGGTGGTGAAAATCATACAGAGCTATGTGGGCATAGTGAACCGCATGGTGTGGCGTAAATACTGAATTTTCACGAAAAATGAAACAATGTGTGAGATAGTATGAGGGTGATTGGAAATTTGCTCTGGTGGGTGTTTGGCGGTCTTGAGGCTGCTGTTGGGTATTTCACGGGCAGTCTGGCTATAGCACTGACGATAGTGGGAATACCCGTTGCGTTGCAGACGCTCAAGCTGGGACTTCTGTGCCTGTGGCCCTTCGGGGCTGAGGTGCGTGCCACTAATTGCCCCATGGGGTGCATTCGCATTCCGCTGAATGTGCTCTGGATGGTATTTGGCGGCCTGTGGTCGTGCCTGATGCACATTCTCTTTGGGGTGTTGCTGGCGATAACGCTGGTGGGCATTCCATTTGCGAAGCAGCACTTAAAGATGGCAGGGCTGTCGCTTGCACCCTTTGGCAAGGAAGTGATACTTAAATTTTGACAAACTATGAACCGCATAGAAGAGGAAAAGGCTGTGGTGGAGCAGATGATAAGGCTCTACTGCAGCAAGCACGAGGGCAACAAGACACTGTGCAGTGATTGTGAAGAGTTGCTGAGATATGCCACGGCGCGGCTGTCGCACTGCCGCTTTGGAAACGACAAGCCCACTTGCAAGCAGTGTCCCTTGCACTGTTACCGACGGGAGATGAAGGAGCGTATCAGGGCTGTGATGAGGTGGTCGGGACCGCGAATGATAATATATCACCCGGTTGCGGCAATAAAGCATCTTTGGCGTGAATTGTGGTGATTTTTTATAAGCAAACAAAAAGATTGACATGGCAAACAATAAGCGTGAATATGCAAAGGCCAACAAGGATTGGCTTGCGGCAAAGGCCAAGGAGGAGGGCGTGAAGGTACTGGAGAAGGGGGTGTGCTACCGTGTGCTCGCCGAAGGGCGCAACGATGGCCGGCATCCCACTACGCGCAGTGTGATCACGGCGCACTACACGGGCCGGACCATTGACGGCCGGGAGTTTGACAGCAGCCGGGGCGGAGTGCCGCCTGCACTGCGTGTGAACGAGGTGATTGATGGGTGGATAGTTGCGCTGCAACACATGTGTGTTGGCGACCGCTGGGAAGTGTATATCCCAGCCGAAATGGGCTATGGCCGCTACTCTCAGCCGGGGATTCCAGCCGGGTCCACACTGATATTTGAGATAGAGCTGGTGAGTGTGAACTGAAACATGCAGAGGCCTCTCGATATGAAGAAGAAAGTGAGGATTGTGGCGATGAGGCGGGTGGAGCACCGCGACCTTATGGAACGATATGAGAATCCCATAGAGCACACCTGTGATGTGCTTGAGGGGCAGGAGTGGGTGAGCGTAGGTGCGCAGCGGCCCGAGGGGTTATGCCCGGAGGCCTGGAAAACGATGCGAGAGTTTGTTGAGGCTCTGGCTCGAGGCGAGGGCAACTTCTTTGATGGGTGGATGCGGAATCCTCAGAGCGCCATGATAAGTTGCAACGACGGCTTCCGCCCAGTGAGTTTCCTCATTGAGACGATAGAGGGATGAGTGCATTGAGCATACTTGGGCTTGTGCTGCCTCTGCCGGTTGCATTTATTCTGCACGATGCCGAGGAGGCGCTTTTGCAGCGAGGATGGATGCTGCGCAATGCCGCACTGGTGAAGGAGCGCATGCCGTGGGCAGTGCCTGTGATTAGCCGCCTGTTGCGCCTCACCACCGGGGCATTTGCCATTGCCGCTATTGAGGAACTGCTGTTGATACTTGCCGCCACGGCGTGCGTGCTTGTGCAGGCCGGCTTTGCACTTGAGGTGTGGGCGGCAATGGTGATGGCTTTCGCGCTGCACTTGCTCGTGCATGTGGCTCAGGCTGTGCTGATGCGCGGATATGTGCCCGGACTCGTCACGGCGGTGCTGTTGCTTCCATATTCGGCGTGGGGAGTGTATTCGCTGTGGCTCGCCATGGGGCTTGGCACGCTGCTGCTGTACACTGTGGCAGGAGTGGCAGTTGCGGCTGTCAACCTGCGCTTTGCCCACTGGCTTGGAATTGCACTCACATCGGGGCGCAATGCGGCAAAAACAGGCTCTTTGTGAAGCTCTTCATATTCAGGGTGCAAAATTTTTGGGGCATAATTGGCGTAATTCGTGGAAAATAGCTAATTTTGCAGAATCGCTTGGCGGCATGTCACCGGCAAGACTGGCACTGTGTGGCTGCGTCCGCGATGATGCCAGTGTTAATTAACAGATTATTTGGGTAATAAATCTTAGATGGATCAAAAATATAATTCACAACAAAAGAAACTCGTGCTTCCCGAGTATGGAAGAAATGTGCAGCAAATGGTGGACTATTGCGTGGCGATTCCCGACCGCGAGGAGCGCACGCGCTGTGCCTACACCATTGTGCAGATAATGGGCAACCTGCTGCCGCAGTTGCGCGACACAGAGGACTACAAGCACAAGCTCTGGGATCATCTCGCAATAATGTCGGACTTCAAGCTCGACATCGACTATCCCTACGACAACATAGTGAAGAAGGAGAGCCTTGTGACCAAGCCAGAGAAAGTGCCCTACGAGCTTGAGCCAATAAAATATCGCCACTATGGCAAGATAATAGAACGCATGATTGACGCTGCATGTGAGTATCCCGAGGGAGAGGAGAAGGATAATCTCGTCTCGCTCATAGCCAACCACATGAAGAAACTTATTTTCTCGATCAACAAGGATGGCGTGGAGGACGAGAAGATTCTCAACGACCTCTATCACTACTCGCGCGGCCGCATCAATCTCGACCCCGCCACTTATCGCCTGCATGAGTTTAAGGAAGCTCCGGCACCAGCCCCGGCACCTTCGAAGAAGAAAAAGAAGAAGTGACACTATGATAGGCCGCGACGACTTAGTGGAGATGGGGTGCTACAACAAGCCCCATGGCGTGAATGGCGAGATTTCGGCCACGATGCTGTGCGACATAGATTTGCTTGATCGCTTCAGTTGCCTTGTGAGCGACATTGATGGCATTTTCGTGCCTTTTTTCGTGGAGGGGAAGCGACCCAAGAATGAGCAGACCGCGCTGCTGAAGATTGACGGCATCGACAGTGACGAAGACCTGCGCATGCTGGTGAACAAGCAAATATTTGTGATGAAACGCGAATATGAGGCGCTTGCCGCCGAATATGACTGCGACGAGGAGCCAGCCGACCTCTTCATTGGCTTCGAGGTGATAGAGGTGGAGGGCGACAGGGTGATTGGCGAGATTGTGGATGTGGACGACTCCACCGAGAACGTTCTCTTTGTGGTGGAGGATGCCATGGGACGTGAGGTGCTCATCCCCATTGCAGAGGAATTTATCGACGGAATCGACCACGAGGAGCGTCGCATATATATGAACCTGCCCCTTGGACTGCTGCCCGGTGATGCCGGATAATCCACGATTTGAAAAAAGTGACATAATAAAAAACTATAAAAACGACTGACTGAAAAAAGAAACTGATTATGGGAGCTAAAGAATTTGATGAGAACGATGCCATAGAGTATATCCGCAACTACGTTCCGGCAAAGATTCGCGACAAATACTCCGATGATGACATACTGCTGCTTATCGACACTATGTATGACTTCTATGAGAAGGGCGACGACCAGGAAACTCTCTATGATGAGGGCGATGGCGACAGCGATGGCTACAACATAAATGAGATTGTGAACTATGTGAAGAAGAGCATCCGCAAAGACCCCGACAACCAGATAGAAATGGACGATGTGAAGGTGCTCGTGGAAGGAGAAGTAGAATATGAAAGCACGCTCGACGACTTGTGGTAGCAGGCCTGCCGTGCTGCTGGCCGTGTTGCTGGCACTGTTGCTCACAGGCACAGAGGCAATAGCTGCCGGCGGCATAAAGAATATCTTCAAGGGCCGTAAGGCCGAGAAGCAAGAGCAGGTGCAGGAGGTGGATATATTCGACCTCTCTCTCGAGGACAACATATATGAGCCAAAGGTGACGAAGAACGCCAGCCAAGTGGCCGCCATGCAACTGCAAGAAGCCCGCAGCCTGAAGAAAAACGGCTATTCGGTGGAGCTGATGCGCAGCGGCGAGGTGATAGTGATTACCATTCCTGCCGGACAGCTCTTTGAGCCAAACGACACTGTGCTGAGCGAGCTGGGACGCCTCACGCTGAAGCCATTGCTGCGCTATCTGGAAACTCCCGAGATGTGGAAGATGCTGCTGGTGATGCACACCGACAACACTGGCTCCGACGCCTATCTGCGCTCGCTGAGCCGCGCGAGGGCTGATGCCGTGTATGGCTGGATCGACGAGGTGGGCAATGCCGACTATGTGGTGCCCTACGCACTTGGCCCGGATGAGCCACTCAAGCCCAACAACTCCATCGACAACCGCCGCCACAACCGCCGCCTTGAAATCTACCTTGTGCCGGGGCGCGTGCTGCTGAGGCGTGCGCTTGAGAGGAAGTGAAGATAACGGCTCTGGCGGGAGTCGATAATTAGGTCATGGATAATAAAAAAACAGAAAAAATATAGAAACAAAAAATGGCAAAAGAGCTTAAAGATTTAACCAAGAGAGCCGATAACTACTCTCAGTGGTATAACGAACTTGTTGTGAAAGCCGACCTTGCAGAGCAGTCGGCAGTGAGAGGCTGCATGGTGATTAAGCCCTACGGCTACGCGATATGGGAAAAGATGCAGCGTCAGCTCGACGATATGTTTAAGGCGACAGGCCATGTGAACGCCTACTTCCCTCTGCTCATCCCCAAATCGTTCCTGAGCCGTGAGGCCGACCATGTGGAGGGCTTCGCCAAGGAGTGCGCAGTGGTGACGCACTACCGCCTGAAGACCGACCCCGACGGGCAGGGAGTGGTGGTGGATCCGGCAGCACGACTGGAGGAGGAGCTTATCATTCGTCCAACTTCGGAAACAATCATCTGGAACACCTACCGCAACTGGATTAAGTCGTATCGCGACCTCCCAATCCTTTGCAACCAGTGGGCCAACGTGCTCCGCTGGGAGATGCGCACACGCCTTTTCCTGCGCACCGCCGAGTTTCTGTGGCAGGAAGGACACACCGCCCATGCCACCAAGGAGGAAGCGCTCGAGGAAGCAAAGCGCATGCTCAACGTGTATGCCGACTTTGCCGAGAAGTTTATGGCAGTGCCTGTGATTAAGGGCGTGAAATCGGCCAACGAGCGTTTTGCCGGTGCCCTCGACACTTTCACCATTGAGGCAATGATGCAGGATGGCAAGGCTTTGCAGTCGGGTACGTCGCACTTCCTTGGGCAGAACTTTGCCAAAGCATTCGATGTGAAATTCATCAACAAGAACAACGAGCTGGAATATGTGTGGGCCACATCGTGGGGCGTATCGACACGCCTTATGGGTGCGCTTATCATGACTCACAGCGACGACAATGGTCTTGTGCTTCCGCCGCGTCTGGCTCCAATACAGGTGGTAATCGTGCCTGTGTATAAGAGCCTCGACCAGCTTGCCGAGATTGATGCCAAGGTGGCACCCATCGTGGAGAAACTAAAGGCAATGGGCATCAGCGTGAAATACGACAATGCCGACAACAAGCGTCCGGGATTCAAATTTGCCGACTACGAGCTGAAGGGAGTGCCTGTGCGCCTCGTGCTCGGAGCACGCGACATTGAAAAGGGCACCATTGAGGTGATGCGCCGCGACACGCTGGAGAAGAGCGAGGCCTCGATTGAAGGCATTGAGGCACACGTTGCTGCACTGCTCGATGAGATACAGGAGAACATCTATGCCAAGGCTCTTAAATTCCGTGAGGAGAAGACCACCACAGTGGAAACCTACGAGGAATTTAAGGAGAAGATTGAGGAAGGCGGCTTCATACTTGCCCACTGGGACGGAACACCTGAGACCGAGGAGAAAATCAAGGATGAGACAAAGGCCACAATACGCTGCATTCCACTTGATGGCGACAAGACGCCCGGCAAGTGCATGGTTACGGGCAAGCCTTCGGCACAGCGCGTGATTTTTGCCCGCAGCTATTAAAAAAGATAGCCACGGCGCACAACATACACACGACTAAGGTTTTTTCTGGGGTAGCCCGGCTGTATCGCATTGGCAGATACAGCCGGGCTACTGCTTTGTGATGGATTTGGCGAATCGAAGCTGGCTTGTGGCGAGAGGGAAATGAAGTGTGAGTATGAGGGCATCATCGATTGAGGCATGCACATCGCAGTCGAAGGGCTTTTTCTCCGAGTCGTACCACAGCAGTTCGTAGCTGCCTAAGAACCGGGTAGGGGTGAGAGTCCCCTTGAGCATAAAAGGCTGCCATAGGTGGGCATCAGTGGCGGCTCCGTCAATGTAGAGGATGTCGTAGCCCGACGTTGTCTTTACCAGGGCGATGCGGTAACGGCCACCGAGCCGGAGCGACGACTCGTCGAGGCTGCGGTCGAGGTAGTCCCAGTAGCCCTCAATAGGGTCGGATGAGGTGGCAAAGTGAGAGTCGAGGGTCTCGGCGGTCCACGCAGTGGCAAGGTCGTTGATGGGGGAGTGAACCGAGTGAATCACCATTCTCTCCACCGAGAGCAATGCCGCCTTTCCGGCGAAGACGCCGAAATGGCTGCCGGGCACCAGCAATTGGCCGGGCAGCCTTGCAATAGTGGATAGCTTGCTGCTGCCGAGCAGGATGGTGGTGCCTGATTCGTTGAGCACGATGTGCACCCTGTTGTCGCCCTCATACAGATTGGCTCCTCGGGTGATTGAGGTGTGAAGCAGGGTTGAGGAGCGTCCGGCGCGGGTGATTGACACTTCGGCTGTCATTGAGCGCTCATCGAGAACGTCGTGCAGGCATGAGTTGGAGCACCGCAGCGTGAGTGAGCAGAAGTTGAGGCTGTCCACATAGTTCCACACGACACCCCACTCGGGATTGTCGGTTTTGCGCTTTTTGCCCGAGTGCGAGTCGAAGAAACCATAGCGTTGTCCCTCGGAGTTGTGACGGTTGGCGAGTTGCAGCACAAAGCGGAAAGAGGCATTGCGGTCGTGTTCCATAGAGTCGATGGCGAGCAAAGGCTTGTCGGTGGTGTTGTCGATAATGAGGCGCTTACCCACGATTCGGGCTTGTTGCGGCAGGGAGAAATAGCCGAAATCGTTGAGCCAGGTGGAATATAGAGTGGTGCATTGAGCTGCTATGGCAAGCATGAGCGCCCCGACCGAAACAATGAATCTTGAAGCCATCATAGAAAGCGAGAGTGGTGATAATTGCCTAAGATAAATGCCTAAAATAATTGTCGCAAATTTAGTAAAAAAATACATAAAAATGGCGAAGATATTGAGAAAAACACTATCTTTGCATATTGCTCTGCCACAGCTATAAAAAAGATGGCAGAAAAATAGTGAAAAGTGACAGCTAATGGACTTGATACTTTACCTACTGATAAGAGGACTGATAATAGGAATAATGGTGTCGGCGCCAATGGGGCCGGTGGGCGTGCTGTGCATTCAGCGCACGCTCAACAAGGGTCGTTGGGCGGGCTTCTTCACCGGCGTTGGGGCTGCGTTCTCCGATGTGTTCTATTGTCTGCTCACAGGGCTGGGACTGTCGTTTATCATTGATTTCATCGAGACTAACCAGAGCCTGTTGCAGATGCTTGGCAGCATAGTGCTGCTGTTCTTTGGACTGTATCTGATAAAGAAAAACCCGGCAGGGACACTGAAGGCACCCAGGGACCGCAAGATGAACTACACTCAAGACTTTGTGACCGGCTTCCTGTTCACATTCTCCAATCCGCTGATATTGTTCCTGATAATAGGTTTGTTCACGCGATTTAATTTTCTCTCGCCCGACTTCGAATACTATCACTACATATTGGGCTTCACGGCGATATTTGCGGGTGCAATATTGTGGTGGTTCCTGGTGACATTCTTTGTGAATGCGGTGCGGTCGCACTTCAATGTGAGAAGTATGTGGCTGATTAACCGCATCATAGGTATTATCATATTGCTGATGTCGCTTTTTGGATTCGTGATGGGGCTTAAGGACTACATAGTTGCTCCCGTGGCGTGATTGTGGTGGATAAATGATAACTCTATAAAGAATATTCAGGCATAAAAATACACAAAATTATGGGACAAAAGATGCTTACGGTCAGTAAACTTGATGGACTGGATGAGATGTGCATGGAGGCAGTGAGCGACTTTCTCGAGCAGGAAGCCGAGAAGCACACTATTGGCTGCCGCAACTGGGCTGAGCAATATCCATATCACCCGGTTACGATTTTTGCAATTGCACGTTCGGATAAATATATCTATGTTGACTTTTTTGTGCGTGCCAACTATCTGCGTGCTGTGAATTACACCAACAACTCGCCGGTGGCCGACGACAGCTGTGTGGAATTTTTTCTGAGCGTGCCTGGCAGTGGCGAATACTGGAACTTTGAGTTTAATTGCATTGGCACGGTGAATGCCTCTCACCGGGCCACTCGCAGCAATCCCACTCGTCTGAGTGATGCCGAGATTGCCACTATAAAACGTTATGCCTCGTGTGGCAAGCGACCATTTGAGGAGATAGAGGGGATGTTTGCGTGGAACCTCACCATTGCCATCCCATTCGAGCTTATTGGGCTTGATGGAGCAAATCTGCCCGACCACATCATGGGCAATTTCTATAAATGTGCTGCAAAGACCTCGCAGCCCCACTATCTGAGCTGGAGCCCCATTGTCAGCGAGAAGCCCGATTTTCACCGCCCCGAGTTCTTCGGCCGGCTTAACTTCAGCACCGACAATCACACCGTGTAGCCGGCTGAGTAATCGATGCCCCAATGAGGATGAGACTGCCAGCCGGGTAGAGTGTGTGTTCAGGAGGAATAGGCGAGGTGGTCGAGTAGGAGGTCGGTTTCCATCGCTGTGATGCCTTTGTCGTGGAGATAGGAGGCATCGGCTGTGAAAGCGTGCATGAAATCATCTTTCGAGCCGAATGCCGAGAGCGACTGCCGGTAGTAGCCGGTGGCCGTGGCAAAGTCGCGCCTGGAGAGATGCAAGTGCCCCATGTTGAGATAGTCGTGTGGCGAGGGATTGTCGGCGAGCACCTTCTCGTAGTAGTTGAGGCTCTGCTCGAAGTTGCCGAGGAGGAATGTGCACCATGCAATTGGGCGCAGGGCACGGTGCTTTGCAGAGTCGAGATAATCCACTTTGTAGTAAGCCTTCAGTGCCTCGGCCGTCTTGCCGAGGTCGAGCAGGCAGTGTCCGATGTTGAGGCACACTGCGAGATTCTCAGGTGCTATTGCCTCGGCGCGGCGGTAGCACTCCAGGGCTTGGTCGTTGAGGCGCAAAGCCCGGTAGCATGCTGCGGTGTGGGTAATGTTCCAGAGGTTGTCGGGGGAGAATAGGTCGAATTTCCGGTAGTCGTCGATTGCTTCGTGGTAGTGCTTCATGCACTGGTGGCAGAAGCCGCGCTTCTGGATGAAAGAGGCATCGACAGTGTCGCGCTCAATTTCCATTATGCGGTCGAAGCACTCAATCGCCTCCTCGTAGTGCTCGTTCTTCATAAAATAGTCGGCGATGATGCCCAGAGTGTCGGCATTGTCGAGAATTGGTGCGATTGGTGCGATTGAGCGCAGGTTGAGCGAGGTGCTGAAGGGGTCGTAGAACTCGGTGTGGTGGCGGTTGAGCTTGGCGAAGCGGAATAGATTCTGGATGAAACGGTTGGCAATCTCCTCGTGAGTCTTTTCGCGGCTTTTGGGCAAGTTGCGGCCCATCTCCTTGAGCATAGAGTTTTGCTGGGCAAACTGGCTGCTCATCATTCGCCTCTGAGCCTCGGGCACTGAAGCCATGCTGAGGCAGAAAGAGTATTTATCGCTGTCGCAGAGGAACGGAAGGGCGAGAATCATCTCCTTGACAGCCGTGTCGCCGGGTTCCAGCGACGACAGCACAGTGGAGTGTGACGTGTGGAATGGCAGGAACCAATTGGCAAGACGCGAGAAGAACGGGAACGACTTGAGGCGCGAGAAGGTGGTCATGAACACGTCGGCTCCCGAGAGCTGAATCTCATTGAACTCCTCGATTTTCTTTTGCAGTCCCGATGACTCGAGCAGGTCGCGCCACTCGGGGTTGGCCTCGAGGTCGGTGATGTCGCGCACCGACTGTGAGTCCTTGAACTTGTTGATGATAGTGGGGCTTATGCGCTTCAGCTCGGGCAAAAGCTCCTCGTGCATGCGCTTCGACAGCCGCTCGGTGTCGCGGCTGCGAGTGAGCAGGAAGTAGATAGTGGCGACATCGCGGTTGAAGTTGCTGCCGCTGCCATCGGATAGGGATGCTACAATCTGTGCAATGCGCTCTGAAGCAGCCACGCGGCCGGCATATTTGTGCATGGCAATGAGTGCGCAGCACAGTGCGGCTATCGACACTTCATCGCAGGGCGAGGCATAGAGCGACAGCAGCATAGCCACAATGGACTCTTGATAGAATTGCATCACACTCTGGTGCAGGGCAGCTACCACAAGCACCTTGATGTGTGATGGCAGGGTGGAGTCGGCAAGCAGGTCTTCGAGCTGCTGTGCATCGGCGGCTGAGAGGGGGAAGCGTGTCCACACATAGTCGAAGATGGAGGCTTCGGCGCTCTCGGTGGCAACAGTGAGATTTCGCAGGGTATCGGTGTCGGCACTGCCGGCCTCCACAAAGAGGTCGAGCTCACTCTTGCGCTTGCGGTAGGTGGCAACGATGCTCTCGAGCGACGATGGGGAGAAGCGGCGCGTGAGATAATATTGCGTGCCCGACGTCTTGCCCTCGATGTGTATGGTGAGGCGGTCGGTGAGAGAGTGGAGCGAATTGATTATCTCGGCTCGTATCTGCTCACGCCTGTCGTCGGCCGAGCCGGCTATGAAATAGCCTATAAGGTATTTGTAGGAAGTCTCGATGGCCGAAAGCTCATCGGCAAGCTCCCAGGCTGCCGATAGGTCGATGGCATTGCGCAGCTCGGCAAAAGCATCGTGGAGGCTGTGAGAGTCGAGCAGCGAGTCAATGCGGTTTCTTATGGAATTAATGTCGATGTTGCTCATAAGTGGAAATTTTGCACGAAGATAGCAAATTTTGGCAAATAATCGTGTGCAAGAACGAGAAAAATATCGTAGTTGCGCCCAAATGGCAAAAAGATGGGTGAGCGAAGGGTGATGAATGATGAAAAATATTTTGGTGGTGGTTCGTTAATTACGACAAAAATTTCGTATCTTTGTGGTATCATTGAAAACAAATCTGAAAACAATACTAACAACAAACTAAAAAACTCAAAAAAGAACAATGGTCTTACAAAGATGGCAAAGTGTGTTTCTTCTCATTGCTGCAATAGTGATGGGATTCTACACATTCTCTACAATCGCAACTCTCACTGTGGCAGGCGTCACAAGTGAGGTGAGCATGCTCGGCGGCTCCATGATGTGGGGCTTTATGGTGGTGTCGGTGCTTTGCGCGCTGCTTGCCGTGGTTACAATCTTCAAGTATCGCACACTCAAGCTGCAACGCCGGTTGTGCCTCATTGGCGCAGGCATCACAGCTGCCCTGCTGGCCTCGCTTTTGATAGTGGTGTGCAACATTGAGTGCGACACAATGTCGCTCGGCTGGAGCAACGTGCTGCCAGTGGTGGCAATTGTGGCCAACGTGCTTGCCTACCGTGGCATCACACACGACCTGAAGATACTGAGCAGCTACGACCGGATAAGATAGAATTTGCCCACACTTCTCTCTTTGCTGCTGCATAAGGCGTCAATCCTCCACCCCTCCTTTCTTTCCGCAACGAGATTTTTCCTACAATAATACTTTTTTTCACCTCTATTAGAACTTTCATTTATACCGCATACTATGATAACAGCAATGATAGCTATCTTCGTGATAGGATACATACTGATTGCTTTCGAACATAAACTGGAAATAAACAAAGCCACATTCGCGCTGATGATGTGCTCGGTGCTATGGACCATTTATGCTGCATCGGGAATGTCGGCCGATATTTCGACGGCCATAATACACCAGCTTGGCGACACTTGTGAGATTCTAATGTTTCTCATAGGCGCGATGACCATAGTGGAGCTTATCGACAAATACGAGGGCTTCAACTTCATCACCAAGTATGTGAAGGCTCGCCGCAAGAAGAAGCTGCTGTGCGCGCTGGTGCTAATCACATTCTTCATGTCGGCAGTGCTCGACAACATGACCACTACCATCATCATGGTGATGCTGCTGCGCCGCATGCTGATACGCAAGGACGACCGCTGGCTGTTTGCCGGTGTGATAGTGATTGCAGCCAACAGTGGCGGTGCCTGGTCGCCTATTGGCGACGTGACAACCATAATGCTGTGGATGAAGAACAATGTGACCACAAGCGACCTAATCATCAACCTCTTTATTCCCTGTGTAATCTCAACCTTAGTGCCGCTGTGGATGGCGTGCAGGATGATTAAGGACGATGGTATCACCCAGGCCACAGTGAAAGTGGCTTCGGCGCCCGACCCGCAGCTTGTGACCGTGAACCAGCGACTGAGCCGACTGGTGCTTATCTCGGGCGTGGCCGGCCTGCTGTTCGTGCCGGTGTTTAAGACGCTCACAGGCCTGCCTCCATTCATGGGAATGCTGCTCTCGCTTGGCGCGCTGTGGCTGCTCACCGAAATCATTGTGAGAAAATATCATCTCGACTCTTCGATTGAGGGACGCGTGTCGCAGGTGGTGAAGCACATCGACATGCCCACAATTCTCTTCTTCCTCGGCATCCTTATGGCCGTAGGCTCACTACAGGAGGCAGGAATACTGAGCAACATGGCACAGTGGCTCGACGACACCATCCATGAGCCATACCTCATCAGCTCTTCTATTGGCGTGCTGTCGTCGATTATCGATAACGTGCCGCTCGTGGCAGCGTGCATCAACATGTATCCCGTAGTGGATCCGGCCACCCTTGCCACAGCAGCCGATCCGGTCTATGAGGCACTCTTTGTGCAGAATGGCCTCTTCTGGCACTTGCTCACGTTCTGTGCAGGAGTGGGTGGCAGCCTGCTCATCATCGGCTCGGCAGCCGGAGTGGTGGCAATGGGAATCGAGAAAATGCCATTCTGGTGGTATTGCAAGAGGATAACCCACCTTGCCTTTGCAGGCTATTTGGCCGGCATCGCCGCCATTTGGCTCCAGAGCTTCCTCCTCAGTCTGTAAGCACCTCAGTGATGTCAAGATAACGTAGAGGGTGTATCACGAATATCATTATTCTGAATTCGGATACACCCTCTAAAGTGTTTTTCCCTCTTCCTCCCACGCTCATACCCGGAAGTGAAATTTTCCTATGCAGTATTGTAGGCCTGGGGCTATTGGGAGGATTAGAGCCACTGGTGCCAGCGGTCGCATGATTGCTTCACGGCACGGCCGGTGGGGGTTTCGGGATAGCGAGCCACTACGGTCTTCAGGTTGAAGAGCATATATTCGGCCTCGGCACGGGCGGCGCGTGTTGTGAGCATTGCCATTGCTGCTTTCACTTCGCGGTTGAAGGCTGCTTCTGTCGCTTCATAGTCCACTGACATTTCATAGTCATACAGTTCGGGAAATGTTCTAAGTGTGTCGGAACCTCCTGCATCGAGTGCCGGCATGAATAGTGATGTGTGGCAGCCTCGCCAGTATTGTGTGAGTGCCCAGCAATCTTCGAATGAGTTGCGGCGAGCTATGGCATATTTAAGCCGTGCCATTCCGCGCTCATCGGGCGTTTTGCCGTGCTGCATCATCTCCAGGTAGTGTAGCATGCGGCAGGCGAAGTGGTATTTTGCCCGGAGCGGTGAAGCGATGGAGTCGAAGTCGTGCCAATGACCGGGGAAGGCGCAGAATGGATTGACGTTCAGGCAGCCCTTCTTGTACACGTTGAGCGTTGACAGGTATTTGAGCGGTACTCGTGATAGATAGACGGCCGCGCGGCCGTAGCATCCATCGCGCAGAGCAAGGGTTCCAATGATTTCATCGAGATAGGAGGCATCGGTACGGGCATGAAGTCTCAGATGCCTGTAGAGTGGTGTGTCGGCTGCGATTGCGTGCTTCACGTCGATGAGCTTCGATGATGTGAGCGAGTTCATCAGTCTGAAAGAAGCGTTGCAGTAGTCAATAGTGTTCTCATATACTCCGCTGTTTCGCATTTCTTCGAGTGTGATGCTCATCAACTGTGTCTCGGGGACAGGGCGCCAGGTGTCGTCAAACGGCCAATAGGTGTGACGCTGCTTTTCGGCAAAAAAATTGTCGGCATAGCTGCACAGGAGGATGGCTGTGGCATAATCCTGTTTATGCCACAGTGTGGGAATCCAGTTCATATAGACGATATTCTGAAGCATGCGGTTCCACTCTGTGGCATCTTCCGATGTCACATCTATTTTTGCCTCAATCCATTGCAGGTCGGGAAGCAACGAGCCACGTTGGCCGAGAGCGGCATCCACTTTCATTCGGTAGGCACGGGCGTTGTCGCGGAAGTCGGCCGAAGAGAAGCTCGATTGCAAAGCCCTTGCTATGTGCCGCGATGCTGTGACATAGTCGGAGTGGAACTCACCGGCCTCGTATGCAAGATAGAACTCCCAGTCGCCGCGGTAATGAGTCTTGCCGCTGCGCAGCACGCTCTGTGCCACCGGCTTTATCGCGCAAAAGCGAGCGGAGTCGGTGGAACAGTGCTGGATGTGTGCCATCAGCTCGGGGCAGTCGGGATTACGCTCTGCCATATATGCCACGGCATTAGCATGGACTATGGACTTGAAATCGCCAGCTTTAGCGAAAAACTTGTTGGCCTTATCGGTATAGCCCAGTCGCGACCAGCAACCAGCCACATACTTCATTGCCATACGCTTCAACAGGTTGCTGTCGGGGAAATCGCGGAAACACTTGTCGTAGCTTTCCACGCACCCGGCATAGTCGCGTGCGGCAAACAGTGCCCTAACGAGTTGCAGTGCGTAGCGGTCCTTAAGGCGTGAACCTTTATAGGCTTTGCAGGATTCGATGATGTCGGTAAATTCTCCTGTAGTGCCATATCTCGATTCGGGATAATACCACGGCGAAGCTACCTCTTTGCGCTTGCGCTCCAACTCCTTGGCGGTGAAGAGGAACTGCTCGATCTCACAGTCGTTGGTGTTGCAAATATAGGCAATGAAAAGATTGTCGGGGTCACTTTCGGGGTCGTAGTCCTCATAATCATAGAGAACTTTGGAGATGTCGGCAGCGGGAATTTTGGGCGATGTGAGCTGCTGCCACAGCTGCAGATTCTCGCTGCGCTCAAATGATTTCACGTCGTTGCCATCGGTCTTTGATGTGAAGAACTTTGGCGTTGGGATTACCGGGAAAAACGGGCCGCAAGCCTCAGCTGTGGGCACGGCTATGATCATAGCTGCCATGCAGCTAATTATTGCTATCGGTAGAGTATATTTTGTCGATTTCATTAGCAGTGTAATTTGAAAGGTTTTGTTGGTCGAAATGGAAAATAATGTTGCAGTGTTTACGTCCTGAGAGGTGACGCTCAATAGCCTCCTTCACAGCCTGCACTTCACTGGAGGTGGATTTTTCGGTGCGCACTACGTCGCCCTTGCGGATAATCATGCCATTGTGCACCATATCGCAAAGCGCACGGTGGCTGTTTTTACCGGATTTTGCAAATCGTGTGGTGTCGGTCACGTTCACCCCATTCATCAGTCCTAAGAATTTTATGTTTCGGAATAGCAGCTGCCACGAATAAGTGGGATAAGCCACATCGAGGTGAAGCTGATAGTCATCGAGATAGTCAAGGTATTGTTCCACGTCATCGATGTCGATGATGGAGTTTCTGACATTGGGGTCAGAGAAATTGCCGGTGTTGTACACCATGAGCACACCGTAGTCCACCGGCGGAGCCTTCCGGGAGAGCTGGTGCAGGCGTATGGTTGAGCTAAGCGACCATTTGAGGTCCTTCTGTGCTATCTGCACACGGGCTGAATCGCACAGTGCGAAAAACGACTGCTCGGTTGCAGCTGTCCAGTCGCAGTCGAGCTGTAGCCCTTCCACATCAATAAAATCGTTGTAGTTGCACATGCGGCGCACGCGCTCCACTATATGGCTTGCCAGCTCGCCTTCCTGCCCTTTTGCAGCCTTCAAAGCATCGACAGTGATATACACCACCGGCACTACAAACATTGAATTGAGCGAATCAATGGTGACCCGGTAGTTGTTAAGCGACATTCGCATGGATGCATTGGGCACCACGCGCTCAAATGTGCTGCTTGTGTAGCTCGACGCTTCGGCCGTCACGTCAAACATGCGCAGATAAATTCGGTAAATCTTGTGGCGGTCCATGAAGTTGTAGTCGTTGGGGCTAAGCTCCAGCACAGTCTTCCAGTAATACACGCCATTGCACTCAATGTGATTGAAATCGGAGCCATCGTGGGGAGAGCAAGAGCACATTGCAGCAAGAAATAAAAGCAGATAGATAATCGATTGTCTCATATTAGACTACAGTACAAAAAAAGGTGGAAATAAGATGTGTTTTATCACTGCAAATATCGCAAAAAAATAATGCCCTGCAAAGAGAATTGCCGGGCACTGTATGAAATGGTGACTATGATGTATGAAATGACGATTATCGCCAGATAATATAGTTGGTGCTTACGGATGGCGATGGTGCTTCCTTGCCATATTCAGTGCGTTTGCCATTGGCATCCACTGCAAATCCGAAAGCCTCTGACCCCACCAGATAGATGGCATTCGACACTCCCATATCAACAAGCATCTGAGCGAAATCGTGGAATGAGAGCCTCTCGTGGCTAAGAATCACCACCACATTGCCATTCCACTCGGCGAGAGCCTTACGGAGCGACCGGCCTTTAGGCTTGTTCTCCACCAACTGGTTTCCCACCACAAGCGGATACTGGCGGAAGAAGTAGCCATTGGCCTCAATGGCTCGCTCTAGGAAAGGCGTGGCATCGGCCACACCTATTGTCGTTTTGCCGTCGATAATGGCGCAGAAGCCCGATTTGGCTTGCCCCTTGCTCACCAAATTTCCCTTCAAGACGTAGGCGCCCACAATGCCGCCATTATCACCTCTAATGTCGGCAGCCTGCATTGCCAGCACCACATCAGAGCTTTGCAGCGCGTCGATGCCTATGTGAAGCTGCGGCACGGCATCTCGCGGGGTGAGAATAGTGATAGGCTCACCGCCAATAATGGTGTCGGTAATTTCCACATAGCCTTTTTTCGCCACAGAGGCAGTATCAGCAGGGGCAGTGGCAACCTGTGTCGCAGCCAGTTGCTCACTCTCAGCATCATCGGCATCATCACCGCTCCATATCAGTGCAATCACCAAGGCAACAATCGCCACAGTGGCACATGCAGTGGCAATGAAAAAGAGCCGGCGCGGACGAGCATGAATGCCCCTCCCGCCGTCGGGCGAGATAACCCTAATCTCGTTGTCATCAATGTCAATATTCCTTCTGCTCATAGTCGTTCCTCCTGTTCTAAATATTCCTTCAGCGCTTTCAAGGCTTCGCGCGAAGCAGTAGCCTCATGCTTGAAGGTGCGGCAATCCGAAACAATAAGCTTCTGCCGGGCCGGGTTGATGTAGGAAATGTATTCGCGGTTGACAATCAATTTCTTGCCGATGCGAATAAACCGGTTGTCGTTGTCGGTGACAAAATCCATCAGCTTACGCTCAATCTGCCCAAGTTGCAAATTGACGACATACTCCGAGCCGTCGGCCAGTGATACGACCGAGTAGTTTCCGTCGGCAGTGATAATCACCACTGCCTCGCTCGGAACCCTTATAAGCTCACCCGAAGTGCTGAAAGTTAAACATCTGCCCATTCTTCACAACGCATATTCTTGTGCAAAATTAGCTAAAATCCGTGAGATTCCACATCAGGAATTGCAAAATTCTGTTATGGGATGGAGCTGTGCCCTGATACATTCAGGTGGATATGGCGATGGCTCCGTTGTGGTCAGAAAGCGAGGATGAGACCCGCAGAGAGGGAGCGGAACTCCAGCCCGGTCGATGACCTGAGCACATGGCAGGGACTGTATTTCACATAGAAGCCCAGCCAGGAGTAGTTGATTGAGGCAAGGAAGTCGCAAGTTATCACGTTCTGACGAATGTTGTCCGATGATTGCTCGTGCTTTCCCTGGGCGTTGTGATATCGGGTGAGAAGGCTGGCGTGGGAGTTGATGCTGAGGATTGCGCCGGCATTGAGCCAGAAGTCGCGGTAGAGCCGCTGCTGGTAGATTGCAGGGACGAGCCAGGAGAACGTCTTGATGCGCGACAGCGGCTTCGACACCTCCTCGCCATAGGTGGATATGGAGATTGCGCCGTTGTCGGCCTGGGAGAAGCGCAGGTTCTCGTCGAGGCGGTAGTTGCGCCAGTCGATGCCAATGCCTATCGAGAGCCGGCTGTTGGGGGTGAAGCGGTGCTCAAAGGCAATGGCATTGAGGAGCATGATCTCCCACGAAGTGCGCATCTTGCTGCTGATGCCCGGAACCGAAACGCCGCCAAAAGCCAGACCGCCCACGATGCAGGCACTGTGGGGATATTTGGACGTGGGTTTTGCGCGGCGGCTGAATGGGAGGGTGAGTCGCCAGTTGTTGCTCTGCTGCGAGGTGTGCACGGTGGCGTCGGGGCTGAATTGCGACTGGTAGGAGTAGGAGAACCCGGGCTCGTCGTCCTTTCCGGTCACGGTTACGGTAACGCCCTGTGAGTTCTCGGTGAGGACTAAGCGGTGAGCGCCCTCAATCACCCTTATGGTGTCGGTGGGAATAGAGTCGTAGGCCGACTCGGTTGCTGCTGCGGTGAGAGCTGTGGAAGCGAGGAGGATAAAAAGACATTTCATTGAGTTAGGAGTTATTAGTTAGGAGTGAGGAGTTATTTGTTAATACATTATTTACAGGCCTACGGAGAACCCTATGGAGAAAGAGCGGAACTCTGGGAGGTTGCCGGCCTTGAGCACTCGGCAGGGATTGTACTTCACATAGAGTCCTATTTCGCTGAATTGGACTGCCGCCATAAGGTCGAGGCTCACTTTGTGCTGGCCTATTCCGCCCACGCACCAGCGAATCTCTTTATCGCCCTCGCGGTAGCGGGTGAGGGCTGTGCCGTGCACATTGAAGCACAGCACCGCGCCGGCCGACAGAGAGAAGTCGCCCCAGTCCTTGCGGAGCAGCAGAGGCACGTCGAGGTAGAAGCTTTTTATGCGCGAGAGGTGGCTGTAGGTGTCGGCAGCGTAGGTGCCCAGGGTGAGCCGGCCGTCGGCATCCTTGGTGAAGCAGCGGTCGGAGTTGAGGCGGTAGTTCTTCCAGCCAAAGCCCACTCCCGAGGTGATGCGCCACGAGTGAGGGAAGAACACCGATAGCGAAACGGGGCACAGCAGTCCAAGCTCGGCCGAGCTGCCCATATTGCACACATCGCCGGCGCCGCACATGTTCATAAAGCCATAGTGCATTCCCAGTGCCGAGAACCACTCCACGCTTGGCTTTGAGGCAGTCTTCTGCTCCTTGCCGGTGAGTGAGGAGATGAATGGAATGTTGAGGTTGTCGTCGTCGTCGCCATCGGCTTTTGGCGTCTGTTTTGCCGAGTAGCGGTAGAGGAAGCTGTCGTTGGAGCCGCTGCCCTGCACCTCCACGCCCATTGAGCCACCGGGCTGCTCGGTGATGATGATGCGGTGAGGGTGCTCCACCATCACCACGGTGTCGGCTGTTGTGCTTTGTGCAGAAGCGGCCACAGCCATAAAGCAAAGGATAAATAATGATAATTGACGTTTCATTTTCTTCGATAATTATGTGGGTTGGATTATTCATTTCTTTTTTATGAGCTTGTTCACTTGGTCGGGCGACGCCTCGCCGGCCATATACACCACCACAATGCGGGCCGGGCCATTGCAGCCGTTAGCGGCATCCTTGTTCACATAGAAGATGTAGCGGTTGTTGTTGTTGCGGCGAGGCAAGTTGAACGAGCCAAAGCGTAAGCGTCCACCGCGATACACTGTTTCCTTGGAGATTGCGGTGAGGCCATCCTTGAGCACCAGATGCTCAATCTCGGAGCAAGTGGCAGAGTCGGCCGATAGGGCGAGACTGCGGTAGAGAGAGAGGTTGAATTTCTCCACTGCGTTGCCGGCGACATAGGTGGCGACGGTGCCCGGGAGCTTTGCGTAACGGCCGTCGAACACATTTGCCACGTTTAGCCCTTTCTGTGCGGCTACGGGTAGTGCTGCTGCTATAATAAGTGCTGATATTAACAAAAACTTCTTCATAATATTTTCTGGGCTTTGGGTCATTGGCCTTGAGCTGTGAGCTGTGAGCTTTGAGCCTTGAGCTGTGAGCTGTGGACCTTTGGCTTCATGTGTGATTAATAATTTTTTATGTTACTTCGGTTTTTTGCTCAAAGCCCAAAGCTCAAAGCTCGTAGCCAAAAAACAAAGAGGGTTATTCGGAGATGAAAGGAGCGAAGTCGGAAAATTGCGATTCGATGCCTATGCTGGCCTCGGTGGCAGCATCGCCAATGTCGCTCAGCGAACCTTGCATGAGGGCAACCACCTGTGCCTCATCGTCGATGCGCGTGCCACCCACCATGGCATAGCAGGTGTCGTTCATCGAGTGGCTGTAGATGATGCCGATGCCCACTGAGGCTACCACCGCCACAATGGCGGCGGCAGCCACGCGTGGCCAAGGCTTTCGGTGGTGCTTCGCTGCTGCACGGCGTTTAGCCGTGGCATAACCCAGCACAGCGCGAATGGCATTGAATTGCGGCTCGGTGCGGTGAGCTACCATGCGGCGCAGCAGAGCCTCCTCCTCGAGCGAGGTCTCGGCCTCGAAGTAGCGGTCGATAATCTGCCTAAGCTGTGCGTCGGTAAGCTGAGAGTTGTTGCGGTTATTCATCATCGTGAGTGTTTAAGTATATTTCTCTTATCAATTTTCGCGAGCGGCTTAGGGCCACCCTCACTGCCGTGGGCTGCATGGAGAGAGCCGAGGCAATTTCCTCGAAGCTGCGCCCCTCCACGTCGCGCATCTGCACAATGGCCTGTTGCTGAGGCGTGAGGCGGCCGGCGATGATTCGTTCCACACTTTGCAGCAGCATTTCGCGCTGCGTGGCGTCGTCGTCGCCATCGTCGTCGGGCGGTTCGGTGATGAGGTTGTCGGTAAAGCCCACCGTGGGGGAGTGGCTGCGGCGGCGCAGCGCGTCGATGCACACATTGTGCACGGTGGCGGTGCTCAGAGCCTCGGCATTGGCATCGGGAGCGATGCGGTCGCGACGCGTCCACAGGCGGCAGAAAGCATCTTGTAGGGCGTCGTCGGCAGCGTTGCTGTCGCCGAGAATCGCTGTGGCCATGCGCCTAAGCCGCTGGCGCAGGCCCACAAACACCGATGTGAGAGCATCATCATTCATTCCGTGGATTGGTAGTTACATAGAATAGACGCACGCCACACACAGTTTGTTACAAAAAATAAGCAAAAAATTTCACAATGCAAAATTACACCTGTGAAAAAGGCTGCACAATACCTAAAGGTTGTGAAACTGAAGTGCTCCGAAACATCAAAAACCGCCTTTTTGGTGAAAAAAACACCAAAACTTGTTAGTCGGATAAATGTGGAAGTGTGGTCAGTGGAGCTGTCAGCCGAGGTGGAGCTTGGGGCGGAGGTAGGTGCC
Organism: Bacteroidales bacterium; assembly: GCA_029219425.1. Taxonomy (GTDB): domain Bacteria; phylum Bacteroidota; class Bacteroidia; order Bacteroidales; family Muribaculaceae; genus CALZFJ01. The sequence continues at coordinate 26,385 of JAQXTJ010000039.1, forward strand.
GGTGATGCTGGCGGGGCATGAGGCAATCTCCTCGGGGGTGCCGGTGGCTACTACTTCGCCGCCGGCGTCGCCACCGTCGGGACCCATGTCGATGATGTGGTCGGCACACTTAATCACGTCCATGTTGTGCTCAATGATGATTATGCTGTGGCCATTGTCGATGAGCTGGTTGAATGATTTCATGAGCGTGTTGATGTCGTGGAAGTGCAGTCCGGTGGTAGGCTCGTCGAAGATGAACAGGGAGGGGGCGTGCTTCTCACCGGTGAGGTAGTAGGCGAGCTTCACTCGCTGGTTCTCGCCGCCCGAGAGGGTAGATGACGACTGGCCGAGCTTTATGTAGCCCAGTCCCACGTCTTGCAGTGGCTTCAGCCGGCTCACAATTTTTTTCTCAACAGAGCCTTTATGCTCACCGAAAAACTCGATTGCCTGGTTCACGGTCATGTCGAGAATGTCGCTGATGGTTTTTCCGCGATAGAGTACTTCGAGTGCGCTCTTGGAGTATCGCTTGCCGTGGCAGCACTCACATTGCAGGGTGATGTCGGCCATAAACTGCATTTCGATGGTGATAGTGCCCTCGCCCTTGCACTCCTCGCAGCGTCCGCCGGGGGAGTTGAAGGAGAAGAAGCCGGGAGCGTAGCCCATCTGTTGCGACAGCTGCTGCTCGGAATAGAGACGGCGAATTTCGTCGAATGCCTTCAGGTAGGTGGCTGGATTGCTGCGTGTGGATTTGCCGATGGGCGACTGATCGACAAATTCCACCTTAGTGATTGAATTGAGGTCGCCGCGCATCGCCTTGTGCACGCCCGGATTGTCGGCAGCCTCGCCGAAGTGGCGCATGAGGGCACGATAGAGGGTGTCTTTCACAAGGGTGGATTTTCCCGAACCGCTCACGCCTGTGACCACTGTGAGTACACCAAGAGGGAAGCGCACGGTGACTTGCTTGAGGTTGTTGGCAGCAGCACCGACGACTTCGATATAGTTGGTCCACTTGCGGCGGAAGCGAGGCAGTGGAATCTCGCGCTCGCCATTCAGATATTGCAGGGTGTAGCTCGATGTGGCTTTAGCAAGGCTCGCCACATCGCCCTGATATATTACCTCGCCGCCGTGGCGACCCGCTTCGGGACCAATGTCGATGAGATAGTCGGCATTGCGGATAATATCCTCGTCGTGCTCCACCACGATAACGGTGTTGCCAAGGTCGCGGAGCGACTTCAGCACGCTTATTAGTCGGAATGTGTCGCGCGAATGGAGTCCAATGCTTGGCTCATCGAGGATATACATGGAGCCTACGAGGCTGCTTCCGAGCGAAGTGGCAAGGTTGATGCGCTGGCTCTCACCGCCCGAGAGGGTGGAGGAGAGGCGGTCGAGGGTGAGATAGCCCAGTCCCACCTCGTTCATGAAGCCGAGGCGGCTGCGGATTTCCACAAGCAGACGCTTGGCAACCTTGGCTTCGGTGGCCGACAGCTCAAGGCAGTTGAACCACTCGGTGAGGTCCTTGATGGGCATTTTCACAAGGTCGGTGATAGAGCAACCGCTGATTTTCACGAATGAAGCTTCGCGCTTGAGGCGCGAGCCGCGGCACTCGGGGCATAGAGTCTTGCCGCGGTAGCGGGCAAGGAGCACGCGATACTGAATGTTGTAGGCTTTGCTCTCTATATATCGGAAGAATCCGTCGATTCCTGGGAATTGCTTGTTGCCATGCCACAGCAGCTCCTTCTGCTCGTCGGTGAGCTGGAAGTAGGGCTTGTGAATGGGGAAGTCGTTCTCGGCGGCGATGTGGATAAACTCGCGCTTCCACTCGCCCATTTTCTCGCCGCGCCAGCAATACACCGCGCCGTCGTTGATCGACAGCGACTTGTCGGGCACCACCAGGTCCTCGTCGATGCCTATCACGCGCCCGAATCCCTCGCAGCGAGGACAGGCGCCGATGGGATTATTGAAGTTGAACATCAAGTCGGTGGGTTCCTTAAACTCGATGCCATCGGCCTCGAAGCGTTTTGAAAAATGCAGTTCTTGGATTCCGTCGGGAGTCCAAAACTTTAGCAGACACTCATCGTGACCCTCGAAGAAAGCAGTTTCTATGGAGTCGAAAATGCGGCCATCGTCGTCGGGCGAGTCGCTCACGGCAAGGCGGTCGATGAGCAGGTTGTAGGAGGCTTTCAGCGCTTTCTTGTCGGCGACAACGTCGGCAATCTGAAGGAAAGAACCATCTTTTTCGAGGCGAGAGAAACCCTCCTTGGTGAGTACCTCGAGGTGCTGGGCGAGAGAGCGGCCCTCGGGCAGAACAATGCGAGTGAGGATAGCGAGGCGAGTGCCGGCGGGATAGGAGTGAATGGCTTCGATTACATCCTCGGGCGTGTGTCGCTTCACCACTTCGCCCGAAATGGGGGAATACGTCTTGCCCACGCGGGCAAAAAGCATGCGCAGGTAGTCGTAGATTTCGGTTGATGTGCCCACGGTGCTACGGGAGTTGCGTGTGTTCACCTTTTGCTCAATGGCGATTGCCGGTGGCAGACCCTTCATGAAGTCGCACTCGGGCTTCGCCATCTTGCCGAGAAACTGGCGGGCGTAGGAGGAGAGGCTCTCCACATACCGGCGCTGGCCTTCGGCGTAGAGCGTGTCGAATGCCAAAGAGGATTTGCCCGAGCCTGAGAGTCCGGTGATTACTACAAACTTATTTCGAGGAATAGCCACGTCGATATTCTTGAGGTTATTGACGCGGGCGCCCTTCACTATAATGTCGTTTTCAGCCATATCTATCGTTGCATTGTTTCAAACTGCAAAGATAGTGCAAATTGAAATCAAAAGCAACAAGCTTGCTTGATTGATTTTGATGAGATGCCGCCTGTCTTATCCAAAGATAGTGCAAATTGAAATCAAAAGCAACAAGCTTGCTTGATTGATTTTGATGAAATGCCGCCTATCTTATCTAAAGATAGTGCAAATTGCTGAGAAATTATAGCAATGATTGTAGTTATGCCCAGGCATCGAAGCGGCCGTCGTCGTCGGGAGGCTTGGGGGTGTCTTCTTCGTCATTGTCGGTGTCGCTGATGGTGAAGTCGTCGGAATCGAAGACGGGACAGTAGTATTGTTCTATCTCGGCGGCAAATTCGGTGAGGCGGCCATGGGTGTAAGCTATCACGGTTTCGGCCAGGAGCTTCTTTGAGCCAAGTCGGGCGCCATTGAGGGCGAGGTGGTCGCAGAAACTTTGGTCGGCATCGATATAGTGGTCGTGCACCATGGCGTACATTTTTTCGTAGGCTTGCTGATTATCCCAAAGCGCGGCACGGGCATACCACTTCCATGCCGTTTGGTCGTCCTCCTCCCGGTTGAGGTCGCCATAATAGTACACTTGCCCCAGAAGAAATGCTGCGGAGGAGCTGCCCCAGGAGTGAGCCTTTTCGAGCATATCGATTATCTCCTGTGCCAGCTCATCGGTGCGCTGCTCATCGCTGAGGGCTGTGAATTCGTCTATTTCCATTGCGGCAAGCTGTGAGAAGCACTCAGGGCTGTGATGCTTTGTGCCCTCGTAGATCACATCCCTGAACTCAGGGAGATTGGTCACGGTGCCGTCGTCGCCGAATTTGGCCTTCATCAGTGCAAGGTCGTACCAGGCATCGGCTACTCCCATGCGGGCTGCGTGGGTGAGATAGTCGCCAGCATCGGGCCGGTTGAGGCTGTTGAGCGCAAGGCCTATGTAGTAGAGCGACAGGCCCGATGGCGTGCCGGCTTTAGCATCGCGGTCGCGAAGGCCACGGGCGGCCTCAAGAGCCGTTGTCGGGTCGGTGGAACTGCCATGATGGCCATAGAGGAGGTGATTGAGCTGCAGCACTGCGGCAAAGTCGCTCTCATGCTCCAGGGCTTCGAGGAGAAGCTGCTTCGACTTAGAGCGATCGACCATGCCCATGTCGCCAAAGTCCCACGCCAGCGAGAGGGCAGCCGTGGCATCGTAGAGCCCCTGGTCTTGGGCCATCTGAAGATACTTCAGTGATATTGTGCCTGAATTCTCGTCAACCTTCTTGATGTCATGATAGCGGCCGTAGGCAAACTGTGCATAGCGGTTGCCGGCATCGGCGGCGCGGCGAATCATCTCAATTGACTCATCGCTGAGCATAAACACCGAGCTGCGCATATAGAACACGCGCAGGAAGTATTTTGCCGCTTTCTCGCTCATCACGGTGGAGAAAGTGAGGGCGGTGGCAACGAGTTCGTCGAAGCGCATATTCTCAAACAAATCGCCATATCGCGGCTCATCGAGGCACAGATGCACCGAGTGCAATTCACGGCCGCGGTGATAGTCGTGAGTCTCGTTGAGTCCCAGCTTGAACACATGGCCGCTGCAGTCGCAGAACAGCAGGTGCTCATCGTCGGCCACGGTGACGTAGGCATGTCCGTTGAACGAATAGCGTCCGTCAGAGCCGGCGTCGGCGATGTGCTTGGTGAAAACGTCGCTGTATTTTTCTATGGGATGCCCATAGTCGTCGTAGTCGTAAAGAGTCATTGCCCACTTCCATGGGGCGCGTTTCAGCGCGTCGGGGGCGCATGGCTCGATGAATGTGTCGTCGGCCCACCGTCCGTCGCAATCTTTAATCCACTGTTCATGATGCACGGTGCATTTCTCGTAGTGTCCCACGCGGTCGCAGTGAATCACCCGGCCACAGGAGTCGAACTCGGCTGTAGCCATCACCTCCTCGTAGGAGCCATTTATCCACACAGACTCCACCGCCTCCCACTTTTTGTGAGTGAGAGTGAAGCCACGGCCGTGGCGCTTGCCGTGGGCGAACTCGCCGGCATAGAAATGCAGGTCATCGCCCAGGGTGATTATACCCAAGCCATGAGGAGTGAGGGAGTCGGCGAGAGTTTCGCCTTGGTAGCGACTGCCGTCGGGCAACGCAAGCCATTTTTCGGGATATAGGTTCATAATAACAGATATTAGAGGGTTAGTTGGTATTTGTTCGCAAATATAACAAGAAAAAATGAGATTGACAAAAAAAACGTGTGTGGTGGAGCGACGACCGGGAAAGTTGCTCCCCCCACACACGGCGACAATAAAAAGCACTCGAAAAATAACAGATAATAAACTAAATAGCACCCGAAATGTTATGTCAAATATCGTTGAGGCTCTCCTCGTCGAAAGCCTCGTCAGCCATATTGGTGTAGGCCCTCTTGCGCTCGTAGTCGGCCATAGGGGCGGCATCACCGGTCATCTCGGCCTCTTTCACGTTCTGGAGTCGGGAGAAGAATTTCATGCGGGCTCTTGAGTCGTAATGCATGGTGCGTAGTGCGCCCTCGCTCGAGTAGTCGAAGTTGCGTGCGTTGCGAATGGATAGTGTCATAGCCACCTCAATTGAGTCCTGGTTGGCTCCCATATAGGTGAAAGTCCAGCCCTCGCCGCGCAGTTTCTCCACCAGCGCCTTGATGCTTGCGCCATTGTATTCGTGAGAGGCGTTCTCGTAGCCATCGGTGATGATAGTCACCACCACCACGGCATCGTCGATAGCCTTCACCTGTTTCTGCATAGCGGTGAGGGTGAATCCCATGGCATCGTAGAGCGGTGTGCAGCAGCAAGGCTCGAAGTCGTGCAGCCTCAATGGCTTGGCCTCGGCGGCCGGTGTCTTGTCGAAAACATATCGTGTCTCGCAGCTGCAAAAGGTTACGAGCGTCACGTAGTGGTCCTGGGTGTCGGCGAAGTGCTCCTGAGCTTTCTTGATTCCTGCAAGAGTTTCATTGAATCCATCCACGGCAGCCTTGCGAATCGACGACATAGAGCCGCTGCGGTCGAGAATAATAACATTGAATACTTGAGTCTTTTTGAAATCTTGTTTCGTTTCCATATTTGTTGAAAATTTAATATTGCGTTGTTTCGCTATCTATGTATAGAGATAGAGAAAGGTAACCCATTCTATCAGATAAAAATAAAAAATTTTTGATAAATGAAAGTTATTCAACTTCTACTGAGAACTTCCAAATAATAACTAACATACGGCATAAACCGAAAATAATATAGGAAAAATGCGGTTATTTTTCCGAATAATTATGTATCTTTGTGCACTTTTTTAGAATCGAATAACTTAAAGAATGGAATGCAAAATCACACATTTATAAAAAACAAACAATATTAACTATGATTA
>JAQXTJ010000040.1 GCA_029219425.1 Bacteroidales bacterium
TATGCTTATGATTGCCTCCACATTTTCCTCTCCTGCCGGGCTGTCGTCGGGACCCACGGCCGAGAACTGCGCGCTTATTCCATCAAACTTAAAGAACCTGAAGTCGTAGCGGTCGATCATGCTGCCACATGAGGCTATGAAGTAACGGTAGTATTCATCGTTGCTAAGCTGCATGCCGCCGCGCTCTTTCCAGTAGTCGCGGCGATATTTTCCCGACTCTCCGTAGCCTCCCACCGGGCCAAGCCAGGCACCAATGCCCGTCCCCATAGAAGTCGCCACGCCGGCCGGCACGTCGAATCCATCGGGGAAGTTGCAATTAAATGTCCATGTGCCATATTCATCCCATCCGTCGTCCCACACAAATGCCTCGGGAGCAATGCCATGCACATCGAAGAAACTGCGCTTCCAGTGCCGCACCACATCGGCACACTGCTCGGCAGTCATATTTCCCTCGTAGTGCGGGGCAAGGGCATTGTTGCGGTCGATATTAAGCTCATACCACGACACATATACCGGGAAAGGCCGCCATGGCACTGCGCGCTCTCGCTCGCTGTAGGCAAGGAAAGAACGCCGGGCCTGTCCAGGGGCAATAAGTCCCACCACCGCGCTCACCTGCCACATGGAGCCTGGAAGCAGCGAAGCCGAGCGGCGCCACAGCCCTCTCAGCTCTCCCGATGGGGTAACTGAGTTGAGTCCCATGGGTGTTTCGAGTCCGGCAAATATGTGCTTACCGGCAAGCACCGCACCGCGCGTGTTGCCCACCACGGCGAGCGAGTCGCCACAGGTGCGGTAGTCCATTGCAAGAATTTCGCTGATTTGCACTTCAGAGGCAGTGCTGACCGAGAGTTCCGTACGCAGGTAGTGCGAGCCATCGCGCAGCAAAGCCCGCCATTCAATTCTTATGTCGCCATAGTCAAACTGCGCCTCGATAGCCTTTCCGGCATCTCGGCACGAAGCCGTGGCTGCCGCATGATCGCCACGCAGCTCAATAAGTCGAAGCCCCGACAATTGCATCTGCGATGCCGCCACGGTGCAACCGTCGGCAAGTGTGATGGAAAACAGCTCGGTGCCAGCCTCAAGGCGCAACGCCTTTGAGCCGCCAAATCGCAGAGTGCCATTGCGCAGCTCGAATGTGGCACTGAGCACTTTGTTGCTCAGCGTGTAGCTGCTGCCATGCCGTGCGCTTCTGGCAGCACCGGGCTGTTGCTTTTGCGGAAATACCACACTTTGAGCCGATGCCCCGAGCGACATGGCTATTGCCATCGCCACGATGGCTGTGATCACTGTGAATGGTCGTTTCATATTGTTTCAGTTTTTCTTGGTTTATCTCATTGCAAAATTAGTGAAAAAGGCACTAAAGACAAACCACTTGGCGAGATTTTTTTTGGTTTCTGCCCGCTCAGTCAACCGTCTCCACCAATAGAGTAAACATAAATCAGTGAATGCACCAAACTGAGTCAACCATTTTCAGTAACCGACAACCGACAATATGCCGGGCCACGACGCTTTTTGTGGAGGCACAAAGCGGTGAATTGGGGAAATTTTTGTAATTTTGTGGAATGAAATAAAGTTAACAAGACAAGATGACCGACGACATTCGCAACATACGCATTGAGGATTTCAACTACGATTTGCCCGATGAGCGCATCGCCAGGCACCCACTCGCCGAGCGCGAGCAGTGCAAGCTGCTCTATCACGGGCCACGACGCCGGGTGGAGGCTGCGGCCACCGAGGGCGACATTGCCGAATACCGATTCAGCGACGTTCCTGCACTGCTCCCCGAAGGTGCGATGCTGGTTTACAACAATACTCGCGTGATAAATGCACGTCTTCGCTTCCGAAAGCCCAACAATGGAGCCTTGATAGAGATTTTCTGTCTTGAGCCGCTGCTGCCGCGCGACTATGCCATCTCCTTTGCCACCACCGAGCGATGCTCATGGCTGTGCTTTGTGGGCAACGCCAAGCGATGGAAGGCCGAGGAACTCGTGCAGGAGGTGACGGTGGAGGGCCGCCCGGTGAGGCTCACGGCCCGGCGCACCGGCCGCCGCGGCAATGCCTTTGAGGTGGAATTTGAGTGGAGCGACGGGGTGACTTTTGCTTCCGTTCTCGACGCGGTGGGTGAGATTCCCATTCCGCCCTACCTTAACCGCGGCACTGAGCCGAGCGACACCGAGGACTACCAGACGGTGTATTCGCACATAGAGGGCAGCGTGGCAGCACCCACAGCCGGCCTGCACTTCACCGAGGGTGTGCTTGCCGAGTGCGACCGCCGTGGCATCACACGCCGCGAAATCACCCTCCATGTGGGAGCCGGCACATTTCAGCCGGTGAAGAGTGCGACCATTGGCGACCACGAGATGCACACTGAGTTTATCTCAGTGCCGCGCTCGCTGCTGGTGGAGCTTATGGAAGGCACCAAGCCGGTGGTGGCTGTTGGCACCACCTCGGTGCGCACGCTCGAGAGCCTCTACTACATTGGTGTGCTGCTCCGCGAGAATCCACATGCAGGCGAGGAGGAGCTGCGAGTGGGACAGTGGATGCCCTACGAGAGTGGCCACCCACAGCTCACCACGCGCGAGGCACTTGGCGAGATTGTGGCTTACCTCGACCGCCATGGCGCCGACACCTACATTGGCAGCACGCAGATAATGATTGCGCCCTCTTTCCAGTTTCACATTATCAGTGGCATAATCACAAATTTCCATCAGCCACAATCCACACTGCTGCTGCTTGTCTCGGCATTTGTGCACGGGCGGTGGCGTGAGCTCTACGACTTTGCTATGCGCCACGATTTCCGCTTCCTGAGCTATGGCGATGGAAGTCTTCTGCTTGTTTAGACACCAGATATTATATGGATGGTTTGATAATTAATTTGTTATGATTAGATTAATATTTCTGCTTCTTGTGGCAGCGGCAGTGATGAGTTGTGGAGGCGGAAGCAAGGCTTCGGCTCCCACCAGGGCTGCCGAGGCCCGCACCAGAGCCACCGAGGCGGCACTGAGGCTTATTGCCACAAGTCACACCGACACGATGGCAATGCAACACTCCATTCTCGACGCCAAGGCCATTCAAAGTGAATATATCATGGCTGGCGACACTGCTGCGGTGCGTGCCTTCGACGAGGCTTTCAGGTCGAAGCTCCGCACCGACGATCCCGAGCTTGCCTCAGCTGTGCTGTGAGCACTACTTTTTCTTCGACCAACAACAACAATTTTTTTAACGACATAACACTATGCTACGATTTGAAGAATATGTGAAGGTGGCATCGCAGGCAATTGCCGCCATTCAATATCCAAAGGCTCCTGCGGCTCTCTATGAGCCTATTGCCTACACTATGGCTTTGGGCGGAAAGCGTCTGCGCCCGGTGCTTGCGCTAATGGCGTGTGATGCTTTCTGTGGCGACTATAGCCGTGCGATCAACCAGGCTGTGGGAATTGAGCTTTACCACAATTTCACCTTGCTCCACGATGATGTGATGGACAAGGCCGACGTGCGCCGCGGCAAGCCCACAGTGCATGTGCGCTGGAACGACAACGTGGCTATCCTCTCGGGCGACGCCATGCTCACCATGGCCGGCCAGCGTGTGGCCGAGGCAGATTCGGCACACATCAAGGCTGCCATGGAACTGTTCAACCGCACCGCCATGGAAGTGTATGAGGGTCAGCAATACGACATGGACTTTGAGAACCGCAACGATGTGACCGAGGAGGAATACATTGCAATGATACGCCTGAAGACGTCGGTGCTGCTGGGATGCGCCTGCAAGATGGGTGCCATTATGGCCGACGCCGACGCCAAAGATGCCGACCGCATCTACCAGTATGGCGTGGACCTGGGCGTGGCATTCCAGCTTCAGGACGACTGGCTCGACGTGTATGGCGACCCGGCGACCTTTGGCAAAGAGATAGGCGGCGACATCATGAACAACAAGAAGACTTTCATGCTAATCAACGCCATGAACCGTGCCACCGGAGCCGACCGCGAGGAGCTGACGCACTGGCTTGCAGCCGAGAACCCCGCCCGTGAGGAGAAAGTGGCTGCCGTCACGGCTATCTACACGCGTCTTGGCATCAGTGAGCTTGCCACAGAGGCCATGAACCGCTACAACGACCGTGCTTTGCAAGTGCTCGACTCCATCAACATCTCCGAGGAGGCCCGCCAGCAATTCCGCGACTTTGCCAACATGCTAATGCACCGCAACCGATGACCGACACTCACTCGCACATTTATCTTGAGGAATTCGATGCCGACCGCGATGACGTGATGAAGCGTGCACTCGCGGCCGGCGTCAGCCATATTGTGCTGCCTAATGTGGACCTCAACACCATTGAGCCTATGTATCGCCTGCACGAGAGCTACAAGCACTGCACCTCTATGGCCATGGGGCTGCACCCCACCGAGGTGAAGGCCGACTGGCAAGAGCAGCTTGCACGGGTGGAGAGCCACCTGAGCGACTATCCCTTTGTGGCAATTGGCGAGGTGGGTATCGACCTCTACTGGGACGCCACCTACCGCCAAGAGCAGAAAGAAGTGCTTGCCACACAGGTGCAGTGGGCGCTCAACCGCAACATGGCTCTCATCATTCACTGCCGCGAGGGACTCGACGATGTGCTATCAGTGTTTGCACGATTCAGCAACCTGCCCACCACGGTGATGCACAGCTTTTGCGGCACGGTGGACGACGTGCGGCGCTGCCGACGGCTGGGCGACTTCTACTTTGGCATTAATGGAATCGTCACATTCAAGAAATCGGCTATCCCGGCCATACTGCCCGAGATTGGCATCGACCGCATAGTGCTCGAGACCGACTCACCCTACCTTGCTCCTGTGCCCAACCGTGGCAAGCGCAACGAAAGCAGCAACATACCTCACATTTGCCGCTGTGTGGCTCAGCACCTTGGCATAAGCGTGGAGGAGGCCGAAGCCATCACCGACCGCAATGCCGCCGCCCTGTTCCAGCTTCAGACTTCATCCACACCCCTCAATAATGAGCCGAGACCGGGAACCATCTCCTGCGGGCAAGCATAAAATCGAGTAGGAGGTAAACGCTTACACCCGTTAGATGATACACATGCTGGTCAAACAATGAAAAAAAGGAACATTTCAGCAATGTCCCTTTTTAGGTCTTCAATAGGTATAATTTTTTAAGGTAAAAAAGATTGTTTTAGGTTTATGGCGCAAAGATAATGCCTATTTTTGAATCTTAGCAAATAAAAAAATATGTTTTATAATATGTTTTTTTGTTTTTGTCATCAGGCAAGTCGCACAATCCCTGCCAACAATCTTATTTTCAATATCTTAACAGTTGCCACACAAAGCCTCCGCACTATAGCTAATTAATGTTAATTTTTCCAAAAGCCACTTTTCATTCCATTCCATCCCTGCATGGCCTTGGAGGAAAAATGACACCAAAACACAAGGAAAAATCAGTTTTTCAGCCCATGCCACACAAAATATTGGAAAAACATAGGGGAAAAGTGGCATTTAGTCGTTTAAGATATTTTCACAAGTTTGCCATACACAGGCTTCATCACTCTTCAAGCCGGTGCAGGCTCAGGGTTGTTCCGTCGAACTCGGCCCATGAGTTGAGCGTTATCCAGTCGCCAAGCACCACCATGCGCTGTCCGCGGTTGCCCACAGGCTCATTGCGCAATATATGCAGATGGCCATACACATAATAGTCGATTCCGGGATGTTCAAGTGCATGCTGTGCCGTGAACTGCTCCACGGTGGCTATTGCCCGTGCCGAGGGCTGCATGCCGTCGCTCTGCCGGCTGTGGCTCGACCAGCCATGGGCAAAAGGTATGGTCCAGCGCGGATGCACGGCAGCATAGAGCCTCTGGCACAGCCTGTTGCGGAAGATGCTCCGGATGAGTGTGAACGACCACTCGTGGCGTCCCACTCCATCGCCATGAGCCATATAGAAGCGCTTGCCCATAATCTCGCGCTCGGCACTGCCATCAATCACCTCCACGCCTATCTCGCTTGGCAGATAGTCGAAAATCCATATATCGTGATTGCCTATGAACCAGTGCAGCTTCACACCGGCGTCGCTCAGCTCCGCGAGCTTGCCCAGGAAGCGCACATAGCCACGCGGAACCACCGTGCGGTATTCATACCAGTAGTCGAGAATATCGCCAAGCAGATACAGCTCGGCAGCCGAAGTCTTTATGCTGTCGAGCCAGCGCACCACGGCACGCTCCTTGGCGTGAGGGTCGGCAAAGTAGCTTGCCCCGAGATGCAAATCCGATAAAAAATAAGCCTTCTTCATGTCATCATTGTCAAGGGTCGGACTGACGCAACAGCCTCGCCCATCGAGCCATCGGGTCTATTGCTTCTCTCTCCTCCGTGCTCTCAAAGAAGCCCAAGCTCGAGCTTAGCCTCATCGGTCATCATATCCTGCGACCACTCGGGTTCAAACACAATGCGCACATCCACGCCCGTCACACCATCGATGCTCTCGAGCTTCATCTTGATGTCTTCCATCAAAAAGTCGGAAGCCGGGCAGGTGGGAGCCGTGAGCGTCATGTCGATGTGCACCACGCCATCATCGTCCACGTCGATGGCATAAATCAGTCCGAGGCTATAAATATCCACCGGAATCTCTGGGTCGAACACCGTCTTCAGCAATCGCACGATGTTGCCCTCAATCTCTATTCGCTTTTCTTCATTCATAACGTCGGCAAATTTACGAATAATTCGCCAAATCCGAAAGCCCTCGCCCCCATTTTCCACCCTCGCCACTCCGCTTCTGTCACCCAAAAAAAGCATATTACCACAATTTTTGGTAATCGAAGCACTTATTTTTCTTGCTTTGGTTGGTTTTTCGGTTTTTTTCGCTACTTTTGTGCTGTGAAGTGATATTTTTGTAAATTAAAACCATTAGTATTGATATGAAGAATTTGAATCGCTTTTTCGCGGCTGCCATAGTGGCTGTAGCCGCCATCGTTGCTGCCGTTCCGGCTCAGGCTCAGTTTAAGTTTGGACTCAAGGCTGGTGCCGCAATCAACAGCCTCAAGTTCTCGAGCACCGAGGAATTTACCAAGAGTTTCGACAAGGACAACCGCGCCGGATTCGTGGGTGGCGCAATGATTGAGTTCACCGTACCGTTGATTGGCATTGGCCTCGACGCATCGGTTCTCTATGTGCACCGCGAGGCCAAATCGGTGGTTGCCAACCAGCCCAACCTCACTCGCGACTACATCGACATTCCTGTCAACCTTAAGTATAAGCTCTGTATTCCCGTGATCAGCAATGTGCTCAAGCCTTTCGTCACCACCGGACCGAGCTTCGCTTTCCTCACCAGCAAGAAGGAGATTGAGGCGGCTTTCAAAAACAAGTCGGTGGATATTGCATGGAACTTCGGATTCGGAGTGGAGCTTCTTAGCCATGTGCAAGTAGCTGCAAGCTACGGCTTAGGCTTGACCAATACACTTGAAAAAATCGGCACCGTAGATAACAAGGCGACTATTGAGGGTAAGAACCGCTACTGGACCGTAACGGCTGCCTACCTGTTCTAAAAAAATGGCACGTTTATAAAAGCTAAAATTTCAATAATTGGCGATTTTTTTTGCCGATAACGATATTTTGTGGTAGCTTTGCACATTGAAATGGCAAAGCACCACTTTTTTTTGGTGTGCCGCTTAGTTTTTATCATCAAAAAAATTCTCTTAATGCGTAGCTCAATGAAAAAGATACTGCTTATCATTGCCGTGATTGCCACGGTGCTTTGTGCCTCGGCCGAAACCCGATGGGGTGTCACTGCCGCCACCAACATCTCCACATTGAAATTCAACCAGAAGCTTGCCAGCACCTCGCAGGTGTGCAACTTCTCGCTTGGCGTGACGGGCGAAATCATAATCCCAGGCATAGGCTTTTCCGTGGATGGCTCACTGCTCTACACCCAACTCGGCGGGAAAATAGGCCTCGGCGAGTATCCCGTGTGGGAAGGCACAGGCACTCCGCGCACCTACCAGCACTATCTCGAAATTCCGCTCAACCTCAAGTTCAAATATTCCAATCTCAATGGCATAGAGAATGTGATTGCGCCCTATGTGTATGGCGGCCCGTCGTTCACCATACTCTTTGCCCACAGCGATGTGCCGGCGCTGAAGTATGCCGGCGGTGAGTTTGGAGCACATTGTGGTTTTGGCGTGGAGGTGATGCGCCGCGTGCTTGTGAGCGGCAGCTACAACTGGGGACTCACCTACGCCCTGCGCACACAGAAGCTCGACCAGTATAGCGCAAAGAATCGCTACTGGCGCGTGGCTGTGACCTATATGTTCTGATTGCCATGGATCGCTATGCCGAGGTGCTACTGCCTCTGCCCCTCTACAGCACTTTCACCTATCACGTTCCTCAAGAACTCGCCGAGCGTCTTGTGATTGGCTGTCGCGTGCTCGTGCCTTTCGGCCGAAAGAAGTTCTACACGGCCATCGTCACCATGATTCATTGCAACAAGCCCGAAGGATATGAGGTGAAAGACCTGCTCGCCATGCTCGACGACTCACCCATCCTGCGCCACCCACAACTGAAGCTATGGGACTGGATTGCAGAATATTACCTTTGCTCACCCGGCGATGTATATAAGGCTGCCGTACCATCGGGACTAAAGGTGGAGAGCGAAACATTTGTGAGCGCCGACCCCGACTTCGAGGAGACCTCGGCAGGTGAGCTCACCGATCGCGAGCGCATTATCCTCGACTTCGCCTCCTCGCGCGACCGCGTGCAGCTTGCCGAGCTGAGCCGAGCCACCGGTTTCAGAAATGTGGAGGCCATTGTGAGCCGCATGATCGACAAGGGAGCAGTGTTTGTGGCCGAGCGTATGGTGAGCAATTACCGCCCACTCACCGAAACCTGCGTCACCCTCGCCTGCGACCACGGCGACGACGATGCCCTGCACCACTTCTTCGACCTGGTGGGACGCAGCAAGAAGCAAGAATCCCTGTTGCTGGCATTCCTCGACCTCTCGCACTGGCTCAAGAAATCGGCTCCAGTGGAGGTGGCAAAGAAAGCCCTGCTTGAGCGTGCCGATGCCGGCCAATCGGTGTTAAAGGCAGCCATCGACAAAGGCATTTTCCGCGTGTATAAGAAAGAAATCAACCGCTTTGCCTCTCTCGGTGAGGCGCGTGCCGACTTGCCCACGCTCTCGGCCGAGCAGAGCCGTGCTTTCCACGAAATTCTGAGTTCATTCAAGCAGCACGCCGTAACACTGCTGCATGGCGTCACCTCGAGCGGCAAGACGGCCGTGTATATGCACCTCATCGCCGAGGCTCTGCGCCTGCGCAAGCAGGTGCTCTATCTCGTGCCCGAAATAGCCCTCACCACGCAGCTCACCAAGCGGTTGCAGTGCGTATTTGGCAACTCACTGCTCATCTACCACTCCAAGTTTTCCGACAATGAGCGTGTGGATATCTGGAAACGCCTCCTCCAAAGCTCTGAGCCGTGTGTGGTGATTGGCGTGCGCTCCTCGGTGTTCCTGCCTTTCTCATCGCTGGGGCTGGTGATTGTGGATGAGGAGCACGACCCAAGCTACAAGCAGCAAGACCCCGCGCCGCGCTATAATGGCCGCAACGTGGCAATGGTGCTGGCTCAGATGCACGGAGCAAAGACGCTGCTCGGCTCGGCAACGCCGGCCATCGAGAGCCACTACAATGCAACCACGGGAAAGTATGGCCTTGTGCAGCTGCTCACGCGCTTCGACGACATTGAGCTGCCCACAGTGGAGATTATCGACACAAAGCTGGCACGCAAGAAGCGCGAGATGAACGGCACTTTCACCGGACGCCTCCTGGCCCTGGTGCGACAGGCTGTGAAAGATGGCAACCAGGCAATCCTCTTCCAGAACCGGCGGGGATATGCCCCCATGGTCACCTGCAAGCAGTGTGGATGGGTGCCAAAGTGCGAGAACTGCGATGTGTCGCTCACCTATCACAAGCACCTGCGCACCCTGTCATGCCACTATTGCGGCTTCTCAGTCACATTGCCCGACCTATGCCCGGCGTGCAAGCAGCCCACCATCGAGATTGTGGGATATGGCACCGAGCGCATTGAGGACGACATCGAAGAACTTTTCCCCGAGTCGAAAATCCTGCGTATGGACCTCGACACCACACGCAACAAGAACAGCTATGAGCGCATTATCGACGATTTCTCATCGCGAAAGGCCGACATACTCGTTGGCACACAAATGGTGACCAAGGGACTCGACTTCGACGGAGTGAGCATAGTGGGCATACTCAATGCCGACACAATGATTAATTTCCCCGATTTCCGCTCTCACGAGCGTGCCTTCTGCATGATGGAGCAGGTGGCCGGCCGCGCCGGCCGCAAAGCCCGGCAAGGACAGGTGGTGATACAGACGTCGCAGCCCGACAACCCAGTGATTCGCTTCGTCACCGCACACGACTATCAGGGATTCTACCGCGAGGAGCTGACCGAGCGAGAGCGTTTCCACTATCCGCCATTCGCAAAGATTATCAATATATACCTCAAGCACCGCGACGATGCTGTGCTCAATGAGATGGCCGTGCGCTACAGCAACATGCTACGCCAGGTGTTTGCCCACCGCGTTCTTGGCCCCGAAGCACCTATGGTGGCTCGCGTGCAGAACCTCTACATTCGCCAGATTGTGCTGAAAATGGAGTGTGAGGCATCGATGCCCAAGGTGAAGCGAATACTCCGCACCATCTACGAGAATATGCTATCGGTGGATTCTCGCATGAAATCCACCATCCTCTACTACGATGTGGACTAAAACAGAGATTAGATATTAGATAGCAGGGGGCAGGGCACTGCGTGAGTATCTAATCTCCAATATCCAATATCTGATATCTGATATCTGATATCTAATATCTATCAAAAGTTTAGGAGCTTGAAGTGGCGGCGGGCATAGTTGATGTCGTATTGCTGGAAGTGCCACCACTCGCGGCGGTAGGTGGTGAAACCCTGTGCCCGCATGAGCCGCCGTAGCAAGCGGCGGTTGTTCATCGCCTTGCGGCTGATTAGCTTGCGGCGCACCAGCCCAGCCTCATCCTCTATGTGCGAAGCCTCACCAAAAGAGTCGAAGCCGCTCCCCATATCCACCTCCACGCCACGGCACAGCAGCCCCACATCCACAGCCACTCCGAAGTTGTGGTGACCGCCACGGTGCGGCTTCGCCACATAGCACCGCATGGAAGTGTCCTTCACCACCTCCCACATTCGCCGCTGTGCGCTCTGTGGACGCGCGGCATCGTAGATGATGAGCGACATATCGGGGTACGCCCGCTTCAGCTCACGCTGTACCGCTGCCAGCGCACGCGCAATCTCAGGACGGAAATAGGCACGGCGCAGCGAGCCATACATGTTCACCCCCACGAAATTTCTCTCGGTGGCATAGCGCAAATCCACCACTATGGTGCTGTCGATAGTGGCAATATCCACAAGCCCATGCTGCCGCATCAGGGAGTCGAAGTCCACACCCTGCGCCGCCGCGGCCACAGTCACCATCCATGCCAGCA
Organism: Bacteroidales bacterium; assembly: GCA_029219425.1. Classification (GTDB taxonomy): domain Bacteria; phylum Bacteroidota; class Bacteroidia; order Bacteroidales; family Muribaculaceae; genus CALZFJ01. Next base: position 11,502 of record JAQXTJ010000040.1, read on the forward strand.
CCAAAGCCACCCCGCGCCACATTCTCCACATCATTATTATCCTCATCATTCGTTTCATAGTGCAAAGGTACACAAAATTGGGAGAAAGTTTCTGTTATCCGATTTCTAAGTTCAAAAATGGGCTGTGAGGGCGTGAAATATACATTTTTGGAAATTAAACATACGATTTCAAACATCCATCAGCACTATCATTACTAATTTTGGACTGTCGTTCGACACCGAATGGCCATTAGCAACAAACATTTTTAACCCCATTTTTTCAAAAAAACTATTGTTTATCATGAAAAAGAATTTTCTACTTCTTGCAAGCATGCTCCTCAGTGCAGCCACAATGAGTGCTGCCGAGGAAGACATCACCCCCGCCGGTTACATCTTCAACAACCTCACCGAGTTTCACTATGTGGATAAGGCTTTCACCGGAGCCAATATCACCACCCCCGTGTATGAGTCGATTGGTGGCGATGCCGTGTGGAACGATGGCGCGTGCGTGGTGGCAGGCGGCCAGTTTGCCAACCCAGCCCAGCCCTATTTCACCGACCTAAAGGCCGGCACATCGCTCGTTGACCTCGGTGGCGAGGTGGGAAAGGTGTTCTGCATTAGCGGCAAGAACTCCAAGGTGAACGACAAGATCAAAGAGCTCTACGGTGTGGAGATGAGCATTCCAAGCTGCACCGGCGGTCTCAACTGGTTCAACATTAACTGGCTCAGCGACCCCAGCAACACTCCCCTTAGCAACGGCTCTACAACTCAGATTCGCGTGCGCCTGGTGCTTAACGTGTATGCCAACACTCTCAATAATGCCAATAATATCATCAACTCGGCCTACGCCGTGAATGACCAGGGCGGTATCAACCCCTCGGGTAGCAACACCGCAACCGGCACAGCCATCACAACCGGTGAGTTCGGCAAGCAGGTGGAAGGCAACCTGGTATGGGATCCCACGCGCTGGTTAGTGTATGAGTTCGACACCTGGTGCCCTGAGAATGATGAGAGTGATACAAAATTCTACCCCATCCGCCTGAAGATGGAGATGAATCAGGGCAACTTCACTAACTCCACCGTGTTCATCAAGGAGGTTAAGTTCACCAAGCTCACCGACAACACCGAGACCATCGTCGGCACACGCCGCCGCGAGTACAAGACACTCACCATCGCCCCCACCATCATCTCAGGCGTTGAGACGGGCATTGCCGCCGGCAGCGCCCTCAAGTGCAGCGTGAACGGCAACACCGTGACCATCAATGAGGATGCAGATATCTTCACCACTTCGGGAATGAAGGTGGCAACAGTGAAGGCAGGTGAGAGCGTGGAGCTCGCCAAGGGCTTCTACGTGACCAAGTCGGCTACTGAGAGCATGAAGATTGCCGTGAAATAAGACAAAATCTAATCAATTAAGCAACATAACAATAAAAATTTATTCATTATGAAAAAGAATCTTCTACTTATTGCAGCCGCTCTTCTCGGCACTGCCACAATGAGCGCTGCCGAAGAAGACATCACCCCCAAGGGCTATCTCTTCAACAACCTCACTGAGTTCCACTATGTTGACAAGGCTTTCACCGGTGCCAATATCTCTATACCGGTGTATCAGTCGATTGGCGGCGATGAAGCGTGGAACGATGGTGCATGCGTGGTTGCAGGCGGCCAGTTTGGCAACCCGGCACAGCCCTTTTTCACCGACCTCAAGGCAGGTACATCGCTTGTAGATCTCGGAGGCGAGGTGGGAAAGGTGTTCTGCATTAGCGGCATGAACTCCAAGATTAACGACAAGCTCAATGAGCTTTATGGCGTGCAGATGAACATTCCTCGCTGCACCGGCGGCCTTAACTGGTTCAACATCAACTGGCTCAGCGACCCCAAGAACACACCCGTGAGCGACGGCACAAGCACTCAGATTCGCGTGCGCTTGGTGCTCAACGTGTATGCCAACCAGCTCAGCGAGGCCAATAACATCATAAATTCGGCCTACGCCGTGGTTGACCAGGGCGGTATCAACCCCTCGGGCAACAACACCGCTGCCGGCACAGCCATCACCACCGGAGAGTTCTGCAAGTTCTACGACGATGATCCCGAGACACCCGAGGAGGACGAAAATGGCAATCTCATCTGGGATCCCACACGCTGGCTTGTGTATGAGTTCGACACATGGTGCCCCGAGGACGATGGCGAGACCGTATTCTACCCCATTCGCCTGAAGATGGAGATAGCTCAGCCCAATCTTGGCGGCAGCACCATTTTCATCAAGGAGATTAAGTTCACCAAGCTCACCGACAACACCGAGACCATTTTCGGCTCACGCCGCCGCGAGTATCAGACACTCGCCATCAACCCCGCCAGCAGCTCGGTGGAGGCAGCCATTGCCGGCAGTGCCCTGAAGTGCAGCGTGAACGGCAACACCGTGACCATCAATGAGGATGCAGATATCTTCACCACTTCGGGAATGAAGGTGGCATCGGTTAAGGCCGGAGAGAGCGTAGAGCTTGCCAAGGGCTTCTACGTAACCAAGTCGGCTACTGAGAGCATGAAGATTGCCGTGAAGTAAGGCCAAGGTAAAAAAAGATTATAGGTTTTTCACACCCATTTGCAACTTGCCAACCCGCAAAATTGCAAATATCGTAGCACCGGTCGGTGTCGGGAGGCTATCTGCCTCGGCCGACCGGTATTTTTCTACCCGGCTGCGCAGCTTTCTTCACTTGAAATTTCCATACCAAAAATGGTGATTTTCACCAAAATTTACACTATCTTTACACAGTCACTCCATCCACACCCTTAATTATGAGAACAATATCGACTATTCTATCGTTAATCCTGGCTGCCGCCTTTGCACTCAATGCTCAGGTCACGAATTATGCACTTCGCCTCGACGCCGGAGGCAGCGTGGAGTGTGGCGCCATGCCCGAAATGAATGCAGCACCCTCCTACTCGGTGCAGCTATGGCTCTGTGCCGACAAGTGGAATCCCGGAGCCTCGTTGCTCGGCGTGGGCGACGGATTCGCAATCACTCTGGGCGATGCCGGCACCATCAACATCTCGGTGGCCGACTTTACGATGCCCGTCAGCTCGGCATCCCTGTCGGCAGGCCACTGGACCCAGCTCACCCTCGTGTGCAACAATGGCGAGGCCTCGGCTCTCATCGACGGCGTACTCTGCGCCTCGGCCACACTGCCTCAATTTGCCACCGGTGGCAACCTGGTGATTGGCGGCAACGACTTTGCCGGCCGCATCGACGACGTGCGCCTGTGGAACGACGCACTTACCCCCGACTTCAACTATTTTATCAATAACACCCTCAACAAGTGGTGCCCGCAATGGGATGCCCTCGTGGCCTACTATAAATTCGACTACGACCTTTGCGACAACGTAGTAGATATGAAGACACTCGCCACACGAGGCACCAACCACCACGGCATATTCTCGGCTCAGGGAGCCCGCCGCGAGGCAGTTACCGACAATGCCGGCCTGCGCTACCTCATCAACGGCGCCTACACCAACAACAGCCGCTTCTACGACCGCGGCATTCCCCGCGACCAGTATCTGCTTGCCAACGACCTAATCATCCTTGGCATCAACTCCTACCCCGACGGACACCTGCGCTACTCCACTCCTTGCTGCCACGGCACAGTGACCGGAGGCAGCTACCTCGCCGAGTTTGATGGCCGCAAGGGCGTGCTTCAGCTCGATGGAACAGGCTCAATGGAGTGTGGCACAGAATGCCTCACCCCCACCATCAACGACCAGGGCATCACCGCTCTGGGCTACACCTTCGAGTCGTGGATCTATCTCGATGAGTGGACCGAGGGAGCCTACATCTTCCGCAAGGAGACTGCCGACGGCCAGCAGGGCTTCTCCATAAGCCTTGGCAAAGAGGACACCAAGCAAATCATCGTGCGCTGCAATGGCAAGCGCTATGTGAACCAAAACAGCATGAAGGTGGGTGAGTGGATTCACCTGGGCGTGACCACCAACCAGGGCACCACCTCGCGCCTCACTTTTATGTTCTGCTTCAATGGCACAGGCAAGTTCAGCACCGCAAGCGTGTCGGACGGCAGCATGGACTACACCCCCACCGGAATGGACGACTGCATAGCCACCATCGGCGAAGGACTGAAGGCCAAGCTCGATGAGACTGTGGTGTGGAACCGCAAGTTCTCGCAGAACGACATCGCCAACCACCTCTCGCGCGTGCCTATGCCCTCGATTGGCGGAGTGCAGACGGCCGACATCCTCAATAATGCCTGCGCCTATTTCACCTACGACGACCCTGCCCGCCCGGGCTACGACAGCCATTCGCAGGACGAGTGGCTCCGCATCATGAAGAGTGCCTACGAGGGACACCGCGGCTACAAGGTGCGCATCTCGGTGGCAAGCCACTCGGGCTGGTTATCCACCATTGCCAATGCCGAGAAACGCCGCATCTTCGCCGCCGACCTTGCCCGCCTCTCAGCCCCCTACGACGGCGTGGAGCTCGACCTTGAGTGGGCCGATGCCGTGAGCGACTGGGCCAACTATGGCCTGCTCGCGGATGAGATACGCGCCGTGCTGCCGGCCGAGAAGTCGTTTGCAGTGTCGTGCCACGCCTACGGAGCCTACCGCTACCCAGTGGCCAAGATGGACAAGGTGGATGCCTTCACCTTCCAGCAATACGGGCCGCAAAACACCTTCTTCAACTGGGGCAACTTCACCTCGTCGTGCAACAGCTTCATCAACTATGGCTTCCCGCGCAACAAAATAATGCTCTCCTACTCCACCACCACTTCGGGGCCCTACAATGAGGCCGGAACCAAGGTTGGCTCGGCTGTGATAGGCGTGCGCAATGGGCTGCTCGACGGCGACGACTATGTGCCGCAAGATGACATGGAGCGCGGCTACTACAGCACCAACTACTACTATTTCACCGGTCCGCGCCAGACCTACCGCCGCGCCAAGTATTGCGTGGACAACGACCTTCAGGGCATTTTCTACTGGGATATGGGCAACGATGTGCCGGTCAATCACAAGTACAACCTTGCCAAGTGGTGCGGCTACGCCCTTTGTGCCAATGTCGATTCCATCGTCACCAAGGTGGAGGTTAACCATCCTTCGGCAGTGCAGCCGGTGCATGCCACGGCACAGGGCAGCCTGAAGTGCTATCCCAATCCTGCCGCCGACCTGCTCACCATTCAGTGTGCCGAGTGCATCACCGAGGTGCAAGTGTACTCGTCACAGGGAGCCTGCGTGCTGCGCAAGGATGTGGGCATGTCGGGCACGGTGCTGCCGGTGTCGCAGCTAAGGAGCGGAATATACATGCTCACGGCCACCTGCTCCGGCGGCAAGAAGCTATCCACAAAATTCATCAAGAAATAATAAAACCCTAAAAAACAATCTTATCCCCAATTATGAAACGTTTTATCTATCTTTTAGCACTTGCATGCGCCGCCGTGGCTGTGCCATCGTGCGATGAGGCCGCCGAGAATCCAGGCGACTTCAGCGTCGCCTCCACCCTCGAGGTGATGCCCTCTGTGGTGTCGAAAGTCGATGGTATCTCCTATGAGCTGAAGCTCGCACGGAGCAAGGACACCACCTACGTCTATACCTATGTCACGAAAGAGCTTGTAGTAGATGCCGATGGCGAGGCTATCCTCGACGAGAATGGCAACAAGCAGTACACCGAAACCGAGAAACTCGTGACAAGCAAAATCACAGCCAAGTATTTCGAGATGGAGCCGGTGCTGCTCCCGGCAAAAGCCGACACATTCTCCATCGCCCTAAAGAGCAACGCCCGCTGGAAAGCCCCCGTGCCATCGTCGGGAGGCAAGGTACAGTGGTTCTTCAACTACAACCTGCTTAATGGCGGCACATCGACCGCTGGTGGTGGCGACGGACAGCTCGACTTCCGCGTGCTGCGCAACCGCAACAAGCTCCGTGCCGTTCCTGCCGAGCAATACATCCTCACATCCGACAGCACTGTGATGTATAAACTAATCTTCAACCAATCGGGCGAAAAAGACTAATAGGCTATCAGCTGTGAGCTATGAGCTGTCAGCCAAGGAAAAAAGCTCAAAGCTCAAGGCCCAAAGCTCAAAGCCAAAAAATATTAACACTAAAAATACATCGTAATCTCATGAAGAAATTTATTATATCCACTCTATTCTGTGTGGTTTCGCTCCTCAGCGCAATGGCGCAAGTGGAGGTGAAAGGCGTGGTGGTCGATTCTTCGGGCGAACCAATCATTGGCGCTTCGGTAATCGAAAAAGGAAACGCCAAGGTGGGCACTGCCACCGACATCGACGGCAACTTCGTTCTGAAAGTGTCGTCGGCCAAATCCTCGCTCGAAGTTTCATATATAGGAATGCAGACGGCCACCGAGCCGCTCAAGGGACGAACAAGCGGCATACGCATCACCCTCACCGACGGCTCAATCAACATCGAGGAGGTGGTAATCGTGGGCTATGGCACTCAGAAGAAAATCAATGCCACAGGCGCGGTGAAGACAATCGACAACTCCACCCTCGAGTCGCGCCCAATCTCCAATGCCGTGCAGGGTCTTCAGGGCGCTATCGCCGGCCTTAACATCACCAACGACAATGGTGGCGGACTGGGCGAGTCGATGAACATCAACATTCGTGGCGTGGGCTCAATCGGCGATGGCTCCAATGCTTCTCCGCTCGTGCTCATCGACGGCATGGAGGGCGACCTCTCCTCAATCAACCCCAACGATATCGCCAACATATCGGTGCTGAAGGATGCCGCAGCAGCATCTATCTATGGCTCGCGTGCTCCATTCGGTGTGGTAATCGTCACCACCAAGGGCGGCAGCAAGGGCACTCGCGTGAACTACACAGGCAACTTGCGCATTCAGCAGCCCATCAAGGTGCCCCACATGGCCGACTCCTACACCTTTGCCCTCATGATGAACGACGCCTACACCAACTCGGGCGGCAACGCCCCCTTCAGCAAGTCGCACCTTGAGAAAATTCTCCAGTATCAGCGCGGCGAAATCGACTATGGCACAGAGCCATACGAGAACCAGAACACATGGCGTACCAACCAGGCCTGCTGGGGCAACACCGACTGGTATGACGTGTACTTGAAGAAGGCAACCACCTCGCAGGAGCATAACCTGAGCATCACCGGCGGTGGCGACAAGGTGGCTTATTACCTCTCGGGCAACTTCATGAGCCAGACGGGACTCTTCAACTACTGCGATGAACAATTCGACCGCATGACACTCAACGGAAAGATGAACATCAAGTTCAACGACTATGTGCGCCTCACCTGGTCAACCCGCTTCATCAGCCTCAAGAACGACAAGCCCTCGGCGCTCAATGCTCTCTTCTATCACAACCTGGGCCGCCGCGCAGCCGTGATGCCCATCTACTACCCCACGGGCGAATACACACAGGGCTCCATGATCAAGTCGATGACCGAGGGTGGCCGCCAGGTGCAGAAGACCCAGCAGCTCTACAATCAGGCCAACCTCGTGATTGAGCCTATAAAGGGCTGGCAAATCCACGCCGAGGTGAACAGCCGCATAGAGAACAACCCCTACACGCGCCAGTTCAATCCCATTCAGCACACTCTGCCCGACGGAACTCCTGAGTATATCCAGGTGCTCGAAGGCGTGGCCGAGAAGCACTCCATCAATGCCGACGGCAGCTTTGCAGTGCAGCCGGCAGCCGGTGAGAGCTACTACGAAAAGGCTCAGACCAACATCAACTACTTCAGCACCAACATCTACACCGACTATGAGCTCAACCTCAACCGCGACCACCACTTCAAGTTCCTCGTGGGAGAGCAGACGGAATACTACAAGCGCGAAGTTACGCGCGTGGCCACACGCAATGTGCTCCTCACCGACACGCCGTTCCTCCCCTCGGAGGTGGGTGGCGAAACCACAATGATGAGCGAGAGCAAGGGTGAGTGGGCTACGATTGGCGTGTTTGGCCGCATCAACTACAACTATGCCGACCGCTACATGCTCGAAGTGAACCTGCGCACCGACGGTGCATCGCGTTTCCCTCGCGACCAGCGCTGGGGAGTGTTCCCCTCGGTGTCGGCCGGCTGGAACATCGCCCAGGAACGCTTCTGGGAGCCCCTGCGCTACAAGGGACTTGAATACTTCAAGCTGCGCGGCTCCTATGGCTTGCTCGGCAACCAGAACACCACCTCGTTCTATCCCTACTACCAGCGCATGGCATCGACCTCGGGCTCACTGGTGCTCGGCGGACAGCAGGCCACGGTTCTGCCCATGTACAGCCCCTACTCCACCTCGCTCACATGGGAGAAGATTGAGAATGCCGGCGTGGGCTTAGATTTGGGCATGCTCCGCAACCGCCTCACTGCATCTTTCGACTGGTACCAGCGCACCACCAAGGACATGGTGGGCCCGGCCAAGGCCCTCTCAGGCGTGTATGGAGCAAGCGCGCCCAAGACCAACAATGCCGAGCTGCGCACCCGCGGCTGGGAGCTGGAGCTTGGCTGGCGCGACCAGATAGGCAAGGACTTCTCATACGGCATATCGGCCTCGGTGAGCGACTACAAGACACTCATCACCAAGTATGACTCGCCCGATAATGCCATTGCAGGATGGTATGAGGGCAAGACCTACGGCGACATCTGGGGATTTGAGGTTGTGGGCATTGCACAGAGCGATGCCGAGATGAACAACTACCTCGCCCAGCACTCGCAGTCGTCGATTGGCTCGAAGTGGGGAGGCGGCGACCTCATGTATGCCGACCGCAATGGCGATGGCTCGGTGGATATGGGCAGCCAGACTCTCGCCGACCATGGCGACCTTAAGGTGATAGGCAACTCCACACCGCGCTTTGCCTACAGCTTCACCCTCGAGGGCAAGTGGAAGTGGATTGACCTGCGCGCATTCTTCCAGGGCGTGGCCAAGCGTGAGGTGTTCTTCAAGGGCAGCGCCACCTTCTTCGGCATCGCCGCCGAGTGGCAACGCTCGCTCTACTACGACCACCTCGACTACTTCCGCTACGCAGGCTCGGAGCTTGGAGCCAACTTCGACTCCTACTATGGCCGCCTGCGCATCGACCAGAACAATATCCAGGTGTGTGACCGCTTCTTGCAGAATGCCGGCTACCTGCGCCTGAAGAACCTGCAAGTGGGCTTCAACCTGCCAAGCAACACCAAGCTGAGCCGCTATGTGCGCAAGGCACGCCTCTACCTCTCGGGTGAGAACCTCTTCACCTTAACCGGCCTGCGCATCTACGACCCCGAGGCCGTGGGCAGCACCGACAGTGAGTATGGCCCCGGCAAGACATATCCACAATACCGCACTTACTCGGTGGGACTGGAGTTAACTTTCTAATTCTCAACCCTTAAAAACTCACAATATGCACACTATAATTAAAAACAAATATATTCTCATCCTTGCCGCCACCATGGGGCTGGCATCGTGTGACTTTCTCGACCGTGAGCCGCTCGACTTCGGCAGCGAGGACTCCTACTACCGCACGGTAGATGACATTCGCATCGCAGTGAACGATTTCTATGAGATTCTGCCCACCAACAACAGCTTGTGGGGCGGCCTCTACTCGCAGGACGTGCAGAGCGACAACCAGTGCTCGGCCGGCTTGCAGAACCTCTTCTATCGCGGAGAGAAGAAAACCGTGAAGATGGGAAGCAGCCAGTGGGACTTCTCCAACCTGCGCGGCATCAACTTCTTCATCAACAAGACCGAGGAAAAGCTCGAAGCCATAGGCGGCAACCGCGACTATGTGAACCACTACTTGGGCGAGGGCTACTTCTTCCGCGCCTACGACTACTTCCGCCTGCTGCGCAACTATGGCGATGTGCCTATTCTCACCAAGGTGCTCGGCGACGACAAGAGCGAGCTCACCGCAGCCAGCGTGCGCTCTCCGCGCAACGAGGTGGCACGCTTCATCCTGAGCGACCTCGACAAAGCCATCTCCCTACTCATGGAGAAAGCCCCCGAGAGCGGCCGAATCACCCGCGACGCAGCATGGGCACTGAAGTCGCGCGTGGCTCTCTATGAGGCCACATGGGAGAAGTACCACGCAGGCACTTGCTTCGTGCCGGGCAACTCGAAGTGGCCGGGCGCCGCCACCTGGACCGGATTCCAGTTTAAGGCCGGCAGCGCCGAGGCCGAGATTGAGTGGCTGCTCGACCAGGCCATCGAAGCCTCGCAGGTGGTTGCCGACGCTCATCCTCTCGATGCCGACTATGCCTCGATGTTCAACTCGGCAGGCACTTTCGGCGATGGTGACGAGGTGATACTGGCGCGCTACTACCTCAATGGCGTGCTCTCGCACAGCTGCTCGGCGTTCCTGCGCGCGGGTGGAGGCTGCGGACTCACTCGCGCCGCAGTCAATTCGTTCCTTATGACCAACGGCCTGCCCATATATGCCGACGGCTCGGAGTATCAGGGCGACGAGATATCCTACTATGAGTTCCAGAACCGCGACACGCGCCTCACCAGCTCGGTGCGTCCGGCAGGCCGCCTCATCAACACCACACAGGTGGATGGCAAATATGTGAACGACACTATCTACTACTGGAAACCCTACATCTACATGTCGGGCAACGAGAAATCCACCACCGGCTATGAGCTGAAGAAGTGGCTCAGCGACGACCCGGCACAGCGCATACAGTATGCCTGCACCACCACCGTGCCACTGTTCCGCTCGGCCGAGGCACGCCTCAACTACCTTGAGGCCTACTATGAGCGCCACCACAGCCTCGACTCGAAGTGCGCGCAATACTGGGGAGAGCTTCGCAGCCGTGCCGGCGTGAGCACCGACTACTCGAAGACTATCGCCGCCACCGACCTCAGCAAAGAGAACGACCTCGGCGTGTGGTCGCGCTCACAGGAGGTGGACAAGACCCTCTACAACATTCGCCGCGAGCGCCGCTGCGAGCTGATAGCAGAGGGAATGCGCCTCGACGACCTGAAGCGCTGGCGAGCACTCGACATGATGAACGGCCGTGGCAACGTGGGCGAGAACAAGGACCTCTTCACCGGCTACCAGCCCGAGGGCTTCAACCTGTGGACTGAGATGTACAAGATGTACAGTAGCAAGGAAATCGACGAGACAGTGGTGTCGCAGAGCAACATCTCGAAGTATCTGCACCCATTGCAGGTGTCATCGACCTCGGCAGCCTACGAGGGCTACGACTTCCCCAAGCAGCACTATCTTGAGCCTATCCCCATCTCGGAGTTCCTGCTCACCGTTGACGGAGCCACCGGCGCCTCCACCATCTACCAAAATCCGGGCTGGCCATCGAAGGCCGACGGCACTGCCGACTACAGCTTCGACTGCGACTGATTTCAAAAACGACATAACCCCATTTCTTCGTGAATATGAACAAGACAATCAATACCGGCATTATCGCATGCCCTGCCCTTGCAATGGCAGCCCTCACCACGGTGTCGTGCTCGCACAAGCAGGAGCAGGCGCCTGCCGCCGGGCGCTACAACATAGTGTATATCATGACCGACGACCACACGGCGCAGATGATGAGCTGCTACGACAAGCGATATGCCAGCACTCCCAATCTCGACCGCATAGCCCGCGACGGCGTGATATTCACCAACAGCTACGTTGCCAACTCGCTGAGCGGGCCGAGCCGCGCGTGCATGCTCACCGGCAAGCACAGCCACAAGAATGGCTTCACCGACAACACCACCTGCGTGTTCGACACGGCCCAGGTCACATTCCCGCGGCTGCTACAGCAAGCCGGCTACCAGACTGCCGCCTTTGGCAAGTGGCACCTCGAGAGCCTTCCAACAGGCTTCGACACATGGGAGGTAGTGCCCGGTCAGGGCGACTACTACAATCCAGACTTCATCACCATGCAGGGCGACACCATTCAGCGCCACGGCTACATCACCAACGTGATTACCGACCTGAGCCTCGACTGGCTCGAGAACAAGCGCGACAAGGAACGCCCCTTCTGCCTGCTCATTCACCACAAGGCTATTCACCGCAACTGGATGAGCGACACCTGCAACCTGCGCCTCTACGAAGACCGCACCTTCCCACTGCCCGAGAATTTCTACGACGACTATGCCGGACGTGAGGCCGCCGCTGCCCAGGAAATGAGCATCGACAAGGACATGGACCTCATCTACGACCTGAAGATGAACCGCCCCGACAAATCGAGCCGGCTGAAGGCTCTCTATGAGAAATTCTGCAACCGCATGGACTCGGCACAGCGCCGCGCGTGGGACGACTTCTACTCGCCCATAATCGCCGACTTCTACAGCCGCAACCTAAGTGGCCGCGAGCTTGCCGAGTGGAAGTATCAGCGCTACATGCGCGACTACCTGAAGGTGGTGAAGAGCCTCGACGACAACGTGGGACGTGTGCTCAGCTACCTCGAGGAGCATGGCCTGCTCGAGAACACGCTCGTGGTATATACATCGGACCAGGGCTTCTACATGGGCGAGCACGGGTGGTTCGACAAGCGATTCATGTATGAGGAGTCGTTCCACACCCCACTGGTGATGATGCTACCCAAGGGGCTTAACCGCCGCGGCGAGGTGCCCGAGATGGTGCAGAACATAGACTATGCGCCCACCTTCCTTAGCCTTGCCGGCGTGGAAGTGCCCGAGGAGATGCAGGGGGTGTCGCTGCTGCCGCTGCTCACCGGCGAGAAAGTGGAAGGCTGGCGCAGCGCACTCTACTACCACTACCACGAGTATCCCGCCGAGCACAGCGTGAAGCGCCACTATGGCGTGCGCGACAGCCGCTACAAGCTCATTCACTTCTACAACGACATCGACCGCTGGGAACTCTTCGACCTGGAGAACGACCCCTACGAGATGCACAACATCTATGGCGAGCGCGGCACCGAGGGCGTGACACGCAACATGATGCACTTGCTCGACTCGATGCAGGTGCTCTACGACGACCCTGTGCGCCTACGTTTCCCTCTTAACGACAAATTGCAATGAGAAAATCAATCCTATTGACAATACTTGCCTTGGCAGCCAGTGTGGCGGCAATTGCGGCACAGGTGGGAGTGATTCCACAGCCTGCGGCATGGCACACCACCAAGGGTGTGGCACAAGTGCCGCAGGTGGTGACCATCGCAGCCGATGCCAGGCCAATGCGCGACGCTGCTTCGGTGGCAGCCCTGCAAATGGCAGCCACAGGCAT
>JAQXTJ010000041.1 GCA_029219425.1 Bacteroidales bacterium
GTTTAGTCACGCTTTGAAAACAAATTAAACCGCCGTATGCCGAACGGCACGTACGGTGGTGTGAGAGGAAAGGAAACGAAAGCAGGTCAGAAAGCTTTCGTTTCCCGACCTACTCGATTTTACCGGAGTGTGCTAATCGGCAAAATATCATGGATGCTGCTGCCGGCAGCAAGAGGGCGCGGAGATGGTTTGTTGCCACATCCCAATGCCCCCAATCGGCCAAAAAGGCTCCGGCACCAAAATATTCCTCTAAATGAGAGCCGTATTTCTATTTTTATTGCTACCTTTGCCACGTCGTCGTGTTGCTCCGCCCGGCTTTGTAAGCAACAGCCATCGCTGTGATGGAGCGTGCATGGCAACATTTTGTGGGCAACCGTTGCTGTTGCTCATGCTCATGGCTTTGATAAAACAACACATCCGGTTATTGGCATAGTTGAATAGTTGAGGAAATTAAGTTATATATGGTTTCGAATGGAATAATGTGGCAAATGGCTCGCACACTGGCTGTTGTGGTGGCGGTGTGGACGCATGTGGCAGTGGCGCGGGCTCAGGCTCCTGTGCCTACTGAGGTTGTTCCCATAAGCGGCTTGCAGCAGGTGTTTAAGGGCAAATACCACTTCATCGACGAGGCCACTGGCGACACGCTTTGCATGATTGTGTTCAACCCCATCACCATTTATCCGCGCGAGCGGTTTCGCAACAAGAAGGAGGAGCAGTTCTACTGGCGCACTGTGCGCGACGTGCGCCGCACGTTGCCCTATGCCAAGCTCATTTGTTCCACATTGCTCGAGACCTACGAGTATCTCGAGACTTTCCCCACCGAGAAGGAGAAGCAGGCTTATCTTAAGCAATTTGAGAAGGAAATCTTCAACCAGTATAAACCTGTGATGAAGACGTTCACGCGCTCGCAGGGCAAGATGCTGGTGAAGCTCATCAACCGCGAGACCGACCAGTCGTCCTACAACATCGTGAAGGCCTTTCTCGGCACTTTCCGCGCCGGGTTCTGGCAGACCTTTGGCCGTTTCTTCGGCGTGAATATGAAGGCGGGCTACGAGCCCGAGAAGAACAAGGAGGATGCCATCATTGAGCGCATCTGCGTGCGCATCGAGACGGGGCAACTGTGAAGCCCCATAATTACCTATTTTTAAGTATTCGGGCGGTTAATATCAAAAAAATGTACACAATTGGACACTAAAACCGTTTTTTTTCACTACATTTGCCAAAACTACATAACAGAAACAGATTTTTCAAAGACTATGAATAGAATTAAGAGCATCATTTTTCTCTTTTTCACTGTGTTGGCATCCCAGGTGGCATTGCGTGCCAATGCCGAGGAGATTATCCTGAACCCCGATACGAAGAATATGGCTTGGGTCTATGGACAGGTGGGCAAGAACACCATCGAGCATTTCTATGAGGGTGTCAATGCTTTCTATGTGCGCTCGCTCAACGACCGCATCAACGTGATGGGCGGCCTTGAGCTCAACTCCAAGAAGGACGGCTTCGGCGGCGTGCTTGCCGAGCTCAGCTACAAGCTGCCGGTGAGGTGGTTCGACCTGGTGTTCTCGGGGCGCGGTGTCTATAACCGCTATGGAAAATACGACTGCAATGAATATTTGTTCCGCCTTGCCGTGAATGCGCAAAGCTCCCACTTCGACGTGCTTTTCGGAAACAGCTTCCTCGGCTACTCACAGTTTGGCAGCAGCGTGTTTGAGCCTATCACTTGGAGCGTGGGCTTTGCCGCCTACCTCAAGAACCGCAAGAAGTGTAACTGGAATGTGGGTCTGTTCCTGAAGAACTACGACTACTTCATCTATGAGAACTGGAATATCAACTTCGGCGTGCGTGGCTACTTCTCGCTCACGCCTAAAGTGCGCCTCACCGGCGAGCTGCTCGTGCGTCCGGCGGGAAACATCAACCAGCTTGCCCAGAAATTCGACACTTCGGTGAAGATTGGAGCCACCTACCGATGGTGATTCGGCAGAGAAACAACAATGCGAACACACACAAAAAAACAAGAATAACACAACATACAGATTGATTATGAACAGGAACAACTGCATAAATTGCTTATATATTCTTTTAGCCACCGTGGCTCTTGCCACCGCATCGTGCTCGAAGGTGGAGCCCACGGGTGTGCTCATAGGCCACACCAGTGTCGACGACCGCGTGAAGCAATCGGTCACTTACCAGAAGGACTGGGAGCGTGACAACAATAACGACATCGACGTGGCATCGCCGGGCTACACGTTTATCGTGGGCTCCGACAGCCATTTGCGCAACGACCAGACGCGCCTGCGTGAGCTGTTCGACGAGGCTGTTGCCAAGGAGGACCTCCTGGTGGCCCACTGCGGCGACCTCGCCGAGACGCAGCCCGAATACTATCAGATTACCGAGGACATGGTCGATGACTACCGCGAGCGCTACAAGGGCGACGAAGAGGATATTGGCAAATATAAGTTCCGCTTCTATCCCGTGGTGGGCAATCACGACGTGACGCGCAATGGCTGGGCGCTCTTCACCAAGATTTTCGGCTCATCGACCTACTCCTTCGATGTGGTGTATCACGAAGGCGAGAGCGACGAGGTGCGCGACGCATTCCTGTTTCTCGACTCGGCAAACGGAACATTTGGCGAGTACCAAATCGACCTTATCGACCTTGGACTGCTGCTCGACTTCTTCAGCTACCGCAACATATTCGTGTTCACCCACACCAATTTCTTCCGTCCGCGCAAGAATGCGTTCTCATCGGTGCTGCCTCGCGAGGAACTTTATTTCATCTTCAAGAAATTCCACGACTGGGGCGTGCGCTGCGTGTTCTGCGGACACATCCACGCCTGGGATGAGCGCGACTATGCCGGCGTGCACTACATCACCCTCGATGCCATGAGCCTTGAGGAGCGTCCCGATTATGGCGACGTGATTCGCTGCAAGGTGGCAGCCGACGGCAACGTCACCTACGAGCACGTGCACCTGAAGTGAGCTTGACACACCATAAACACCATACACACACATTAGGATGCTGACTGATAACATATTAAAGCGTGCAACCAACTCACTGGCGATAGTGGTTGCTTTTTGCGTGTCGCTCATGGGCACCGGCTGCACGAGCGACCATTTCACAATCGAGGGAACTGTTGCCGATGGTGGCACGCAGAATGTGCGCGTGGTCTATCCCACCGATGATGGCTTTGAGTGTGAGTGGGTTACTATGAAGGAAGGCCACTTCGCCTATCGTGGCGAGAGTGCCGACCCTGTGGTGGTGAGCATCTATAATCAGCAGAAAAAGCTGATAGCTCACGCCTTGGTGAGCAATGGCGACGACATTGAGTTCACAGCCTCGCTTGCCGAGCCATGGGGCACGGTGGTGAAGGGGACGAAGGTGAATGAGCAGTGGAGCGAGTTTATCGTGAGCCACAGCGACGACTTTGCCAATGATAACCGCAGCGCCACCGATGCTGCCATAGAGGAATATGTGGCTGCCCACCCGGCGAGCGTGGTGAGCACACTGCTGCTTATGTGCGAATTCAGCGACCTCACTCAGAAGAAGCGCGTGGACGACATCCTTGCCAAGATAGAGATTGAGGCCCGCCCCGAATCGGTGATGCGAGGCTTCTATGCCATGCAGGCTATGCGTGGCGAGATTAGCGACAAGGAGCGCATGAGCACCATGACGCTGTGGAGCGACCGCGACAGCATGGAGAACGTGAGGCCCTATTCTAAGTCGATGAGCATCTACTACTTCTGGACTCCCGACGACC
Organism: Bacteroidales bacterium; assembly: GCA_029219425.1. Lineage (GTDB taxonomy): Bacteria > Bacteroidota > Bacteroidia > Bacteroidales > Muribaculaceae > CALZFJ01. Next base: position 3,762 of record JAQXTJ010000041.1, read on the forward strand.
GCTCGCGCAGCGATGACTTCAGGCTGCTGAAGTCGTTTGCCAAAGAGCTTGGCAGCAAGCGCCTGCAAATCATCGACATCGACCTCGACAGCGACACACTGCGCTGGAAGTCGATTGTGCGCGGCGACTCGGCTTCGTGGCAACGCTACTGGGCTGTGGGTGGTGTGACCAACAGCTACCTGCGCAACTTCAATCTTTCCTCCACCCCCTATTATGTGCTCTCCGATTCCACAGGCCGACTCCTTTATCACGGCGACAACTTTGCCACAGCACGGCAAATGATTGAGAAAAAACTAAAGAAATAACCAATATCCCCTTGTATAATAAACTACTAACGTCAACGTAAAATGAAACAACTCCGATTCTTCTCGTTCCTGCTCGTAGCCTTGTTTGTGGCCTCGGTGGCTCAGGCTCAGCCGCGTGCAAAGGTCACAACCAAGGAATTTGTGGCTATATCCTACAATGTGCGCATGAGCCTCAACCCCGAGGCCGACGGCTCAAACTTCTGGGACTACCGCCGCGAGGCCTCGCTCAAGATGGTGGCCGAGCAACAGCCTCTCGTGATGGGGCTGCAAGAGGCCTGCCCCGACCAGATTGCCTACTTCGACCGCAACCTCACCGGATACAAGCATGTGGGCGTGGGACGCGACGACGGAAAGGCCGAGGGCGAGATGATGGCGATATACTACGACACACGCCGCCTCACCTTGCTGCGCAGCGGCACCTTCTGGCTCTCGGCAACACCCGATGTGGTGTCGCGCGGATGGGATGCTGCATGCAACCGCACTTGCACCTGGGCACTGCTCAAGCTCAAGAACTCCAATCAGGCTTTCTTCTACTTCAACACTCACCTCGACCACATCGGCCGCGAGGCACGCAAGCAGTCGATTGAGCTTATCGTGAAGAAAATTGCCGAGATTAACCCACAGGGTGTGCCTGTGCTGCTTTCGGCCGACTTCAACAGCACCACCGACAATGCCATCTTCAATCCGCTCAAGGCGGCTCTCGGCGATGCCCGTGCCGACAGTCCGGTCACCGACCTCGGCATCACCTACAATGGATTCGGAAAAGTGAAGGGCAATCCGGCCACCAACAACGACAATGCCCAGGTAATCGACCACATCTTCTACAAGGGCGTGACCCCCATTGGTTTCAAGGTGCTCACCGGCGACTATGGCGTGCCATATATCTCCGACCACTATCCAATCGCATTCACATTTGGCATTAGCATCACGTCGTTTGCCCGCACAGGCAATGCCCATCTGCTCCATTCGCCCGACAGCACCACTCTGCCGTATGGCCGCAAGTGCCGTGGCTGCGCCTCGTCAAAGTCGGGGCAATCGTGCAAATCCTCCGGCTGCAAGACCGGACGGAGATGTGCGAAGTGATTGCCTCTCTGTGTTGTGTGCCATCCTGCTCAGGCTCTTGAGCTGCTCCAACTTTCTCACTAAAAGCAATTTTTTTGCAGTCTCTTTCCAGCTATATTGAATTTTCTTCGTAAATTTGTGGGATTTTTCGTAAATAGGCTCAATGTGAGCATTATTCAAGTGGAAATTAACTCTCAAAATTATGAATATATCATATAACTGGCTGAAGAAATACGTCGATTTCGACCTCACCCCCGATGAGCTGGCTGCTGCCCTCACGTCGCTGGGACTCGAAACCGGCTCGGTTGAGAAAGTTGAAACTATCAAGGGCGGCCTTGCGGGGCTTGTGGTGGGCAAGGTGCTCACCTGCGTGGAGCACCCCGACAGCGACCACCTGCACGTCACCACCGTTGACCTCGGCGACGGCGTGCCCACCCAGATTGTGTGCGGCGCTCCCAATGTGGCTGCCGGACAGCATGTGGTGGTTGCCACCGTGGGTACCAAGCTCTACGACGGCGACAAGGAATTTGCCATAAAGAAGTCGAAAATCCGTGGCGTGGAGTCATTCGGAATGATTTGCGCCGAGGATGAGATTGGCGTGGGCACTTCTCACGCCGGTATCATTGAGCTTCCGCTCGATGTGAAGCCCGGCACTCCTGCCCGCGAATACTACAACGTGACCGACGACTATGTGCTGGAGGTGGACCTCACCCCCAACCGCATCGACGCCGCTTCGCACTATGGAGTGGCTCGCGACCTCGCTGCATGGCTCAATGCCAACCGCGGCATGAATGTGGCAGCCCACCGCCCCGATGTGGCAGCCTACAAGAGCGACCGCCCCGACGGCGCAGTGGAGGTGACGGTGGAGAATGCCGAGGCTTGTCCGCGCTACTCGGGCGTGACCATTCGCAACGTGAAGGTGCAGGAGAGTCCGCAATGGCTCAAGGACTGCCTCTCGGCAATTGGCCAGCGCCCCATCAACAACATTGTGGACATAACTAATTTCATTCTCCTGGGCCTCGGACAGCCGCTGCACTGCTTCGACCTCGCCAAAGTGAAAGGCGACAGGGTAGTAGTGAAGACCGTGGCCGAGGGCACCAAGTTTGTCACCCTCGACGGCGTGGAGCGCACTCTCACCGGGCGCGACCTTATGATTTGCAACGCCGAGGAGCCTATGTGCATTGGCGGCGTGTTTGGCGGTCTTGATTCGGGAGTGACCGAGACCACCACCGACATATTCCTTGAGTCGGCCTACTTCCACCCCACATGGATTCGCAAGACGGCCCGCCGCTTCGGCCTCAACACCGATGCCTCATTCCGCTTTGAGCGCGGAATCGACCCCAATGAGACCGTCTATAACCTCCAGGCCGCTGCCCTCATGATTAAGGAGCTTGCCGGCGGCGAGATTTGCGGCGACATTGTGGATGTCAAGGCAAAGGACTTCCCACGCTTCCCGGTAACACTCGAATACAGCTATGCCGACACGCTCATAGGCAAGAAGCTCGGCAAGGACACCATAAAGGGCATTCTCAAGAGCCTTGAGATTGAAATCACCGCCGAGAGCGATGAGGCGCTCGAGCTGCTCGTGCCCACCTACCGTGTGGATGTGCAGCGCCCCTGCGACGTGGTGGAGGACGTGATGCGCGTGTATGGCTACAACAATGTGGAGTTTGACGACACCGTCCACAGCTCGCTCTCCTACAAGGGCGAGACCGATGTGAAGAACTCCCTGCAACAGCTCATCTCCGAGCAGCTCACCGCCGCCGGATTCAATGAGATAATGAACAACTCGCTCACCGCCGGAGCCTACTATGCCGATCTCACCACTTATCCCGAGGCCAATTGTGTGCACCTGCTCAACCCTCTGAGCAGCGACCTGTGTGTGATGCGCCAGACTCTGCTTTTCGGAGGCCTGGAGAGCATTGCCCACAACATCAACCGCCGCAGTGGCAACCTGCGCATGTATGAGTTTGGCAACGTTTACCACTTCAACCCCGAGGCCGACTGCACCGAGAAGGTGCTTGCTGCCTTCTCCGAGCACACTGCCCTGGGCGTATGGATCACCGGCAACAACCACGATGGCAACTGGGCCGAGGCGGCTCGCAAGAGCACAGTGTTCGATCTCAAGGCTGTGGTGGAGAATGTATTTGCCCGCATCGGCATCACAGCCAAGGAGCTAGTGATGGAGCAGATTTCAAGCGACATCTTCTCGGCCGCGCTCTCCATTTCCAACCGTGGCGGCAAGCACATTGGCTGCCTCGGAATAGTGAAGAGGCCCCTGCTAAAGAAGCTCGATGTGGCTCAGGATGTGTTCTATGCCGAGCTCAACTGGGACGCCCTGGTGAAGATGACGCTCAAGAAAAAGGTTACTTTCGCCGACCTCCCCAAGACCCAGCCCGTGCGCCGCGACCTCGCGCTGCTTGTGGATGCAGCCGTAACCATGGCCGACATTGAGAAGGTGGTGAACAGCTCCGAGCGCAAATTGCTGCGCGGCGTGAGCCTCTTCGACGTGTATGAGGGAAAGAACCTCGAAGCCGGAAAGAAGTCCTACGCCATCAGCATCATCCTCCAGGACGATGAGAAGACCCTCCAGGACAAGCAAATCGACGCTGTGATGAACAAGATTATCGCCAACCTGCAGAAGCAGGTGGGCGCACAGCTCCGCTGACAATAAAACCGAGAGAGACTACACGAATAATCAAAATTAACACATACAAAACGAAACTTTTTTATGGGAAGAGCATTTGAATTCCGCAAAGCAAGAAAATTTAAGCGCTGGGGACACATGTCGCGCGTATTCACCAAAATCGGTAAGGAAATCACCATTGCCGTGAAGGCTGGTGGCCCCGACCCATCAGGAAACTCACGCCTGCGCATGCTGCTCGCCACCGCCCGCTCCGAGAATATGCCCAAGGACACCGTGGAGCGCGCCATCAAGAAGGCTACCGACAAGGACGCAAGCGACTACAAGGAAATAGTGTATGAGGGATATGGCCCCTTCGGCATCGCTATCCTCGTGGAGACTGCAACCGACAACAACACCCGCACCGTGGCCAACGTGCGCAGCTACTTCAATAAGTTTGGCGGCAACCTCGGCACTTCGGGCAGCCTCTCGTTCCTCTTCGAGCACAAGTGCCTGTTCACCGTGAAGGACAAGGAAGGCGTGGAGCTTGAGGACCTTGAACTTGAGCTTATCGACTATGGCGTGGATGAGATTGAGCGCGACGAGGAAGAGGGCGAAATTACTCTCTCGGGCGCATTCGAGGAGAATGCCAATATCCAGAAGTATCTCGAGGACAATGGCTTCGAAATTGTGCGCAATGAGTTTGTGCGCGTGCCCAACGACCTCAAGGAAGTCACTCCCGAGCAGCGCGAGACTCTCAACAAGCTCCTCGAGAAATTCGAGGACGACGACGACGTGCAGCACGTGTTCCACAACATGAAGGAAGACCCCAACGCTGAGGAGGAAGAGTAGTCGAAACCGCGCGCCACATTATGCGTGACGAATACAATAAGAGACACCATCGGAGGGATTGCGCAGACATGAGCCGGCGCAGCCCCTCCGATTTATTTGTCGTATGACACATAATTCCAATCCCCTTCCATTTTGCAGGCATCTGGCGTGGAGTAGGGGAGGAGGGCTAACGGTCGAACTGCTGCAAGTTGTAGGTTTCAATCACCTTTATCAGCTTGGTGGCGTAGGCCGGGTCGGTGGCATAGCCACATTCCTTGAGCTTGCGGGCCCACCCCTTGTAGTCGGTGATTTTGAGCCTGAACAGTGGCTCGTAGCGCTTGCGGCGAAGAAACTTGGCGTGGTCGGCAAAGCACTGCTCCACGCTGCCATAGCGGCGGTAGCGCACCGATTCGCCCGGCTTGCAGATAGTGCGTCCTGTCCAGTCGCCCGAAGCCTTTATGCCGAAGTGGTTGTTGCCGTTCACGGCAAGGTAGCTGGTGCCGCCTGCGCTCTCGAGAATCCCTTGTCCCAGGGTGATTGCCGCAGGAATGCCATAAAGCTCGCGGTTGCGGCGAGCGGCGTGGGCGAAGGTGGCAATGTAGTGCCTCCGCTGAGCCGAGCCGTCGCGCCCAATTGGCTTGTAGCCCGCTGTGCCCTTTCCTCCCCGTGCGTCTTCGGAGGCTCCGCGCTGGGTGGCACACGAGGCAAAAAGCACAGCCAGAAGGGCACAAAGCAGCAGGGATAGCTTGCTGAATGAAGATTTTTCGCTATATTTGTGGGCAGAAACCGTCATATAACTTTGTTGCATTGTTATCATGAAAGAATTGAATTTGGTTACAAAGATACACGTTTATGCTTACAATGAGTTGAGCGAAACCGACAAAAAGTTGGTAGATGAGGCAAAATCTGCCACCCAACGCTCCTATTCCCCCTATAGCCGCTTCGGCGTGGGTGCCGCCTTGCTTCTTGCCAATGGTGAGGTCGTCAGCGGGTCGAACCAGGAGAACGTGGCATTCCCCTCGGGAATATGCGCCGAGCGCACCACCTGCTTCTATGCCCACTCGCGCTATCCCGGGGTGCGCTTTGTGAAGCTCGCCATAGCAGCATTCCACAATGGAGCATTCACCCCTCACCCGGTGAGTCCATGTGGAGCCTGCCGCCAGGTGCTTGCCGAGTATGAGAAACTTGGTGGAGAGAAGCTCGAGATAATCCTCTATGGCGACGATGAGGTGTATGTGCTGCCCGAAGTGTCGGCCCTGCTTCCCCTCATCTTCGATGAGGACCTCTGAGCGATTCCCGGCACCGGCATCGTGGCACCGTGGCAAATTTTGCAACGGTGTTGTGCTTTTTTTGCGGCTTTATTTGCCAGTAAGGTGGCGATGCTGTAACTTTGTGGTCGAAACATAATATTTCAATTACATTCTATGGACGTAAGACAGAAAATGCAGGAGATTCTCGAGGCTGAGTGCAGGGCAATTCAGTCGATTCCTGTCACCGAAGGTTATGAGCGTGCAGTGAGCATGATTGTGCATCAGGTGAAGGACCTGGGCGGAAAGCTCGTAACTTCGGGTATGGGCAAGGCCGGCCAGATTGCCATGAATATTGCCACCACCTTTGCCTCCACAGGCATTCCGGCTGTCACTTTGCATCCCAGTGAGGCTCAGCACGGCGACTTGGGAATCCTACAGCCCAACGACATAATGCTGCTTCTATCCAATTCGGGCAAGACAACCGAGATTGTAGAGCTGGTGTCGCTGGCCCGCAATCTATATCCCCAGCTAAAGTTTATAGTAATCACCGGCAACGACCAAAGTGAGCTGGCCCGGCTTGCCGATGTGTGCCTTTACACGGGCGGTGCTCCCGAGGTGTGTCCTCTTGGGCTGACCCCCACAACATCCACCACCATGATGACGGTGATTGGCGATGTGCTGGTGGTGAACACAATGCTTGCCACAGGCTTCACCAGGCAGGAATATGCCAAGCGGCACCATGGCGGATACCTCGGGCAGAAGGCCAAGGGATGAGTCAGACCCCGTGACAAACTGTCGGGAAGAAACAATTTAGAGTCACAGAAAAGTCTTTTTTATGCAAAAGATAATTGCAATAGGCGAGTCGGTTTTCGACACCGTATTCGACGACGACAACCATCCCATACGCTCCTTTGTGGGCGGGCGCATTGCAAATGCCGCAGCATTGCTTGCCTCGGCAGGGCTGCCGGTCGCTATGGTCAGCGAGTGCTGCACCGACCATGTGGGCGACACCGTCGTCGCCTTCCTCGAGGAGAATGGAGTGAGCACACGCTCAATCGACCGCTATGTGGATGGCGCCACTGCCATCTCGCTAATCTTCAACACCAAGAACAACGGCACACGCCGCCTCAACTACTCAAGCTATCCACGCGAGCGCTTCGACGTGGTGTGGCCGCGCTTCGATGAGAACGACGTGCTGCTGTTCGGCTCGTTCTACAGTATAGAAAGCTCGGTGCGCCCTGCGCTTTTCGAGATGGTGAGCCACGCGCTGGAGCGAAAGGCCATCGTGGTCTATCTGCCGGGATGCCAGCACGGAATCAACTGCCGCATCACGAAAGTGATGCCGGCAATCCTCGAGAACTTCGAGGCTGCCGATGTGGTGATTGCCAACCGTGCCGACATCGAGGCCATATATCCCGGCGAGGATGGCGTGGAGGCCTACAAGAACCACATTGAGTTCTACGACGTGCGCTTCATCTACATCGACGACGACTACTCCATTCACCTGCTCTCACGCGGCGTGCACGAGCATTTCCCGGCACGGAGTCTGCCACAGGATGGCGACCTGCTCGGGTGGCAGTCGAGTCTGGTGGCCGATGTGGTGAGGGGAATCACATCCCATGGAATCACCAAGAAATCGCTTCAGGCGGTCACTGCAGGGCAGTGGAGGGAGATAATAGAGGCAAAGTAGATAGCCATTGAGATGATACAAACGACATAAGGAACTAAATCTTTTTCAAAATTATTATGAAGCTGCTTTCGCTCGATGTGTTTTTCCCTGCCGGCGACCCCCATGCCGCATCGTGTGCCGCACTTGCCGATGCCATTGCGGCCAAAGTCCCCGCAAAGGAGCTTGCGGCCATAGCCGGGAACATGGAGCTTGCACCGCTTGCGGCTGTGTGGCGCGAGTTGCTGCTGGCGCATATTAGCGCCGAGTCGGCGCACTTCGGCGATGCCATATCCCATTGTGCCGAGGCTCTGCGTGGCCTGCTTGCCACCGACGACCGCCACTCGCTCGATTTCCTCGCTCTCGTGGCTGGAGTGCTTCACACGCTTGCTTTTGCCCACTACAAGCTTGGCAACAACAAGCGTGCCGAGAAGGAGCTTGTGAAGGCACAGAAAATACTCGACCGCCTCGCCAAGAAGGACAATAGGCACTTCGCATCCTCGCTCGTGCAGGCTCTCGCTGCCTCTACCGACATTTTCCGCTCCAAGCTCAAGCTCATGAATCTGCTTGCCCACTATCAGGTGGCAGCCGATCTCTATCAGGACAAAGTGGCGTCGGGTGTATCCACCGCAGTGGCGTCGCTCGTGGAAGCACTCAAGAAACAAGGCGATCTGCACTTGCAGATGTGCAACTACCGCGATGCCGTGAAATTCTACACCAAGGCGTTGCGCTATGCCAAGAAAGTGACAACAACATTCGACCTGATGCAGTTGAAAATATCCATAAACCTCTCGAAAGCTCTCCTCAACATCATCAATCGCCACGACGCAGGCCGAAGACTACTCGATTCGCTCCCACCCATCGCCTCACGCCTTGGGGCCGATGCCGAGGCCGCCGAGATTGAGTCGCTAAGGCAGGCTCCCGAGCCTGTCGATTTCCTCACAATGCTCAAAAATCTGTTCTGATTGTCGCAGCCGGCAACTCCTCCCAAGTGCGCGCACACCGAAGAAACCAACACAAATCAGTAAAAAAAACCAACAACAAAAAAAGCAATATATTATATGTCAACCGAATTAAGAAACAACGACACCGCTCTCCACACCCTTCCAAAGCTCAATTCGCTACGCGTGGGCATCGCCGTAGCCGAGTGGAACAGCCACATCACCGAGGCACTGCTGGCCGGCGCCTTAGAGCTTTTTGCACGCGAGGGATACTCCGAGATAGAGGTGCACCATGTGCCAGGCACGGTGGAACTCACATTCGCCGCCTCGCGCATGGCACGCTCCGGCCGCTACGATGCCGTGATTGTGTTTGGCTGCGTGATTAGAGGCGGCACTCCACACTTCGACTATGTGTGTGACAGCATCACACAAGGCGTGGCCACACTCAATGCCGAGGGACGCGTGCCTGTGATTTTTGGCGTGCTCACCACCGACGATGAGCAGCAGGCCATCGACCGTGCCGGCGGCGCACTGGGCAACAAAGGCACCGAGGCAGCCGAGGCGGCAATAAAAATGTGCGATTTTTCTTGCAAGTTCCAATAAAATTGCCTACCTTTGCACCGCATTTAGCAAATGGGTGGTTACCAGAGTGGCCAAATGGGACTGACTGTAACTCAGTTGTCTTTCGACTTCGGTGGTTCGAATCCATCACCACCCACTCACTTTTTTCATAACTCACATAATTTTTTTAGTTTGCGGAAGTAGCTCAGTTGATAGAGCATCAGCCTTCCAAGCTGAGGGTCGCGAGTTTGAGCCTCGTCTTCCGCTCTCAGGCTCCGATGGTCACCACCGTCGGAGTCTTTTTTTTGCGTCCCCTTGGATTTTCACAGGTGAGGAGCCACAAAAGAAAAATCGCTAAGCGACTGATTTCTCATCTGCTTAGCGATTCTTATTGTGGTCCCACTTGGGCTTGAACCAAGGACCCCCTGATTATGAGTCAGATGCTCTAACCAACTGAGCTATAGGACCTGCTATGTGGCTTCTTTGCCTTTAGCGGCTGCAAAGATAATGCAAAGTTTTGATTTCTGCAACCTTTTTGAGCTAATTCGCTTGTGTGGGTGTGATTTTTTTGTGTTTTTTTTGGCAATATGGTGCTTATTTACGCGAATTTGTCGTATTTTTGTGGTGGCGTTATAGGGTGTCGCACAAGCAAGGTGGCTCTCAACGATGCTTTTTTATTTGTTCACGTTCTTTTTTGGTGATATCACAATAGACTTATGCAACCGATATTTCTTATTGGATACATGGGCAGTGGCAAGACCACGCTCGGAAAGGCCCTTGCCATGCACCTCGGCAGGGAGTTTATCGACCTCGACAACTACATTGAGTGCCGTTTCCACGCCTCGGTGAAGCAGCTTTTCGCGCAGCGTGGCGAGGAAGGCTTCCGCGACTTGGAGCGGCGCATGCTGCGCGAGGTTGCCGATTTCGAGGATGTGATTGTGGCGTGTGGCGGAGGCACTCCTTGCTATTTCGACAATATCGACTACATTGTGAGCCACGGCCTTGCCGTGTATCTCACCACCTCGCCCGAGAGGCTGGCGTTGCGGCTGGCTCTGCCCGGCTCGCGTGCCAAGAGGCCGCTCATTGCAGGAAAGAGCGATGAGGAGCTTGTCGCTTTTGTGAGGGAGGCTCTCGCCAGGCGCGAGGCGTTCTACTCGCGTGCCCAGCTCACTTTCGATTCCACACAGATTGAGGATGCTGCCGAGACCCAAGCCACTGCACTCATTCTTGCGGAACAAATTGCACGGTTTGAGGAGGGTGCAGGCCAGGTGCGGTAGGGGCTTAGTGCTGCTGTTGCGCCTTGCAAGGTGTGCCACTGGTGATAAATGCCCTTGCGCAGCACTAATTTGCTGCCTCAATGCTGTGTGTATGGGGAATTTGTTGTAATTTTGCAGCGCAAAAGCCTCCGCCTGCGGTGGATTGCCCCAATTTTTGTAACTAATAACTCATCACACCTACTCACACACTCTCTATTTTGTATAATTATGGCAGGATCGAATTTTATCGACTATGTGAAGATACTTTGTCGCTCGGGTAAGGGCGGCCGTGGCTCTCTGCACTTTTTCCGAGGAAAATACATACCAAAGGGTGGCCCCGACGGTGGCGACGGTGGCCGTGGCGGACACATCATTCTCCGCGGAAACCGCAACTTGTGGACGCTGCTCCACCTCAAGTATCAGCGCCATGTGTTTGCCACCAATGGCGAGTCGGGAGGCCCCAACCGCAGCTTTGGCCGCGATGGCGAGGACCGTATCATCGAGGTGCCATGCGGCACGGCGGTGTTTGATGCCGAGACGGGGCAGTTCCTGTGCGACGTGACCGACGACGGTGAGGAGGTGAAGCTCCTCAAGGGCGGCCGCGGCGGCCTTGGCAACTGGCACTTCAAGAGCGCCACCAACCGCACTCCGCGCTACGCACAGCCCGGTGAGCCTGCCATTGAGAAGGCAGTAATCCTCGAGCTGAAGCTGCTTGCCGATGTGGGCCTGGTGGGATTCCCTAATGCCGGAAAATCCACTCTCCTTTCCTCTATCTCGGCTGCTAAGCCAAAAATAGCCAACTATCCCTTCACCACTCTCGAGCCTAATCTGGGCATTGTGAGCTACCGCGACAACCGCTCTTTTGTGATGGCCGACATTCCCGGCATCATCGAGGGTGCGAGCGAGGGCAAGGGACTGGGGCTGCGCTTCCTGCGCCATATTGAGCGAAATGCCGTGCTGCTATTTATGATTCCTGCCGACAGCAACGATATTCGCCGCGAATATGAAATTCTGTGCAACGAGCTGCAACGCTTCAACCCCGACCTCGCCGACAAGCCCCGTGTGCTTGCAATCACCAAGTGCGACATGCTCGACGATGAGCTGATGGATGAGATGCGCGCAGAGTTGCCCGAGGGCGTGAAGGTGGTGTTTATTTCTTCGGTGGCAGGTATGGGACTCACCGAGCTGAAGGACCTGCTGTGGCGAGAAATCAACGATGAGAACAACCGCATTCCCTCCAAAATCACACACCGCGACCTCGACGTGCGCCACCGCGTGCAGGAGGAGGACGAGTGGGTGTTCGACCAGACGCCTGTCGATGATGATGACTATTGCGGTGGAAAGATGCTCGATGAGGACGAATGGGACGATGCCGACGATGAGGAATACACCGACGACAACGAAGCTCCGGCCAGCGATGAGCCGGAGTGGGACGATGAGTATTGGCCCGAAAAATACAAGGAAGATAAATTCTTCTATTCCCAGCCTCAGAACGACGAGGAGGAGAAGTGATGTGCGGCTCTTTCATTGAGGCTGTCCACTTTGCCACACATTGCGACGACATTGTGGCTTTCAGCACTATGCGCGACCTCGGTGCTGCTGCCAACTGCGACTACGACAATGGCGGCGGCAGCGACACCTATGCCCGGTTTAATGTGTGCAACTACACAGGCGATGCTCCCGGCCACGTTGTGGAGTGCCGTGGCGAGCTGTGCGCTGCCTTGGGCATTGCCGCCGACCACCTCATCATGCCGAGGCAGACGCACTCGTCCCGTGTGGCAATTATCGACAGTGAATTTATGGCTCTCGATGATGCCTCACGCAGCGAGAGGCTGCAAGGCATCGATGCTCTCGTCACCACGCTCTGTGGCGTGGCTGTGGGAGTCAACACCGCCGATTGTGTGCCGCTGCTACTGCGCGATGTGGCTACAGGAGCCATAGGCGTGGCTCATGCCGGATGGAAGGGCACTGTGGCGCGAATTGCCGCGCGCACCGTGGAGGCGATGCAGCAGCTCGGAGCCGAGCCAAGCCGCATAGAGGTGGCAATAGGTCCCTCGATATGCCCGCAGTGCTTCGAGGTGGGCGACGAAGTGGTGGAGCAGTTTGCCGCCGCCGGTTTTCCCATCGATGCCATCGTGCACCGCGATGCTGTCACCGGCAAGGCACACATCAACCTTTGGGAAGCCAATGCCGCAGCGCTCATTGAGGCGGGGGTGCAACGCCGGCAGCTGACTCTCACTCACCGCTGCACCCGCTGCAATCCCGGTCGCTATTTCTCGGCACGCCGCCTCGGCATCGCCTCTGGCCGCATCTTCACCACAATCCTTCGCCGCCGCTGATTCCTCAGGGCAAGGCACTGCTGAGCCTCTGCCTGATGCTGAGAGTGGGGCAGGGGAGGACGAATGTCCGTTTTTTACAACTCCGGATATGGAAAATAATCTACCTTTGTGGCGTTTTCTTGCAATTTCCTGTAACTTTTTGGCTGCCGGGTGCGTCGAAGTAAATGCAAGGCATCCTCATGGGATGTGCAAGAATAATAACTGTGTAATATTTACATTGTCGCATAAAGATTATGAAACGATTTATTTTTATTGCCTCGATGGCAATAACGGCACTGGCATCAAATGCCGGAAACTATCAGTCAGACCCCGACTCGATTGCGCTCGACTCGATACTTAGCATTGTGGAGCTGAAAGAAATTGTGGTGAAGGGACAGTTGCCCAACACGCGCCTCAAAGGAAATGCCATGGTCACCAAAGTGAGCGGATCTGTGCTCGAGAAGGCAGGAACGGCACAGGATGTGCTGCGCAAGGTGCCGGGCATGATTAAGAAAGGCGACTACCTGGAGGTGATTGGCCGCGGAACGCCTATCTACTACATAAATGGCCGCCGCGTGCGCGACACCGATGAGCTTAAGCGCCTCATGAGCGATGAGGTGGCCAATGTGGAGGTGATTACAAATCCCGGCGCCATGTACGATGCCTCGGTGAGTGCCGTGGTGCGCATCACCACCGTGCGCCGCCAGGGCGATGGCTTCGGCTTCAGCACCTTTGCCAAGACCGAGCAGAGCCTGCGCACCGGGATGAACGACCCCGAGGCGCAAGTCAACATCAACTACCGCACCGGCGGCTGGGACTTCTTCGTATCGGCTAAAGAGTGGGAATACCGCACCAACCAGTGGAGCGATCTGGGGCAGATTACCACCAGCCCAAAGTCGGGCGAGGAGCTGTTCAGGTATGAAGGCTCACTGAAGCACGCCTGGCGCGGAATTGGCACCCACCTCACCGGCGGACTCAACTGGCAGGTCAACGACCGCCACTCGCTCGGCGCTAAGGTGGATTATGCCATCACCACCGATGCCGACACCCGCGAGCGCCTCAACATGGACAAATGGGACCGTGGCTCTCACATTGAAAACGTGAACAGCGAGGGCCGCAAGTGGAGCGAGAACCCACACAATGTGCTCGTGAATGCCTACTACAATGGCACCTTGGGACGGCTTAACATCGACTTCAACACCGATATGTTCTTCTCCAAGGACAATGAGCACCAGGACATGGACGAAACTGCCACCACCATCGACCGTGAGGTGCGTGCTGTCGCCACCTCGAGCAACGACATGGTGGCCACCAAGCTCGTGCTCTCCTACCCACTGTGGCGCGGACAGCTACAGGCCGGAACCGAGGAGACCTTCGTGAGCCGGAAGAACAGCAACGAAATCACCGGCACACCACTGCCCGATTCGCGCTCACAGGTGAAGGACAATGTGTATGCCGGATTCGTGCAGTATAATTTTGCACTCAGTCAGGACACATACTTCAACTTCGGTGTGCGCTACGAGCACGCTTTCTTCGACTATGTGGAGGAGCTTAACCCGTCGGCCAATCTCTCGCGCAGCTACGACAATGTGTTCCCATCGGCATCTTTCTCCACCAAGCTGGGCAAGGTGCGTGCCTCATTCAGCTATGCAAGCTACACATCTCGCCCCCAGTTCTGGCAACTGAGCAACGCCATGAGCTATCACAACCGCTATGTGTTCCAGCAAGGCAATGCCACGCTCAAGCCATCCACGCAGCACAATGTGGGACTGACCACAATGTGGGGGATGTTCACAATCGGTGCCAACTACTCCTACACCAAGGATCTGGTGTGCAACTGGAGCGAGCAATACAACGACGAGGGCACCGTGCGCATCACATTCCGAAACATCGACAAGCCGCAGCACCAGCTCAACCTCTTTGCCGTGGCAAGCCACACATGGGGTTGCTACTCGCCCACCTGGACCGCGGCGATGGTCAAGCAGTGGCTCACCCTCGACTTCGACAACGGCAGCCGCTCATTTGGCAAGCCTATGTGGGTGTGCAACCTCAACAATGCCTTCCGCCTGCCTCACCGCTGGCAGCTCGAACTCAACTCGGAGTTCCACAGCAAGGCGCACTACAGCAACGTGGAGCTGGTGAACAACTACTGGTCGCTCGAGACTGCCGTGCAGAAGTCGTTCCTGAAGAATGACGCCCTCACACTGCGCCTCGCATGGCAGGACATGCTCCGCAAGGGCAACAATGATGTGTATATCTACTACGGAAGTTACAGCATACACCAGACCAACACTATGGACTTCAACCGCGTTATCCTCACCCTGCGCTACAACTTCAACACTGCCCGCAGCAAATACAAGGGCACAGGCGCCGGCAAGGATGCCCGCAACCGCATAGGCTCGGCAGCCAAGTAGCCGCCCCCCCCCCACACCATGCGCCTGCTGTGTGCAATGGCATTGAAGCCTTAATCGCCATTACAATCTATTCGTAATATCTCGTTTTATCAAAAAATTTTATTTACTCGAAAATCAAGAGCAACACACATCATGCAAAACAGAGGATGGTGTGTCAAAATTCGGTTTGATGATAATCTCATGTAGGGACACACCCTGGTGCGTCCGCGTTACCGCCTCACAATCAGGCGATGACATAAGTGATTGTTTTCCCATTTTGACGCACCCCTCTCACTTTGTGTTTCCTCCTCCACGGCTCATTTGTGGTAGGCTTGGTAGCCCTGCATGAAGTTGTGGCTCTCTATCTCGCGAAGGTGGGCGAGATACTCGGTGGGCGACATCCCGGCAAAGTGGTGAAACTCTTTGTTGAAGTGGGAATGGTCGGTGAAGCCCAGGCCATCGACTATCGAAGTGAATGCGTTCTCATTGAGCGACTGGATGAGCTTTGTGGCTCGGAGAAAACGCTTGGTGCGAATCATCTGCTTGGGAGTGATTCCCACATTCTCGGTGTAGATGCGGCGAAACTGGCGCTCGCTGAGGCAGGCTATGTCGCTGAGGCGGTCGAGCTCAATGGTGGGGTCGTTGTCGATGGCATTGCTCACGGCGATGAGGGGCTTCAGGTAGGTGTCGTCGTCGTTGGCGTGCAGGCAGCGCGCTATGAATGCCTCGATTATGGCAATTGCCCCTTCGTCGGTGGCACTGTCGAGCACGCGGCACTTCAGCTCGTGAAAGCCGGGCATTTCGAGCAGGTCCATCGACACGTTGTCCTCCTCAAAATGGTTGCTCGATATGCCGGTAATCATCTTCATTGCATAGGGCTGAAAAAAGACGAAGAGCAGGTGGGTTGACAAAGATGTGTGCACATGGATGCTGCGGGTGTACTGGCCGCACACCGACGCCACTTTAGAGTTGTCGATTACGCCATTCACCACAAGTGGGCTGTGCCGGTGAAACATCCATTTCATCGACCCCGTTGGCACGATGTTCATTTCTATGGAAATGCGGTCGGTCTTCATCACCCAGTAGTGGTGCACGAATGCACGCAATGGCGGGCTGGGGAGCAGCATCCTCGTGATCATTGGCAATGAGTGTGCAGGTGTGTTGTTTTATATGTTCTTTGTCGTTCTCACGTATGTGTGTGGAGCTGCAAAATTACCGAAAATCGGGCGCACAGCCAAAAAGAAATTCCTTTTTTATTCTTGGCTGTGCCGGGATGCCATATTTTTTTTATCCCAAATTACTGAGAATTTGCTCCAGTCTTTTTGCTGCATTTTGCCAATTGCTAATTTTTTGGCGAATCATTGTGCGTGCGTGAGATTTATTGCTTACATTTGCATCTGCGCTTGTAATGATTAACGTGAGTTCGACGAAAATAACTAAAAGATTGTGAGCTGGTTATTGATTTCTCGTTCCACCTGAAGCATTGGTTTCTTTGGGAAAAAGCAATAAGCTGCGAGGCCAGACATTAGG
>JAQXTJ010000042.1 GCA_029219425.1 Bacteroidales bacterium
CAGCATCGGCGCCACAGCTTCCAGCCCCAAGGTGTGGGTGAAGCAAGAATTCGATGCCAGCGACCTAATCGCCTACCCCAACCACAAAATCACTGCCCTGAATGCCTACTTTGTGGACAATGCTCCCACAGCCGTCACGGTGTTTGTGATGAAGGATGGCGCAATTGCCTACCATCAGGCTCTCACCGCCGACGAGGTGGCTGCAATCACTCCAAATGCCTGGAACAAGTTCTCCCTCGCCGAGCCTTTCGTGCTCGTGCCGGGCAGCAAATATGCCTTTGGATACTATTGCACTCACGCCACAAACCTGAAGCCCATTGGCGTGGACAGCTCGGAGGCTGTCAACCTAAAGGGCAACTCTTTCTCCACTTCGTCGCCTTCATCGAAGGGCTTCGACCAGAGCAACCCAAGCTGGAAGACTCTCGCCTCGGGCAACATCGCCGGAAACTTCATGCTCACTGCCGATGTGGAGGCTCTCGGCGAGGTTCCTGCCGCCGAGGAGATTATAGGATACTCCGTATATGCCGATGGCCAGTTGGTGGCTAACAAGACTACCGAAACCAGCTTCAGCGAAACTGTCGATAAGCTCGGCGAAAAAACCTACACGATTATCGCCGAGAGCACAAGCGGTAAAGTGTCGCCCGCAAAGGAAATCACACTCACCTACTCGCTCCCGGCCGAGTATGTCGCCCCCAAGCTCATCACCAGCGAATTTGATGCCGCGACAGGAAAGGTGGATCTCGCATGGAGCAACGAGGCTGTCACACTGTGCCACCACGGCACGCCAAAGTATATGGTGAGCTTCGACGAGGATCTCGACATTGCCTACGGAGCCAAGTTCTCGGCCGATGAGCTGAGCGAGGTTGCCGGCTACCAGATTTATGAAATCTCATTCATCCCGGGTGCTTCGCTCACAAAGAACAACCTCGAAATCTATGCCAGCTCCGACCTCCTCTGGAGCTACGACATCAGCTCCTACGAGCCCGGTTACCTCTACACCCTGCAACTCTCCTCGAGCGTGCTCATTCCCCAAGGCAAGAGCATCTATCTTGCCTACAATGCCGCCGTGCCGGCCGGAACAAGCGCATTTGTCATCGACGAGGGCCCCGGCGTGGATGGTGGTGCCGTAGTGAGCTATAACAATGGAGCCAACTGGCTCGCCGCTTCGGCTATCGATGCCGATATGGCCAACTACAACTTCTGCATCTCGGCAAAGGCTCGTCCGGCCAACGATGCTTCCAATACCAAGGCCGTCACCCTTGGCACCGAGGGTGTGAAAGCCGCCTTTGCAGGCTCACTGAAGATGCAGGCCACCGGCTATGGCATTGAGGCCGCTGCCCCCAACGCCAAGGCCAAGGCTGCGCCGCGCCGCGCCGCAATCAAGGCCGCACAGGTGACTTCGTTCCGCGTTTACCGCAATGGCGAGGTTGTGGCCGAGACCGAAGAAACCTCGTTCAGCGAGGTGCTCAAGCGCTATGGCGAGTACAACTACGCCGTCACCAACGTGTATGCCAACGGCTGGGAATCGCCCAAGAGCGCTGAGTTCTACGTTGCCAACCACACTCCCCAACTCCCCGAGGCTCCCTACAACTTGCGTGGCGAGGTCTCGGAAAGCTATCTCAACCTCTCGTGGGAGGCTATCGACGCCGACGCTGCCGTGCTCAAGTATCACAATGGCACCTACGCCTACTCTCTGGGCATGACAAGCTCCTACAACGAGGGCTACCACACTATCCTCTTCACAGGCGACTCTATCGCCACCATGAACAAGGCCGGCGAAATGCTCACCCACATCAAGTTCCACCTATCTTCCACCGAAATCGACTATGCCGCTGCAATCGTCATGGTGGGCAACAATGTGATGTTTGAGCAATCAATCGACCCTGCCGACCTCGTCGTGGGATGGAACGTGGTGCACCTCGACAAGCCGTTCACCATCCCTGCCGCATTCGACGTGAAGATTGGCTACCACCTCAAGTATGCCAAGGGCGTGAAGCCGCTCTCCACCGACGATGGCCCTGCCGTGTCGGGCTTTGGCGACCTAATCTCGGCCTCCACAAGCACCTGGTACTCCCTTGCATCGAAGTATAAGCTCAACTACAACTTCCTCATCGAAGGCATTTGTCAGAGCAAGGCTCAGGTGCTCGCCGCTCCCGCTCAGGGCAAGGAAGACAGCAGCGATGAGGCTGCCACCACTTATAGCGTGTATTGCGACGGCACTCTCGTGGCATCGGGAATCACCGGACAAAGCTACAGCATAGCCTCGGCTGCCCACGGTGCCTACACCGTGACCGCCACCACCGATGGCGTGGAGTCGGCTCACTCCAATGAGGTGCGCTACAAAGCCGGAGAGTCGGGAATCAACGACGCCACAGCAGCCCTCAAGATCCACTACAACCGCGACACCGACACCGTGATACTCCCTGCCGCAACAAGCGCCAAGGTTTACACCGCCGCCGGCACCCTCGTGATGACCGCCACCTCCACCGACCGCATCAATATGGCCACTCTCCCAGCCGGTGCCTATATCGTGGCAACACCCACCACTACCCTCAAGGTAGTGAAGTAACCCCTTGAAACCCCCTTCGCCACTCGTGGCGAATCATCGATGGAGGTCGGAATCTCACAAAAAACCCGAGATTCCGACCTCCATCGTCGTCATTTCACGCAACATACTCCTAAGAGGGTGTATCATATATGCACTATCCGCAGTGCATTTATGCAAATTCTTCACACTTCACTACCAGTATCAAAATGGGGAAAAACGGCGATGGAGGTGGGAAGTTAGCCGAGAGCGCGATTTCCCACCTCCATCGGGGTGCTCTATGCCGGGTGTCGCCCCGTGCCGTTTATCTCACGAGGACTTTCTTGCCTCCCACAATGTAGAAACCGGGCCGGGTGATGCGCTCCAAGCGGCGTCCGTTGATGTCGTAGATTGTGCTGTCGTAGGCCGGGCTGGTGGCGTCGATTTCCTCAACTCCACTGCCCATCTTGCCGATAACCACATGCGTCTGCACTTTGCCTGCAACCTGCACGTTGCCGAAGTCTTCCTCCTTGCCACTGTAATCCACAAATTCTGCGCCCTCCGGCTCAAGTATGGTGAGGTTATCGCCAAGCACGAAGTGGAACACGCCCGAAATCGCCGACTCGGCTGCTGTAAGTTCCACGCGGGCATTCTCGATTTCGAGCCCGCCGGCCTTCACTCCTTCGCCTGCCTTCATCATGATGCCATGCCGGCCGCCATTGGTCACGAGATTGCAGTTCTCAACTCTCAGGTTGGAGAGATACACATAGATGCCTGCGCCCCAGTCATTCGACGGCTCAATGAAAAGAGCATCGGTCTCGCTGTCGGTTCCGGCAATGGTGAGTGTGCCCGAGGCTAAATAGCCTGTCATAATTCCGAAATCGGCTCCCGAGATGTAGTTGTTTCCGCTGAGCATGATAGTGATCGAACTGTCGTCAATCTCGATGCCGTAAGGAACGTCCTTGCACTCAATATTGGCACTGCTCAGATAGAGGATGCGCGATTTATCATCATATCTCACCGAGTAGTCGCCCAGCACGTTGCCCTTGTTCTTTTCATTCACCTGAACACCGCCTACTGTAATGCCGAGCGACGGGATGTTCACGTCGTAGTATTGCGTGGTGCAATCGCTGATGTCGTCGCCGTCAGTCACAATGGCAACCACATCGCCATTGAATGGAGAAGTGAGCTTTATGGCTGTGGTGTATTCGCGCACCGTGCGGTCATTAGTAGTGTAGTAGTAAATGGTGCCGCGGTCATTAGGATTAGTGATTTCGAGCGTCACATCGTCATCGTATGTGCCGCCATCAACCGAGAATGTGGGTGCTGTGAGCACGATGTTGCCTATACCCTCCTTTAAGTTGCTGAATTTGCTCCATGGAGTTGTGGTATAGTAGGAGAAACGCGAGCCGAATGGCACGGTGAGAGTGGCACCGGCATATACCTCGCAGCCTGTGTAGCCGAACAGCTCGTCATTTGCTTCCACGGCAGTGGCACGCAGGCTTGTCACCGAGGTAAGTCCTGTGCCGTAGAACGCATTATCGCCATATTCCCCAATTCCTTCAGGCAGAGTGATGGCGGTGATTGCAGAGCAGCTGGAGAACGCCTCTTTGCCTATGTAGGTGACACCGTAGGGGATTGTGATATTTGTCAGGCTATAGCAACCATAGAATGTGCTATCCTCGATGCGGGTCAGTCCTGCCGGAAGCACAACCGACTCTAAGTTGCTACAATTGTAGAATGCCGATGCGCCGATGGTGGCTACATTGTCGGGGATGGTGAGTGTGGTAATCTGGCAAGTGCTGAAAGCAAAATCGCCGACAGCAGTCACCGATTCCGGAATCACAGTGTTATTGCTTCCCGCATGTATGGTATTTGTGGCGGTGCTGATAATCGCGTTGCAACTTTCGCGCGAATCATACACCACGTTGTCGGCAGCTACCTCAATCAAGTTGAGGGCGCCGCAGCGGGCAAATGCGAGGTCGCCAATAGATGCCACGTCCTTGCCTATCTTGAGCGTTTGCAAAGCCGTGCAGCAGCTGAATGCCTCGGCGCCTATCGTGGGCACGTTGAGGTCGAGCGCAGTGAGCTGTATGCAGCTTGCAAATGCTCCCTCACCTATATCGGCTATCGCAGCAGGGAACTCCAATGACTCAAAGGCACAGCCTGAGAATGCATAGTTGCCGATTTTGGTGCAGCTCTCGGGGAAATTGATGTTTTTCAGCTTGTTTGAAGCATTGAACGAGTGCGCCGGAATCTCGGGGATTCCCTCGCCTAATGTCACTGTCACAAGGCCGGTGTTGCCAAATGCCAGCTGACCCATGGTGGTCACCGTTCCCGGAAGCGACACTTCGCCAAGTTTCTTGCAGCCATAGAAAGCATTCTGGCCAATCGAAGTGAGGCACGAGCCTTCTTCAATAGTTAGAGTAGTCATTGCCGAGCAGTACTGGAATGCCTTGTAGCCAATCTCTTTAATAGTATTAGGCAGCGTCAGTGTTGTGAATTTGTTCCAGTCGGAGAAGCCTAAGTCGGCAATCTTAACCACAGGCTTGCCATTATATTCAGCCGGAATGACAACATCGCCAGATGGCTTCTGTGAACCCTCGTAAACGCCACGAACTATGTAGCCTGTCCCATCTTCATTAAGCTCAAACGACAGGAAACTCGAATTAAATGGTTCGGCGAAAGCCGGAAGCCACATGGTTAGAAACAGGAGTGCCGCAATCATGGTGAGGCATCTTGGTGAAGTGTTTTTTGGTGTCATAGTTTTTTTTGGTGTAGCCATTCTACCCCCCGATGGCTGAGGATGGCATTTTTTCATGAGATTATCAATCATGGCACGCCTCACCATCGGATAGAGGAATGCCGGGTATTATTCTGCTTGCGAATATACCCATATAAAGTGATAATGGTCTTGATAAAAACTTACAAAAATCTGCCAAAATCTGCCAAATGCGCCTTTCTACGGCCGATAGTGGGTGGGCGCACACCCATACACGCGCTTGAATGCACGCGAGAAGGTCTCGGCGTCGCCAAAACCGCACTGCGCTGCCACCTCCGATATGTGCAGCTGGCGGTTGGTGGTGAGCAAGTGGGCGGCCCGCTCCATCTGCATAGCCGAGATGAAGAGCTTTGGCGACTTGCCGGTGGCCTCGGTCAAGCGGCGGCGGAAGGTCTGTTCGCTCATGTTGAGCCGCTGCGCAATCTGCGCCACGCCATACTGTCCCGTGGCGAGGCCGCGTTCCACCTCCACAATCACGGTGCTGAGGAAGCTATCGGCGGCAGCAGTATCAGGCGTTCCGGACGCCCGGGTTTCGGGCTTTGCTTGTTCTATCGCCTCAATGCGGGCTATTATCTCCTGAATGTGGCGTCGGTGGCGGCGCGACAGCACACG
>JAQXTJ010000043.1 GCA_029219425.1 Bacteroidales bacterium
CTGCATCAGCTTCGACTCCACATCGAAGGTGATTTCAACGAGCATTCCGGGCGCGAACGTGTCGAGCATCGAAACCCTGTCGTTGAACAGCTCGAATTGCAGCTCACTCGGGAACTGCACGTTTGTCGTGGTGTCGAGCACGCACTCACGCTTCTGCCATTGGTTGCCGTTCTTGCTGGTGCCGGTCACGATGCCGCCAATGCTCTTGATTCTTCCTATTTTCTTCATTGTAGGGATTATTTGAGTTTTAGTGTAAATGCTCCTTTTACCGTCTTTTTGCTGACGTATTTATCGTAAATGTCGGCGTGGTCAGCCTTGAATGCCTTGCTGTCGAATGTGGCACGCTCAGCATCGGCTGCTATGGTGGCTGTGAACGTGTCGGTCTTCCACGACTTTATGCCGTGCCTATCCATCGCTGTCCTCAGCTCTTCTTTCAGCCGTTTGAGGTTCTCCTCTGCATCAGCAGCACGCCGCAGGTTCTCAGTGATGAGGCCGACAACTGCATCACTCACAAGCTGTGTCCCTGCCATGGGTGCCGGCGGCATTGCGAGCGTTGGCACGATTGCCGGGGGATTCGGGTGATGGTAGCGCACCGCGCCTTCATCGTCGATGCTCCACACTGTGTTGAGCAGTTCCTTGACTTGTTCGCTTGGTTTCCGCTCTATCACCCAGAAGGCGGCATCGCCACGGCGCAGCCAGTTAGACGCAAGACCCTCTACCTTGATGCCGGGATTCTGTGCTTCGAACAACTCAGCATAAACGCTAAGCTGCCACGACAGATATTCCTTCAGCGCATCGGTGCGGTCGGTGAAGTAGCCTGATTGTCCGTAGCCGTCGAGCGGATAGTAGTTGAGGTTGTTGGTCTTTGTATCTACAAGCCACACACCATTTGTACTCTCTCGAAGCCACACATTGTCGATGTTGCTTGCCCACTTCTCTCCGTCGGTTACGGTGTACTCGTTGGCAAGCGGCTTGAAGCCTCTTCGGTGGCTTATGTAGCTCTCAAGCTCACGGCTCACGTCCCACGGCTCTGCGCCGAATGAGTTGGGATAGGATGTCACCTTAATGCTAATGTCATCGTAAAGCTCTATCGCCTTGTGCACCGCGTGTCCGTACTCGGCTGCACGCGGAATGGCCACGCTCCTCACATAGTCGCTCGCGTCGGCATACTCGCCGAGGTGGAGCACCGTGTGTATGAGCCCGGTGATGCCGAGCAGCCTCTTTTCTCCAATGGAGTATCTGTGGAGTTCCTCGTTGAACTCCACAGACGGCTGTACTAACTGTATTTTCATAACTGATTATTATATGTCAAATTCCTTGGCTTTCTGCTGGCAAGCCTTGTAGAAGGTCGAATTGGGGTTGCAAAGCTCGGGGGCGGTGTTGCTCCACTTCACCCACAAGTCGCCGTATTGCTGATAGTTCTTGCAGTCATTGAGTTCCTTGAGTGCCTGTGCAAGCAGCGCCTCATTGCCCTGCATAGGTTGCTGCACTGTCTTGGCATTTTTCTTATTGTCGGCATCGGTGGCGGCGTTTCCATCATCGTCAGTGTCGGCGGCAATGCCGAGAATAGCACACAAAGCATATCGCTTGGTGTATGTGATTGCACTGCCTCGGTCTTGTTGAGATTTGTAGTTGCCGATAGGACAAACACTCTTGAACCATTGACCGGACTTGTGAGTGAGCAGTGTGATGATGTCATTGCCACTGATGATTTGCATTACAGCAAGACCATTCTTGGCAAGCAGTTTCTGCACAGACTTGAGCACTCCGCTGAGGTCAACGTAGCGGCTCTTGAAATAAGGGTTCTCACGATTGAGCGAAGGCTGCTCAATCTCGCCTTGGAAGGCGGACACGGCTGTGGAAATTGCACCGATTTCCACACTCATGAATGTTTCTTTTTCTTCCATAATTGTAACTTATTGTTTGACGTTAAAAATCTTCAAGTGCTTTGTTGATGCGGCTCTCCATTTCGGCGAGTTCATCACCAGTAAACTCATATTCTTCTCCAGTTTCCTCGTCGGTGAACCAGGCAACTATTTCGGTCACTTCTCCCCATCTCCCAATAATGGCTCTGCTCG
>JAQXTJ010000044.1 GCA_029219425.1 Bacteroidales bacterium
CTGCTGCCAATGCCGAGAACCGCGATGCGTTCTTCCACATTGAGAATGGTCTCACCGTGAACGGTCCGACGGAAAAGGAGATTACCCTCAAGCGCCCCTTCGCCCAGCTCAACTTTGTCACTTCCGACTATGAGGCTGCAAAGGCATCGGGCATTGAGGCTACTACCACTTCGGTAAAGGTGAAGAATTTGAAGCCGACTCTCAGCTTAGTTGATGGAAAAGCTACCGGCAATGCTGCCGAGGTGACTTTCACCACTGCTGCACGCCCCAATGAGACGATGACAATCAATGGCAACACCTACGATTATCTCGCAATGAACTATCTGCTCATTGATGACACTCGCGACGTAGTGGAGTGCGAAATGACTGCCTACGATGCTGCCGATGCCAACGATACTCGCGTACTCACCGTCAGCAGCGTGCCCGTGCAGCGCAACTACCGCACCAACATCTACGGTGCCCTGCTCACCAGCACCACCAACTTCAACGTGACAATCAACCCCGCTTTCGATGGCGTGAACAACTACGAAGTTTGGGATGGCCGCTCAGTTGAAACTCCTGCCGTGGTTAATAATGTGGTTACAATCACCAAGCCTTCGCAGTGGGCTGCATTACGCAATGTGGCCGGCATAGATAACTACACAGTGGAACTTGCTGCTGACCTCGATTTTGGAAATCAGATTCTCAAAGGACAAATTTGCCCGAAAGAATTCAATGGAAATGGCTACACTATGAAGAATATGATTCTTGCCCCCGGTGGCTCAGACTATTCCATCGGTCTTTTCCAGGGTGATGCTTCTGCATCAATCGACAAAACTATTAAGAATGTTACTATTGAGAACGTGAAGATTGACTGCACCGACCCCAATCAGGGCTATGCCGGCGTACTCTTTGGCGATGTTCAGGTTCACGACCTCACTATCGATGGCGTAACCGTGAAGAATGCTGATGTGAAGGGTGTGTGCGCCGATGGCGCTCTCGTTGGATTTGTAGCATCAGGAAAGAACATATCAATTAATAACTGCACAGTAGCCAACTCGCGCATCTACAACTATGCTGTGGATAAAGAGAGCGGCTTCGTTGGCGGTCTTGTTGGCCGTGTGGTAGGCTCTGCCGACGGCGGAAACAACACCCTCGACAATGTGGTTGTAGATGGATTCTATGCAGCCCGCCGCGGCTCGGCAAGCATCGACGCAGTGGCAGGAATCACCGGCACATCGACCCTTACTGCAACTCAGACCAACGTGACCGTGAACAAGAAGTGCCTCATTGGCCCGGCTTGCGCCAACGACCATATTATTGCTGCCCTCACCGAGAACATTGAGACCCTCAACGTATATCTTGCCAACGATGTGACAGTGGCTTTAGCGAGCACTACATTCCGCTACGGAGGCGACAACACCACAGTGGTGTCGTTCAATGGCAATGGCCACAAGCTCACAATCGACTCGTCTTACCGTCAGTGGCTCAAGGCAAAGAACGACAATGCCAAGTTTGTGCTTAATGACCTTGCTCTGAATGGAACATTTGAGACAGAAAGAACATGGGATGGATACGACATCATATTCTGCAACGAGGTTGAGGCCAACAATGTTACATTCAGCCGCGCTGTAGCCGTTGATAAGGTGAAAGGAACATTCAACAATTGCGTTATCAACCAGCTGCTCAATCAGGATGCCTATGCTCTGTGGGTTGTGGCCGGCAGCGACGTGACGGTGAAAGACTGCGCCATCAATTCCAAGACAGGTAATGGCGGCCGCGCCATCAAGGTGGCCGACGAATATGCTTGCGACTCTCACGGTGGTGGTGGAACTCCTGCAAACACTACACTTGCAGTTGAAGGCACCACATTCAAGTCGGACAAGAAAGCTGCTATCCTCGTAAGCTCTTGCAGCGACACCAATATCACTTGGGGCGCAGGCAACGACATCAGCGCCGTGGCAGCCGACAGCACCAACCCCGTGTGGAAGGACAACAACGCTACCTTCACCGGCACAGTGACAGCCACCGGTTGCACTCCAATCACGGAGCCGTGATGCGAGTTTAATCCCTGAAATCACATAGCTATAGGGGGCTGTGCCACGCTGCACAGCCCCCTATAATGTTTTTACCCTCCCCATCTTCTGCAACTGGGTGCTTTCTTCGGGCTGAGTGCTGCAAGGGTTATCGCAACGTGAGGCGCAGGCCTATGTTCAGGTTGAAGTTGAAAGGGCGTTGCTTGTAGATATTGTCGGTGGAGGAGTGGTTGTCGAAGTAGTAGCAGGCACCCGGCTCGGCATAGAGCGAGAGGCGTCCCGCCACGCGGCACTGCACGCCCACAGCCGCCAAAGCCGACCATTGCAGCCGCTTCTCGGTGGCATCGGTGCTCTCGCGCGCCACCGGCTCGCCATTCAGCGTATAGTCGGTGACGGCAGTGCCGTCGATGCACTTCTCCATGGTCATTCCTGCCGAGGCATACAGGCAGATGCGGTCGTTGTGCCAAAGAGTGGTGACTGCGCTCACCGGAATGCCCACATAGTGCAGCCTCTGAGAGCCTGAATAGAAGCTCTCCTCGCCACCCCACGAGAAATCGGAAGCAAGATAGGAATATTGCAAGCCGGTGGTGATGCCAAAACGGCTTGAGAAGTCGTAGCGCAGCGACACGCCGGCACGCACCGGGAACTTGTGATTCATCTTGTGGGTAACCATGCGGTTGTTGTTGCTCATTTCCACCACATCGCGCACGGAGCTTTGCTGAGCGAGTCCCAGGCCACTGATATACTGCGAGCGCAGCGTGGGCCCGTTCTCGCGCACGCTCGAGTTGTAGCCCGAGAGATTGGTGGCATACAGGCTTAGCGACAGCGCATTGGCCGCTGTGGCTTTGGCATGTGGCCTGTGCGAAGCCGCTGGGGCGACAGGCGATTCATTTCGTGGAGCGGAGCTGCCCGCAGGAGCAGTGTGGTGGCTGCTCGAGGCCGTAGGGGTCACGGAGTCGGACTTCACCGGCGCGGAGGATAAAGAAAGGGAATGCACAACTCTCAACCCGGAGTCGGCAACGAGCCGCACCGGGTGTTGAGTCGTGGGAATTACGTTTTTCGGCACATTCGTCGCCTCTCGGCGAGGAATGAGTGGATTTAAGGTTGCTTCACTATTCAAAGTTCGATTATTACTATTTTGTTTATTGTCGCAAAAGGTTTCAGCAGGCAGTGATAGCATCGGCTCCACTTCCCACATGGTCACGCCGAGCCAAGCCACAGCCGCCACAGCGGCAGCATAGCCCACAAATCGCCGCCACAGCGGCAGCGGGCGTTGAGGTTTCGCGTTGGCCATCGAGCCGGCAATCTCGTCCCACAGCCCATCGGGGGCAGGAGCCTCAAAGTCGGCGAGCTTGTCGCCCAGCCGTTTCAGCCATATATCATCGTCCATAATCAAATCTTATTAGCCAAGAGCCGGCACAAATAAAAACAACTCATCTGATATCTGCTATCTAATATCTAAAAAACTTCTCACCATACCAATCATTTTCTGCCTTGCGCGGTGCAGTTGCGCAGCCGACGACTCGGGCGAAATGCCAAGCATCTCGGCAATCTCGCGGTGACTGCGATGCTCCACCGCATAGAGGTTGAGCACCGTGCGCTGTCCGTCGGGCAGACGCTTCATCAGCTCCAGCAGCTGCGCCGCATCGAGCCGCTCCATCGAGTCGAGAGCCGCATCGTCGTTGTCGGCGGCGGCGGCGACATCGTCGATAGGCACACCGTCGTCATCGAGGCTCACCACATCGAGGCGTTTTCTCATTCTCAGCCAGGCAAGAGCCTCATTCACCGCAATGCGTTGCAGCCATGCACGCAGGGAGCCGGGGCCGCGGTATTCAAAGCCCGCAATGCCCTGGAAAGCCTTCACCAGAGCATCGTGCAGCACATCGCGCACGGCATCATCATCCACCACATAGCGAGCCACCGCAGCCGTCAGCACCCCGGCATATCGGCAATAAATCTGCCTCATGGCCTCGGAGTTGCCGGCGGCTGCCGAAGAAGCAATATCTTGCTCATCGAGAAGGTTGCTGCGCGTCATTTATGATAGATTGTGATGATAATAGGAGAAGCAATAGGGTCACTTCAGCAATTTAGCCTTCATAAGCCCCTCGGTGGGCACTTGGCCGCCCGCAGCCTTTCGGCTCGAGAAGTCGAATTCCACGCTCTTGTAGCCCGAGAACGAGCGCCAGCGCAGCTTCAGCTTCACCGTCTCGCCATTGGTGTCGGGCAGCGAGTTGAGGTCGAAAGCCACCAGGGCATCGCCCCAGGCCGTAGCCATGTCGCCCTGAGCGTCGTGGCG
Source organism: Bacteroidales bacterium (assembly GCA_029219425.1). Classification (GTDB taxonomy): domain Bacteria; phylum Bacteroidota; class Bacteroidia; order Bacteroidales; family Muribaculaceae; genus CALZFJ01. The sequence continues at coordinate 4,312 of JAQXTJ010000044.1, forward strand.
GAACTCCACCTCGTAGGGATTCTCGGCATTCACGCCAGTGATAAGGTTCACGCGGTGCATCTTGTTGCCGCCCCAAAGGGTGCGGAAACGCAAAGTGAGGTATCCGTCCTCGGCTACAGTCACCCAGTCGTTCACAATCTCCACGGCATCGTTGCCGTAGGTGGCGTCATTCTTGTCGAGCAGGTCGGGAACAGGCATCTTGGTGAGAATGCTGTCAATCCAGTTCACCTTCACAAGCATGTCGTGTCCCTTCAGGTCGCCATCTGGGAGCAGAGAAGGATAATCCTCGGCCTTCACCTCGGTGTAGTTGATGAGCGCGCGCACCTCCTTGTCGTAGGGCGACTTGCTCATGTTGCAAGGCAGCATCGTCTTGTCGTCGGTAATCTGTAGGAAGAACGTGCCATCGTCGGCCGTCTTGGTGGTTACCACAGCATTTGCATAGCCCGTGGCAGGGTCGAAGCATGGATACATCGGTTCATCGTCGTTGCAGGCCGTGAGCATCACCGCCGAAGCCGCCACAAAGAGCATTGCGCTCATCAGTTTAGGGAATTTCATAGTTGAGTAATTCAAAATAAAAAGTGTGGTTATACAAAAAAAATACTTAGCGAAGCGCGGCGCCATGTGGCCGGGCCTCTGTAATCTAAATGCCCGAAATGGCAAAACCTTGCACCGCGCCCCCGATATTTAACTCAATTTAACCCATTCGCGGAGGGCTTCGGTGGTCGGTTATTTTTTGGGAGGGGAAAAATTGTGGAAGGAATGCTTGTGGGTTGGAGGCATTTTTGCTATTTTTGCCACGACATAAACTATCTATATTGTGAATATGAAAAAGATGGGTATTTTCCGTTGCATGGGAGCAGTGGCACTGCTCACTTTGGCCGGTTGCCGCGAGCAGAAAGGCATGAGCGACGACGTGATTTCGCAGAACGACATCTATACCGTCACTGCCGACAGCGTGGTGCAGGGCCGGTGGGTGGCGGTGGCAAAGTCGCCGCTCGAGATTGAGTCGAACTACCGGTCGCCGCGCGAAACCGCCGTGGAGTCGCTGCTCACCTTCCGCCTGTCGGTCAACTCGCGCGACAATGAGCTGCCCGTGGGGCAGGCCCACTATGCCTTTGTGGGCGCCGACACCACCGTGTGCTTCGGTGTGACGCAGGCCAAGCCCACTGCCGCAGCGCAGCCACTCGCACACAATGTGAAGTGGACGCTCAGGGTGGATGCACGGGTCATTTTCGAGCAATTCGAGGAGAAGGGATTCTACACCACTCCCACCGGCGACGTGGTGCACAAGGAGGACTTCCGCGGCGTGGGCATCAACGGCAATATTGCCCCTCTCAACTGGAGCTACGAGTATCCCCGCTATCTTGAGCCTACCGGCGAGCCGGGCATCTATGCCATCACCCTCACCATGAATCCCGAGATTGCGGCCGATGATGCCTCCCACTCGTGGCGCATCGACGCCGAGAACCGTGATTTCCCGCAATTTGCATCGCCCTACACCCTCGTGGATGCCCTCTACAATATGGCCATTGCCGACATTGTGCGCTGCCAGCGCCCCGATGGCACCTACCGCGCCGGCGTGGAGTGGGACGGCGTGTGGACCCGCGACGTGAGCTACTCCATTTATCTCGCCCTTGCCTACCTCGACCCGGCTCGGGCCATGGAGAGCCTCAAGGCCAAGGTGAAGAACGACCGCATAATTCAGGACACCGGCACCGGAGGCTCCTGGCCCGTTTCCACCGACCGCATTGTGTGGATTATGGCTGCGTGGGAAATCTACAAGGTGACGGCCGACAAGGACTGGCTGCGATATGCCTACGACGTGGCCCGCAACTCCATTGAGGACGACCGCCTCGTAGCCCTCGACCGTGCCACCGGACTTATGCACGGCGAGCAGAGCTACCTCGACTGGCGCTCGCAGAGCTATCCGCGCTGGATGCAGCCCAAGGACATATATGAGTCGATGTGCCTTGGCACGAATGTGGCTTTTGCACAGGCCTTCTTTGCCCTCGACGCCATGGCCGATGAGCTGGGCGTAGATACCGACTACAAGGACCAGGGCAAGCGCATTAAGGACGCCATCAACCAAAACTTGTGGCAGGAGGAGAAGGGCTACTACTCGGCCTATCTCTATGGCGGCGTGATGCCGGTGAAGTCGCCCTCGCTCGACAATCTGGGTCAGGCCCTGAGCGTGATTTTCGGCATTGCCGACGACGACCGCGCCGAGACGCTCGTGGAGCGCACCCCTATCACCACATTTGGCACACCATCCATCTATCCGCGCCGCACCGAGGTGACGCCCTATCACAACGATGCCGTGTGGCCCTTCGTGCAGGCCTACTGGAACATTGCCGCCGCACGCGTGGGCAATGAGAATGTGCTGCGCCGCGGCCTGGGCGCAATGTATCGTGCCGCTGCTCTCTTTGGCACTCACAAGGAGCTGTTTGTGGCTTCCACGGGCGACTACAGCGGCACGCCGGTCAACAGCGACGCGCAGCTGTGGAGCAGCACCGGGTGTGTGGCGATGATTTTCCGCGTGTTTGCCGGCATGGAGTTCAAGACGGGCGGAATTGAGTTCAATCCCTTCATTCCCTCGTGCTTCCCGGCCTCGATGAGCATAAAGGGCTTCCGCTACCGCAATGCCGTGATTGACCTGGAGATAGAGGGCGCAGGCAACGACATCGCCGAGATAGAGATTGACGGCCGACGCACCGACGACAACTTCTTCCCCGCATCCATGGAGGGGCAGCACTCCATTCACATCACCATGAAGCAGGGACGCGAATACTCGCAGAATGCCACTGTGACAGCCATCGAGGATATGCCCGACACTCCCGTGACCACCACCCGCGCCGATGGCTCCGACTCGGTGCTCAATGCCGCGGCAGGCGCGAAATATGCCACGATAGAGAAGGGCAGCGCCAACTTCACCACACGCGCCATTGTGGCACACGGTGCCAAGTATGAGAGCTTCATGAGCTGTCCTGCCGATGTCACTGCCGCCGATGCCGTGAAGATTTACCAGTGTGAGGAGTTTGCCACTCCGGGCACATCGCTCGTGGAGGGCACTCGCTCCAAGCACTTTGTGGAGATATCCACCACTGCCAACACCGACATTTCCATCCCTGTGGTGGTTCCGGCAGCCGGCACCTACTATGTGGATGTGCGCTACGCCAATGGCAGCGGCCCAATCAACACCGACAACCGCTGCGCCGTGCGCATGCTCTTCGTGAACACTCACCTGCAAGGCGCGATAGTGATGCCGCAGCGTGGCAGTGGTGAGTGGCTCAACACAGGCTTCAGCAACCGCCTCGCCGTGGACCTTCTCGGAGGCAAGAATGTGCTCCAAATCATGTATGTGGAGCCTTATTGCACCAATATGAATGGCGAGGTGAACACAGCCCTCATCGACTATGTGCGACTGATAAAGAAATAACACCCCCCAAAAAAATAGTAATTAACTTTTATGATTCATTGCAACATGAAAACCGTCCTTTCGGCTGCCGCTCTTGCGGTGTGCCTCACTGCTGCCGCAGCCAAGCCGGCTGCCCCGAAACTCGATTTTGAGCCTCCTTTCTGGTGGGTCGGTATGAACGACACTTCGCTCCAGATAATGGTGCACGGCGATGGCGTGCGCGATGCCGCCACCACGGTCGATACCGAGGCCTCGGGCGCCGTAATCGACTCGATAGTGCGCCTCGAGAGTCCCAACTACCAGCTTGTGTACATCAACACTGCCAAGGTGAAGCCCGGCACCACGGTGAACTTCAGCTTCAAGTATGCAGGCAAAAAGAAACCCGTGAAGGCTGCCTATGAGCTCCGGGCACGCGACGGACGCCCTCACCCCACATTTGACTCAAGCGACGTGCTCTACCTCATCATGCCCGACCGCTTTGCCGACGGCGACCCCACCAACAACGTAGTGCCCTCCATGCGCTTCCCCGAGCCTATCGACCGCACCAAGCCCAATGGCCGCCACGGCGGCGACCTCAAGGGTATTGAGAACCACCTGGGCTACATCGACTCGCTCGGCGTGACCGCAATCTGGCTTAACCCCGTGCTGGAGAACGACATGCCCGGCGGCTGCTATCACGGCTACGCCACCACCAACTACTATCGCGTGGATCCCCGCTTTGGCACCAACGACGACTATGTGCGCCTCATTGCCAAGACCCACGAGCGCGGAATGAAGGTGGTGATGGACATGATTTTCAACCATTGCGGCAGCGAGCACCCCTGGCTACACGACCTCCCCGAGCGTGCTTGGCTCAATCACCCCGATGGCGACGTGATGACCAATTTCCGCCTATCTACTATCAACGACCCCTACGTGAGCCGCCACGACCTCGACAAGAGCGTCAATGGCTGGTTTGTGAAGGAAATGCCCGACCTCAACCAGCGCAACCCCCATGTGCTCAGATATCTTGTGCAAAATTCTATATGGTGGATTGAATACAGCCGCATCGACGGCATTCGAATGGACACCTACCCCTACGCCGATATGCTCGCCATGGCCGAGTGGATCAAGGCCGTGCAGCGCGAATATCCGGGCTACAACATCGTGGGCGAGTGCTGGTATGGCGAGGCTGCCGGCACGGCTTTCTGGCAGGACCGCAGCCGCCTCAACCTCAAGGGTCGCACCCACCTGCCCACAGTGATGGACTTCCCCCTCATGCTCATAGCTCCCAAGGCGTTCACCGCCACCACGCTGCCCTGGGCCGACGGACTCAACGACATCTACAACCGCCTCTCGCTCGACTATCTCTATGAAGACCCGCAGCGCGTGCTCACATTCCTCGACAACCACGACACCGACCGCTTCCTCCCATCGCTCCCCGAGAACCTGCTCTCGTGGAAGCAGGCAGTGACATTCCTTCTCACCTCGCGCGGCATTCCGCAACTCTACTATGGCACCGAACTGCTCATGCACGGCGACCGCAAGGTGGCCGATGGATGTGTGCGCCTTGACGTGCCCGGAGGATTCCCCGGCGACGACCACAACGAGTTTACCGCCGCAGGCCGCACTCAGCTGCAAAACGAAGCCTTCGATTATCTCAGCCGCCTTGCTCACTGGCGACGTGGCAATGATGCAATCTCGCGTGGCACGCTCAAGCACTTCATGCCCGAGAACGGACTCTATGTGTACGAGCGCAAGTCGGCATCGCGCCGCGTGATAGTGATGCTGCACGGCAACGACAAGGATGTGGATATCGACATGAGCATCTACTCCGAGATATTCCGTCCCGGCGACACCTTCACCAATGTGATGACCGGCGAGCGCGTCACCATCACCCCCACCATGCACTTCGCCCCCCGCGCCACTCTCGTCATCGAGTAACTGCACAAGTGGGGGGGGAATCACACCACCAGGTCGCTGCGGTGCCGGGCTGCCTGCGTGTTGGCACGCACGAGCATCAAATCATTATATATAAAAAACCGCACGAATTTAGGCCATTTCTCCCCAAAGTTGACTCTGTGCAATGTATAACAAAGTATAAACTTTGCTTATCAAGCTTCAGAACTCTGCGGAATCTCCATTTTTTCACCACATTCCGCCGAGTTGCGGTGCCTTTTTACAACAAAGGAAATCATGGCTCGCGGGCGGCGACTGAGAGGAGGCGGTGGCCTATCTTGCAGTAGAGGCACTTGCGCGGCTCGCAATACTCGCGCCGAAGCTGTATGAGGGCCTGTGAGGTGAGGGCGTCGGGGCAGCTGATGCCGGCGGCGGTGAAGGTGCCCACCACGCTGTTGCGCTCGGGGCGCAGCGACTCGAGCAGTGCCACGGCGCGGTCGGATGTGGCAAAGGAGTCGGTCTTTTCGCCGTAGGCGTAATATAGCGGAGCCACGGTGTTGATGAGCAATATGTCGATTGAGCTGTTGCTCAGTGCGCTGCGCTCCACTTCGCTCGGTGCTCCCGAGAAGGTGTAGTGGCTTGCCCAGAAGCCTGTGAGCTGCACGGTGAATAGCTCGCGCAGCTGCTTTTCGCTCTCGCACTCAAGCAGGCGCGTCATCAGGCCAAAGCCGCCATGAATGAAGTGGGCAAGCAGGGCTATGCGGCGATAGGGGAAATTCTGCGGTCGGATGCGGAAGGCCTTCCACATTGAGCCATTCATGTGACGTAGGTCGAACTTATTGGCAAGGAAGGCATATTCGCGCCGCAGGCTCTTGTAGTAGGGAGTAGAATCGGGCGAGTCGTCGGCAAGCATTCCGGCCTGGCCAAATAGCAGAGCCTCGATTTGCAGCATCGAGTCGCTGTGCTTGTGCAGCAGGCGCAGCGGAGTGCGGCGAGCGAGCATCTCGAAGGCATCATTGTTGATGCCGAATCCCAGGTTGCGGGCAAAAGTCACATAGCACACATCCTCCCAGCTGCCGCAGAAGGTGTCGTAGAGCGACAGCATGCGGTCCACCTTGCTTTGCAGACGCTCAAAGGCAAGGCTCTCAATCCACTCCGTGATGGTGAGCTGAGGCACTGAGGGGATGAGGCGGGCGCAGGGCAGGTCGCTCTTTGCGCCCACGAGGCTGGCATAGCTCTGGTTGAAGCCTGCCGACACGCGCATTTCCATTTGTGGAATCAGCTCGCCGGTGGTGCGGTGCACGGGCGCGTCGTCGCGTTCCACCACATGCAGAATCACCGAGTCGTAGGCCGGGTCGGTGCTGTGGCCGTGGCGGGCCCAGTCGGTTGCACGCACATGAATCTCCACGTTGCCCGCCCACATCTTGCCGTCGATTTCCACCTTGGCATTGAAGAAGTCGGGGCCCGCGTCGGTGTTTAGCCGTCCCGGGTCAATCACGCGCACACGGCGGCCATCTACGGTGTGCATCTCGGCCGCGTCCCACAGGCGGTGTTGCCACACATATTGCATAATTTTTTCCATCATGGCACAGTTCCTCCCATTTGCAGCAAAATTAGTAAAATATTTGGCAATCCAAAAGCAAAGCAAAAAAAATATAGCAAACCCTCACGAAACAATCAAAATACCTCACGGCCAGTTGGGAATATCACGAAGGGAAACGCACCGTAGTGAGTGGGTGCATTTCCCTTCGTGTATTCTAAAAAAAGTTGCAAAGAATCTGTAAAGTCAATATCTGCTGTCAAGCAACAGCTATCAAATATCTGATATCTAATATCTGATATCTGCCATCTGATATCAGATGTTTACGAGGCGGGTATGGCCGGCAGCACGCACAATGTAGAGTCCGGCAGGCAAAGCCACATAGGTGCGCTCACCGGCGGCGGCAACGGCAGTCTTGACCATGCGGCCGGTAGCGTCGAAAATCTCGGCACGGCAATCGCTGTCGGCGCAAATCACCACGTTGCCATCAGAGGCAAATATGGCAGTCTTCGAGGCAGCCACAGTGCCTACAACCGATTCGGTGTTGTCGGCGATGCTGATAGTGCGGGAGGCACGGTTCATAGTTATGCGGTACTCGGCAGTGTGGCTGGCAGTCCACTTGCGGTCGTTCTCGGCAACCTCATGGGTGTGGAGCACATCGTAGGTTCCATCGGTGGTGCCCATCACGCCAAACCACTGGTCCCAGTATCCATCCACGTTGGCCGAAGCGAGCTTAAACTCGTTGCCCTCATTGATTGTCATCACACCTGTGAGAATGTGCGGAGAGGCAGGGTCGGTCATCACAATAGGGTTGGCTCCTGCAAGGCTCCATCCATTGTGCGCGCCCACGGCATAGAATGCCGGAAACATGTCGAGCTTCGCTTCCTGATACTCAAGGCGAGTGGCAGTGAGCTGCATTGCCTCGAGATTGACGGTGAGCAGGTAGTTGCCCGACTCCGATACCTGAAACTTGAAGTCGTTGCCGTCGGTCCACTCGCGGTGCACGAGTGTGGCAGTCTCATTGCCGGCGCTGAACACGAAGGGGTCGGCAGCGGCGTTATATTGCACACAGTCCCATCCCCAGCCCGTGCCGGTGAGGAACTTGAACTCCTGATTGCCCTCGAGATACACGGCAGCGGTGAAGAGGCTTGGATTCTCGCGGAGCATCCACACATTGTGGTCGCGATACTCATACCATCCGCCCACGACAGCCGGACCGGTGATTCGCATATATTCCTCGGTGTAGCCCTCGGCATGAGCGGTCATCCACACACTGCACAGCATCATTGCTGCGATAGCAAGTTCTTTCGACTTTTGAGTAATTGTCCTAATCATAATTGTAATAGATTTTATTGATTTTTGCTTTTAGGTTTTTTTGTGTCACAAAATTATGTGCGCGGAAGCCGGTTAAGGCCGCGATGTAACATCTAAGTACAATTATTCTTTACTAAATAATTCCAAATGCCATTATATCAGCGTATTAAAAACATTAAAGAACAAGCTTAAGTACATTGACCCACATATTTTTTTAGCCCAAAGGCAACAAATTTTCAAAATAAATTGCTATATTCGCACCCAAAAGCAATCCATCACACCCACCAAGCAACTCATCACTTATGCAAAGATTCATCCTCAGCCTTTTGATATGCGCCTTCACCGTTGAGGCATCGGCAAGCTCCATCTATGAGCGGCTCGACAGCGCACTGGCAGCCCACAGCCAGGCGGTGAAAGCCAAGGAAGACCACATCGACAGGCTCAAGAACATCCTCACCTATGCCTCCACCGACACCACCCAGCTCCTTGCAGCCCTCAGTGGCATATTCCATGAATATCGCTACTTTCGCTTCGACTCGGCTATGGCGTATGCCGGCCGAGGCCTAAGCCTGGCCACAGAGGCTCGCAATCCACATTATATAGCTCTGTTTGGCATCCATCAGGCCTCGGTGCTTTCGGCCTCGGGACTCTACAGCGAGGCCACCGACGTGCTTGCCTCCATAGATTCCTCTCGCCTCGACAGCAACCTGAAATTTGAATACTACAACACCCTCTACTGGCTCTACACCTACTGGAGCGACTACTGCATCGACAATGCCTACCGCAACTCCTACTGGAGCCTGAAGAAGCAATATTTGCAGCTTGCCATCGACCACGCCGCCCACAAGCCTGCCCACAAGCTCTATCTGCAAGCCGAGAGAGAGCTTTATGTGAGCCACGACCACCGCGCAGCCCTCAATCTCTACCGACAGGTGCTTGCCGCCCAGCCACACGACACGCGCCTCTATTCGGCTGCCTGCTTTGCTGCCGCATGCTGCTGTGAGTCGCTGGGCTACAAGGAGATGCACGAGAAGCTGCTCGTGGAGTGCGCCATCACCGACCTCTCAACGCCGGTGATGGAGAACCTCTCGCTGCTGACGCTTGCACGGCTCCTCTACAGCCGCGATGCCGACATGGCACGCGCCGAGAGCTACATCAATGCCGCTATTGCCGATGCCGAGTTCTTTGGCAACCGCCTGCGCATACTCCACGGCACGTCGAGCCTGTCGTTGATTGTGGATAAGTATAAGGCGCAGTTGAGCAAGCGCAATGTGTCGCTCCAGCTCACGCTCGCAGCCACCGTGGTGTGCCTGCTCTTGCTCATCGCCACCTCGGTGTTCATAGCCAGGCAGAAGTGCCTCCTCTCACGGCGCAAGGAGGAGATAAGCTGCCGCAACATCCAGCTCGAATACCTCAACAAACGCCTTAGCCAGCTCAACGACCGCCTGACACTGAGCAATGAGCACCTCATCACCACCAACGCACGCCGCGAGAACCTTGCCAAAATCTATATCGACCTTTGCTCCCACTTCATCGACCGCTTTGAGAACTACCGCAAGCTCGTGTGCCGCAAAATCAAGGCAAAGCAGGCCGACGACCTGCTGCTCCATTCCACCTCGTGCCGGCTCAGCGACGAAGATGCCGAAAAATTCTTCGCACATTTCGACAAGGCCTTCCTCGACCTATATCCCAGCTTCGTCGAAGACCTTAACGCCCTCCTCACCCCCGATGCCGCTATCTCGCCCGAGCCCGGACGCCTCACCCCCGAGCTGCGCATCTTTGCCCTCATCCGCCTTGGAGTGAAGGAAAGCAGCGAGATTGCCAACCTCCTTTTCTACACCCCACGCACCATCTACAACTACCGCTCCACAGTGAAATCGCACGCCCGCTGCAAAGACTCATTTGAGGACGATGTGCGCCGCATTGCCCTCTGATGCTCCCTGCTTTAACCCCGGGACAAGCCCGATTCCTTAAAAAATATCAAAAAACGTAGATATATAATACATTATTACGGCAAATGAAGTATCTTTGCACAAAATAGGCTGTTCCTTGGCAAACAACCCTTGAGGCTCCTTTGTTTTACAACAAAGATATACACTGCTTGCACAGGCCGCAGCACGCTTAATGAGTTTTTTTGATACAACTAAATAACACTCTTATATTAAACGTTTATTATGAACAGTAAATTAACATTTTCCATTCTCCTTGGTGGAGCATTGGTATTTACCAGCTGTGGTAAGAAACTCACAGAGATCGGAGCAGAATACTTCACCGTGAACCCCAATCCACTCGAAGTGGTTGGCGACAAGGTGCCTGCTACCGTAACAGCTCAAATTCCCCAAAAGTTCTTCCTCAAAGATGCCGAGGTTACAGTAACTCCCTACCTCGTCTATGGCGACAAGGAAACCGCTTCGGCTCCCTACACTGTACAGGGTGAGAAGGTAAAGGGCAACAATCAGGTAATCAGCTACGAGAACGGTGGAACCGTCACTTTCCCCGTGATGTACGCCTACACTCCCGAGATGGCCAAGAGCGACCTTATGCTCGACTTCCAGGTGCAGCAGGGCAGCAAGACCTACACACTTCCCCGCGTGAAGGTGGCTGAGGGCGTTATCGCTACTGCTACTATCGCCACTGCCGCTACCGTGGAGCCCGCCGCTTCCACCGACAACTTCCAGCGCATTATCAACGAGAAATATACTGCCGACATCCGCTTCCTCATCAACCAGACCAACGTTCGCAAGAGCGAGCTTGGCTCGGCCGACCTCGCAGCTCTCAAGCAGCGCGTGGCTGAGGCTCAGGGCAATGAGAAACTCGAGGTTGAGGGTATCAACATCGCTTCCTACGCTTCTCCCGATGGTGGTGTGAAACTCAACACCCGCATCGCCGAGGGTCGTGAGAAGAACACTCAGAAGTATCTCAACGAAACTCTCAAGAAGGACAAAATCAAAGAATTCGGTGAGCTTACTGCCGACTTCACTCCTCAAGACTGGGAAGGCTTC
>JAQXTJ010000045.1 GCA_029219425.1 Bacteroidales bacterium
TCATCAAACCGAATTTTGACACACCCTCCATCGTTTTTCAGTATGTAATTACAGTGGTATCCTTACTAAACTGCATTATCGCAGGAAGCGTGGGGCAGTGAAGAAGAGTCCGAAGTTTATGCCAAAGTTCCAGTTGCGCGAGGGATAGCTGAGGTAGTTTCCATAAATGCTGAGCGATGCAAAGGGAAAATTATACACCAGCGCCATCTCTCCCATATAGCTCACATGATTGAACCACTTGCCATAGCGTGGCGTGTGGTCGGCATTCTCCTCTATGCGGCGTAATGGCGCGAAAGCATACATCTCAGTGCGCAATTGCATATTGTCCATCACTTTCCATATAGGCAGAATGCCTGCCGCCACAAACGACGTGCTGCGGAAGTCGGGATTGAAATAATTGGCAGTGGCAGGCGTGGGCGTGAATGCCGTGGCCTGCACTATGGTGGCTGTGTAGTTGCTCATGAGCGGTCGCGACGATGCCACGGCATCCATCCTGAATCCCAGAGAAAAGTGACGGTGCAGGTTGGCATATTTGTCCCATTGCAGCTCGCCCTGTATCCATGTGTCGTCGCTGTATTCCAACTGCGCTGTCGTCGCCGTCCATGGCGAATATTCATATCCCCCCTTCACTCCAATGGCGGTGAGTCGCAGACGGCTTCCGCTTGTGGGATAGATTCCGTGGTCGAGCGTGTTGCGCTCAAACGAAGCTCTTGCCTGCCATAGCTTGTAGCGGGCATCGTCTTGCCCCACAGCCGAGTAATCCACCACATTGCTCTGGTAGAAGCGGTCGTAGAGCCATCCATATCCCAGCCCAAGCGTGAGCTTAGAGCGGCGTCCTGCGGCACAGCCGAAGTTGAGCCGCACATAGCGGTCGTTGTTGATAATGAAAGTGGGCAGCTCATCCTCATAGAAGAGCATGTCGCTCTCATAGAATTTTTGCTTCGACATCACAGCCTCCACTTGCAGCTCAGTGGGACGTGGCAGATTGAATGCTACTCGGGCAAGAAGTCGGCCGGCATAGTAGCTTTGTCCGAGCCATCCATCTATCGACGCATCGAAAGAGTTGTAGCTAAGTGTGTTGTAGTTTAGCGACAGATACATCATGCTGTTGGTGGAAGAACTAAGCCAGCCCCCCACCCCGGCCGACACATTGTCGCGAACCTTGGCATCGAGCCCCAGCGTAAACATCCGGCTGCCTGTCTTATACTCGGCATGCGGCACAAAATCCTTCAGCTTTCCCGAGGTGATGGCGCGATAGTAGGCAATCTTCGCCTGTTCCACATTTAGCGTGTCGCGGTCGTTGCGTATGAACAGATGCCGCAAATATTCATTCTGCTTTGCCGTCTTTGCTCCATTCACACACACCGAGTCGAAAATCACCTTGGGTGTGCGGCTCTTGAACACCTCGCGCACAAACTCTCGCGACTGCCGAGGCATCCTTCTTTGCACCCGCCCCTTTATCGAGTCGATTATTGCAATTGTTCGGTCGTAGCCAATCTTTTATATTTAGCGTGCCATGGGAAAGTCAAGTAGCCCGAAAAAGCTCAGGTTGAGCACCATCTTTATGCCCACGCTGTCGGGGATTTCCACATTCTCGTCCTGGATTATCATGGTTTCCACCTGATCCACAAGGTTGTTCATGTCGATTTTCGAACTGCCCGACGACACATCCACTCCAAGCACAAACTCGGGTGCAAACGTGCTGCGCATCACATCCACCGGGAAGTTGTCGTAGATTCCACCATCGAAAATGGGCAATCCATTGATGTATTGAGGCTTAAACACAATGGGGAAACTCATCGAGGCCCTGATTGCCTCACCCAGCCCGCCACTGCCCAGCACGAGCTTGCGCTTGTTGAACACATCGCTTGCCACACAGCGGAATGGCACAAACAGCCGGTCGAAGTCGCCCCCGCATTGTGCCGTGTAGGGCGTAAACAGCTCAAGGAAGCCAAAGTTCATAGGCAGTGGATTGATGAGGCTCGATGGCAGGAGGTCGAGCTTCACACTCACCGAGTCGTCCTTCACAAAGTTGAGCTTCACCATAGAGGGAGTAGGCTGCTTGCGATCGAAATAATAGGTCAGGTTCTCATTCACCACGCCTGTTGACCAGTCGCTGAAATCCTTCGACATGAGAATCTGCATCATCTCATCTGGTGTGAACCCCGATGCATAGAGACCTCCCACAATGGCTCCCATCGAGGTTCCGGCAACGTAGTCAATAGGAATCTCGTTGTCCTCAAGTGCCTGAATCACGCCAATGTGGGCAATTCCCTTGGCGCCACCGCCACTCAGCACCAGTCCCACCGATTGCGCCATTGTCGCTACCGCCGTTACCATTGCCGCCATTATCAAAATTCCTCTCCTCATCTCCTTTTATCCTATATTGATATTTGTCGGCCACTACAGCCGTTCTCAGGCAAGAGGCGGCCGGCACACCAAAGTGCTTCAAGCCGCCACTCACTCCCTACTTCTCCATAAACGAATCCTTGAAACCAAGGAAATAGAGCACACCATCGAGTCCTATTGTCGATATGCTCTGCTTTGCATTGGCCTTCACCTTCGGCTTGGCATGGTAGGCTATGCCAAGGCCGGCAGTGGTGAGCATGGGCAGGTCATTGGCTCCATCGCCCACGGCAATCGTCTGGGCAATGTCCACATTCTCCACCTGTGCAAGCAGCCTAAGCAACTCGGCCTTGCGGCGGCCATCCACCACCTCGCCCACATAGCGGCCGGTGAGCTTGCCATCCTCTATCTCGAGCTCATTGGCATACACATAGTCGATGCCGTATTTCTGCTTCAGGTAGTTGCCAAAATAGTTGAAACCACCCGACAGAATCGCAATCTTGAATCCGGTGCGCTTCAGCACCTTCATAAGCCGGTCCACTCCTTCAGCTATAGGCAGGTTCTCAGCAATATCCTTCATCACGCCCTCGTCGAGTCCCTTGAGCAGAGCCACACGCTCGGTGAAGCTCTCAATAAAATCAATCTCGCCACGCATGGCACGCTCGGTAATGGCCTTCACCTTGTCGCCCACGCCGGCACGCATTGCCAGCTCGTCAATCACCTCGGTCTCAATTAGAGTGGAGTCCATATCGAAGCATATCAGGCGGCGGCAGCGGCGGAATATGGTATCCTCTTGCAGTGAGAGGTCAAATTCCAGCTCGTTGGTCAGCCGCATAAAGTCGCGCTGCATCTGCTCACGGTCGCGCGGAGTGCCTCGCACCGAGAACTCAATGCACGAGCGAGTGCGCACCTCCTCGCCATCCTTCAGCGGCACACGGCCCGTGAGGCGCTGAATGGCATCGATGTTAAGCCCCTGCTCTGCCACAATCTTGCTCACGGCGGCAATCTGGCGGGCAGTGATGCTGCGGGCCAGTATGGTGATGATGTAGCGGTTCTTGCCTTGCAGCCCCACCCACTCGTCGTAGTCGTCAAGACGCAGCGGAGTGAAGCGTATCTGCACGTTCTTCTCTGCCGCCTTGAAGAGCAGCTCCTTCATAATGTCGCCACTCTTGTGGCTCTCGGTCTTGAAAAGTATTCCAAGGGCGAGTGTGTGGTGAATGTCGGCCTGACCGATGTCGAGAATCGATGCGTCGTATTTTCCAAGAATCTCAGTGAGTGCCGAAGTCACTCCGGGGCGGTCCTGTCCCGATATGTTGATAAGAATCAGTTCTGTCTCAGTTTTCTCTGCCATAATGTTTTCGCTAATATGGGTTGAAAGTCATTTCATTTTTTTGTGAGCATGAGCATGGTCCACGATTTTTTCACATTGTGCAGCACCTCGCTCAGTCCAAGCGGCCGGGCTGCCTCCATCACCACTGGTATGTCGCTCTCATAGAAACCGCTGAGAAGCATTATTCCACCCTCGCGCAGCACCATTGCATAGCGGTCGATGTCGGCAGTGATAATGTTGCGGTTTATGTTGGCTATCACATAGTCGAATTGCATCGTGGGCTTAAGCAGCGAAGCATCGCCAAGCAGCATCTCCACATTCTCCACCGCATTGAGCTTCACGTTCTCGAGCGTGTTCTGGAATGCAAATTCATCAATCTCTATGCCCACCGCATGGCTTGCACCGCACTTCGAGGCAAGCATCGCGAGAATGCCGGTGCCGGTGCCCATGTCGAGCACGCTCTTGCCGCGCATGTCCTCGCGCAGTATCTGCTCCACCATTAGGCAGGTGGTTTCGTGATGGCCGGTGCCAAATGCCATCTTCGGGTCAATCACAATATCGTATTCCATCTTGGGATAGTCCTTGTGGAAGGTGCTGTGTATCACGCAGCGGTCGGCTATCACCATGGGGGTGAAGTAGTTTTTCTCCCATTCCTCATTCCAGTCGCGTCCCTCGATAAATTCATGCTCCCAGGTCACACGCGAGTCGAAGCAGAATTGCCCCAGGGCCTCCTCCACGCGCTCATCACTGTAGTCGCCACTCGGTGCGTAGGCCACCACGCCGGTGCCGGTCTGTTCAAAGCTCTCAAAGCCTGCCTCGGCAAGCAGCGCGGCAAGCACGTCGCATCGGTCCTCATCCACAGGGTCGATGGTGAATGTCGCTTTAATGTAGTCGTTCATCTTCGTTTTATCTCTCTTTCTTTGTTGTATAAAAAAATCAGTGGAGCAGCCACACTTCGCCCTGCCACACATATCGCCACGCCACTGCCCTTGCAAGTGCAGTGTGTGCAATGTGTAGCCGGCTCCAATGTGTTGCGCCACAGCCTGTCATTTTCTCTTGAATAGTCTCACAAACTTAAACGCCAGGCGTGCCACCTTCAGCCCGGTAAGCACAATGCCCACAGCCGGGAATCGCGATGTGACACTTCCGGTCAGTATGCCTGTCAAGCCTCCGGCTTCACTCACCTCGCCCATAGC
>JAQXTJ010000046.1 GCA_029219425.1 Bacteroidales bacterium
TTCCGCGCATGCGCAGGAGTGTGCCGAGAATCCATGTGCGCAGCACGTCGTGGAGGTCGGCAAAGGCATCGATTTGGTATTTGTCGATGAGCATGTTGGCGAGCCTGATGAGGCCGCCAATGCCGTGAAAATGCACCTTGGTGTCGGTGCTCACCACCACAAGGTTGGCAGGAGCATTGATGAAGATGGTTGCAGCCACGGGCTGTGTGATGATAATGAAGCGCGTGGCGGGGTTTTCGCGGCACACCGAGTAGATTACGGGCACTGTCATAGCCACGTCGCCGAGTGCAGAGAAGCGTGCCACGAGCACGTTGCGGAATCGCGGTGTGCTGCTTTGTTTCATAGGGAGTGCTTATTTTTTGCCTCCACCACCGTAGAGCACAGGGTTGGTTGCAGGGTCGTTATACATTTTCATCTGTCGATACACTTTCATGTATTTGCGTCCGGCGGCTATGTCGTCGAGCAAAGAGTCGATAGCCTGCGACAGATCGGTGCGCTGCTCAAGCAGCACGTTGAGCTTGGCCTGGCAGCGGGCGATGTGCTCGGGAGCAGCGTCGGTGCGTTTCACCTCCTGCTCCATGTGGTAGATTTTGAGGGCGAGGATAGAGAGTCGGTCGATAGCCCAAGCCGGGCTTTCGGTGTTGATTGTGGCGTTGGCAGCCACGGGCACGTTCTTGTATAAGTCGCGGAAGTAGCTGTCGATGTTCTCCACGAGGTCGGTTCGCTCCTGGTTGGAGCTGTCGATTCGTCGTTTCAGTGCCAGGGCAGCCACAGGGTCGATTTCGGGGTCGCGGATAATGTCCTCGAGGTGCCACTGCACGGCGTCGATTCGGTTTTTTAGAGCCAGCTCGGCCTCGATGGAACCGGCAGGGTAGGGGTTGGTGAACGGTGCGTCAACATTGTCCGCTGTGTGGTAGTCGGTGGTGACTGCATTGAATATTTCGTTGCATTTTTCGCTGAATGTCATGTTGAGTGTAGTGAAAAAATAGTTTTATAAAAAAAGTTGTTGTGGGAGAATGCAGCTATGGCCTGAAGCCAGGTCTTGCGGCCTGACGGGTTTCATTCTCGGTTGCAAACCTAATAATATTTATCCAATCAGGCAAATTTTTGTAATTAAATTCCACAATTTTATGCTTTGGGAGGCTCAAAGCCGGTAGAGGCGGGGCAGGAGTGCGGCTACGGCGCGGCCGCGGTGGCTGATTGCATTCTTGTCGTCGGGCGACATCTCGGCGAAGCTGCAAGAGGCTTCTATGGGCTTGAAGATGCTGTCGTAGCCAAAGCCGCCATCGCCGTGGCGCTCGGTGAGGATTGTGCCTCGCACTTCGCCCTCGAAGATTTCGAGCTTGCCCTCGCCGGTGCAAAGGGCGATGGCGGTGCGGAACCTGGCGGAGCGGTTGTCGATGCCCTGAAGCTCGGAGAGCACGCGGTCGATGTTGCGCTCGCTGTTGCAGTCGGGGCCGGCATATCGTGCCGAATACACGCCCGGACGCCCGTCGAGGGCGTCGATTTCGAGGCCTGTGTCGTCGGCAAAACAGTCGTAGCCAAATTTTTCCTTCACATACCGGGCTTTTATTTCGGCGTTTCCTTCGATGGTGGATGCGGTCTCGGCAATGTCGTCGTGGCAGCCAATGTCGGCAAGGCTAAGGATTGTGATACCCTTGCCGGCGGTTATTTCGCGGAGCTCACGCAGCTTGTGAGCGTTATTTGTGGCAAAAACTATTTCTTTCATTCTTTTGTCTGGGCTATGGGCTGTGAGCTATGGGCTGATTGCCGGCTTTTTGGCATTGGGGCTCATGGCTCACAGCTCAAGGCCGAATTATTTTTTTGTGGTTTTGCGGGTGCGGGTGGTCTTTTTTGGGGCGTTGGCCTCGTTGGCTACGATTTTCAGGCAGTCTTCGAGTGTTAGCGCGTCGGCGTTGGTGCCGCGTGGAATCTTGTAGTTCTTCTTGTGATAGCTGATATAGACGCCATAACGGCCGTTGAGCACCTGCATGTCGGGGTCGTCGTCGAAAGTCTTCACCACTTTTTTTGCATCGTCCTCGCGCTTTGCAAGGATGAGGGCGATGGCCTCATCGAGAGTGATTGTCTGTGGGGTGAGCTCTTTTGGAATCGACACGAAGCTGCTTCCGTGCTTAACGTATGGGCCGAACCGGCCTATTGCCACAGTCACTGTGGCGTCTTCGAAGTCGCCCAGAGTGCGAGGCATCTCGAATAGCTTCAGGGCTTCGTCGAGTGTGATTGTGCTCACCGACTGGTCTTTGAGGAGCGAGGCAAATTGTGGCTTTTCGTCGCCGTCGGTGCTGCCGAGCTGCACCAGTGGGCCGAAGCGGCCAATCTTTACGCTCACCGGCTTTCCCGTCTTTGGGTCGGAGCCAAGCAGACGCTCGCCCACTTTGTGCTCAAGACGAAGGCTCGACACCTCGGTCACGTTGGGGTGGAACTTGGTGTAGAATTTGTCGATGCTGTCGGTCCAGCGCATTTTTCCTTCGGCCACTTCGTCGAACTCTTCCTCGATGTGGGCGGTGAAGTTGTAGTCCATAATAGATGGGAAGTATTGTTGCAGGAAGTCGTTCACAATCACTCCCGTATCGGTGGGAATGAGCTTGCCCTTGTCCATTCCGGTGGATTCGGAGCCGGTCTTGTCGGAGATTTTTCCGTTCTTTAGGGTGATTATCTTGAAGTTTCGCTGCTCGCCTTTCTTCTCACCTTTGGCCACATATTCGCGGTTTTGTATTGTGGAGATTGTGGGAGCATAGGTGGAAGGGCGTCCAATGCCCAGTTCCTCGAGCTTCTTCACAAGCGAGGCCTCGGTGTAGCGAGGCGGCTGCTGGGTGAAACGCTGGGTGGCAGTCACCTCCATGGCGGTCATAGCCATGCTGGTGTTCATTGCAGGGAGCAGGCCTTCCTCTCGGGTGTCGGGAGCAGAGCTGTCGTCGTCGGTCGATTCCATATACACCTTCAGGAAACCGTCGAACTTAATCACCTCTCCGGTGGCGGTGAAGTGCTCGGGACGGTTGCTGATGTTGATGTCCACATTGGTTCGTTCCATGAGGGCGTCGGCCATCTGCGAGGCGATAGTGCGCTTCCAGATAAGGGCATACAGCTTTTTCTCCTGGGCGCCGCCTGAGATGTCGTGAAGGGCGATGTTGGTGGGGCGGATTGCCTCGTGCGCCTCCTGAGCGCCCTTTGAGCTGGTGTGATATTTGCGTATGTGGAGGTATTCGTCGCCAATGCTTTCCTTGATTTCCTTGCTGATAGTGGCTATGGCAAGAGAGGACAAGTTGAGCGAGTCGGTACGCATATAAGTGATGAGACCTGATTCGTAGAGCTTCTGAGCCACCATCATCGTCTGCGACACGGTGAATCCCAGCTTTCGTGCGGCTTCTTGTTGCAGTGTGGAAGTGGTGAAGGGCGGTGCCGGGGAGCGCTTCACGGGCTTCACGGTGATGTCGCCCACGGTGAAGCTGGCACTGGCGCAATCGGCCACGAAGCGGTGTGCAGCGTTCTCGTCGGGGAGGCGCTGCGAGAGTTCGGCGCTCACTCGGGCATCGCTGCCTTGGGGCTGCATCTGAGCCACCACGCGGTAGTATTCCTCGCTGCGGAAGGCGGCAATCTCCTTTTCTCGCTCCACGATGAGGCGCACAGCTACGCTCTGCACGCGGCCAGCCGAGAGTGCCGGCTTTATTTTCTTCCACAGCACAGGCGACAGCTCGAATCCCACGATGCGGTCGAGCACACGGCGTGCCTGCTGGGCATCTACGAGGTTGATGTCGATGTCGCGCGGGTGCTCAATGGCGTTGAGGATTGCATTCTTGGTGATTTCGTGGAAAACGATTCGCTTGGTCCGCGCCGGGTCGAGGCCAAGCACCTCATAGAGATGCCATGCGATGGCTTCACCCTCGCGGTCCTCATCGCTTGCGAGCCACACCATGTCGGCTTTCTTGGCCTCGCGCTTGAGTCCTGCCACAAGTTCCTTCTTTTCGGCAGGGATTTCATATATCGGAGCGTAACCCTTGGCAATATCGATGCTGAAGTCCTTTTTGTGGAGGTCGCGAATGTGGCCGTAGCTCGACATCACCTTGAAGTCGTCGCCCAGAAATTTCTCTATGGTCTTCGCCTTTGCCGGCGACTCTACTATAACTAAATTCTTTGGCATAGCTTTTTCCCCTCCTTTGGGGGTGTTTTTTTGATGATTATTGACTTATGTGTCGTTTTTCGGGGGCAAAATTAGGGAAAAATTCCACATATACATTATTAAAAAGAAGAAAAAAAACAGGGTGGCGGCTCTTTGAACGTAGTTCAAAAAAAATAATAGCTGCGTTTGCCGGCGTGGCTTTGGGGTGAATTGGCGGGTGCAATGGCGCTTCGACAGGCTATACTTTTGGGTGTGATTTTTTTACTCCGTAAGTGGGTGAAACTCAGGCGGTAGTGAAAAAATCTGAAAATTTCTTGAAAAAAAGTTGTCGAAAAATTTGGTTTGTATTGGATTTTTGTAGTACCTTTGCAACCGCAAACGGGAAACGGGGCGACGCCCTGAGACCCGGGAGCGACTGAGAATGAGTTCATTGAAATGATTGCGATAGACAAGGAACA
>JAQXTJ010000047.1 GCA_029219425.1 Bacteroidales bacterium
CGCTGTGTGAACGACGACACCAGCGATGTCACCATCGTCACGCCTGCCGATGGTCCGTCTTTTGGGATAGCTCCCTCGGGAACGTGGATGTGGACGTTGTACTTGTCGAAAAGCTCATAGTCGATGCCAAATTGCTTGCTGTGCGCCTTGAGGTATTGCAGTGCTATCACTGCCGATTCCTTCATCACATCGCCCAGGTTGCCGGTGAGGGTGAGTTTCTCGCCTTTGCCGCGCGAGAGCGACGACTCCACGAAGAGAATCTCGCCACCCACAGCAGTCCATGCCAGTCCGGTCACCACGCCGGCAAATTCGTTGCCCTCATATTTGTCGCGGTTATAGTCTTCGGCACCGAGGTACTCGCGCAGGTTCTGCTGCGTCACGGAGTGGGAGAAAGAGTCGCCCGAAGCCTTGAGTCGAGCAATGCGGCGCAGTACCTTGGCAATTTTCTTGTCGAGTTCGCGCACGCCCGACTCGCGGGTGTATGACTCGATAATCTTGGCAAGCGTAGCCTTCGGAAAATCGATTTCTTTAGCCTCAAAGCCATTTTCCTTGAGTTGCTTTGGCACTAAGTGCTTGCGGGCAATCTCAATTTTCTCCTCGGGAATATAGCCATTTATCTCTATTATCTCCATGCGGTCGAGCAATGGCTGCGAGAGGTTCTGCAAGGAGTTGGCTGTGGCAATGAAAAGAATATTGGATAGGTCGTAGTCGAGGTCGATATAGTTGTCGTGGAAACGCCCATTTTGCTCAGGGTCGAGCACTTCGAGCAATGCCGACGAAGGGTCGCCCTTGAAGTCCTGCCCGAGTTTGTCGATTTCGTCGAGCACAAACACGGGATTAGAGCTCTTGCTCTTAATGAGGCCCTGCATGATTCGTCCCGGCATCGCGCCAATGTAGGTGCGGCGGTGTCCGCGGATTTCGGCCTCATCGTGCAATCCGCCGAGCGACACCCGCACATATTCGCGCCCAAGGGCATCGGCAATCGACTTTCCAAGCGAAGTCTTTCCCACTCCCGGAGGTCCATAGAGGCACAGGATTGGAGCTTTCATGTCGCCTCGCAGCTTGAGCACGGCAAGTTGCTCGAGGATGCGGTCTTTCACCTTCTCCAGTCCGAAGTGGTCCTTGTTGAGCTTAGATTCCACTTTTTTCAGGTTGAAATTGTCGGTGGTGTATTCGTTCCAGGGAAGATTGAGCAGTGTGTCGAGGTAGGTGTATTGCACAAAGAAGTCGGGCGACTGCGGGCTGATTCGGTCGAGCTTCTTCAGCTCTTTCTCGAAGGCTGCTGCCGTTTCCTCGTTCCATTTCTTTTTGTCGGCACGTTCGGCGAGTTCGGCAATGTCGTCATCTACGCTGTTGCCGAGTTCATCCTGAATAGTACGAATCTGCTGCTGGAGGAAATGCTCACGCTGTTGCTGCGAGAGGTCCTCGCGTGTTTTCGACTGGATGTCGGCCTTCAGGGCAAGGAACTGAGCCTCTTTCGACAGCATTGCATACAGCTTGTAGGCACGCTTCTTCGTTTCCGACTCTTGCAGCAGCTCCTGCTTCTGCTCGGGTAGCAAAGGCATGTTGGCTGCAAGGAAATTTATGAGATAAATTGGGTTGTCGATATTTTTAATGGCAAAGAGCATTTCCTTTGAGCCATCCATGTCGTGCAGAATGTGTCCCACCAGTTCTTTGATGGAGTAAATGAGGGCAAGGAACTCCTTGTCGCTCGTCGAAGGCAGCGTCTCGTCAATAAGGGTGATTGAGCCGCGCATATATGGAGTGTCGCTGGTTACAGCGTCGAGGCGGCAGCAGGTGCGGCCTTGCAGAATCACATTGGTGGAGTTGTCGGGAAGCTCAAGAATTTTCACAATATCGGCAACTGTGCCTATGTTGTAGAGGTCGCTCATTGTGGGGTCTTCCACGTCGCCGTCCTTCTGGCACATCACGGCGATGCTTTGCCGTTGCTTCATGGCAGTCTTAATAAGCTCAATCGACTTGGGCCTGCCAATGGCGATGGGCATGGTCACGCCCGGGAATAGCACCATGTTGCGCAGGGCAAGCACGGGCACATCGGTGGTGGCAATGGGGGTTTCCTCGTCGCCTTCATTGTTTCCAACCCTAATTTCAGCAAAAATTGGCATTATCTGTGGCGCGTCGTCGCCTGCCATATTGTCGAATTCATTAAAGAATTTTGTCATAGTGTTATTGTCGTCAGTGTTTCGTTTCGGCTCAAAATGCGGCAAAAAGCCGCTATAATCATATTATTAGCAAATTAAATGCCAAAATTACTAATTTCTCGCCAAAGCACGAAAAAAATCCTAAAATATTTTTCAGTTTCCACTTCAAGTATCTTTCAATTCTCGTTATCATTCTCAAATATGCCCATAAATTTTCTCAAGGCAATATTGAGCCAAAAGTCTCAGGACTCACATAGCAGGCGAGGGGAGGGGCGGCGGCCGGTGGGTCGCTGTCCCTCCCCTCGCTGGGAGTATTTGTGCTTTTCATTGAGATTAATTGCGGAAGTGCAAGATGCCTGCGGTGGCATCGATCACAATGGGCTTGTCGCGGTTCACCTTCTGGGCGAGGATGTCTTTTGACAATTCGTTGAGCACCAGTCGGTGAATTGCACGCTTCACGGGGCGTGCGCCAAACTCGGGGTTGTAGCCCTCGCGAGCGAGCAGTTCCATAGCAGCATCGGTGATTTGCAGCTCTATTCCATTCTTGGCGAGCAGCTTGCGCACACCATCAATCTGCAAGCCCACAATCTGCTTGATTTCGGCCTCATTGAGCGGCGTGAACATGATTATCTCATCAATACGGTTGAGGAACTCGGGGCGTACTCGCTGCTTGAGCATCTCGAGCACGTCGTGCTTGGTGCTGTCGATAATCTGCTCGCGGTTGGAGTCGTTGAGCTTCTCCATGCGCTCGCGTATCAGCTCGCTTCCAAGGTTCGACGTCATGATGATGATAGTGTTCTTGAAGTTCACAAGGCGGCCCTTGTTGTCGGTAAGGCGTCCGTCGTCGAGCACTTGCAGAAGTATGTTGAACACATCGGGATGAGCCTTCTCAATCTCATCGAAGAGCACCACAGAATAGGGCTTGCGGCGCACTGCCTCGGTGAGCTGTCCACCCTCATCGTAGCCCACATATCCTGGAGGCGAGCCAATGAGCCTGGTCACCGAGAATTTCTCCTGATACTCGCTCATGTCGATACGCGTCATCATATTCTCATCGTCGAAGAGGTATTCGGCAAGAGCCTTTGCAAGCTCGGTCTTGCCCACACCGGTGGTTCCAAGGAAGATGAATGAGCCAATAGGACGGCGCGGGTCGTTAAGTCCGGCACGGCTGCGGCGCACGGCATCCGATATTGCACGGATAGCGTCTTCCTGACCCACCACGCGCTTGTGGAGCTCGTCCTCGAGGTGAAGCAGCTTCTCCTTCTCGCTCTGCACCATCTTCATCACAGGGATTCCTGTCCAGCGCGATACCACTCCGGCAATGTCGTCGGCATCGACCTCTTCCTTGATGAGAGCCTTGTCGCCCTGCATGGTCTTCAGTTGCTCCTGCAAGTGGGCGTTCTCGTCCTGCTTTTGCTTGATGCGCGAATAGCGAATTTCGGCCACACGGGCATAGTCGCCGTCGCGCTCGGCACGCTGGGCCTCGAAGTTGAGTTGCTCAATGTCGATCTTGTTCTGCTGTATGCGGTTAATCAGTTCCTTCTCCGATTTCCATTTGGCGTTATAGTCGCGCTCGGTGTCGCGCAGATTGGCAAGCTCCTTGTCGAGCTCGGCCATCTTCTGCGAGTCGCCTTCGCGCTTAATAGCCTCGCGCTCAATCTCGAGCTGGGTGATTTTGCGCATAATTTCATCAAGAGCCTGAGGCACTGAGTCTATTTCAAGACGCAACTTTGCAGCAGCCTCATCGATAAGGTCGATGGCCTTATCGGGCAGATAACGATCGGTGATATAGCGTTCAGCCATCGAGGCTGCCCGCTGCAGGACCTCGTCTGGCAGGACTACCCGGTGGAATTTTTCGTAA
>JAQXTJ010000048.1 GCA_029219425.1 Bacteroidales bacterium
GTTTCTCTGCCACGTTGCCGTCGTCGACTTTCTCGGAGTGGATGTAGACGAGATTGAGTTTGTGATTGTTGTATGTTGCTGCTTGGAAAAGCGACTCGTTGATTGACTTATATGCGTCTTGGAGTTCGACGTATTTACCTACAAGACCGATTGTAACTGTCTTTTCGGCGCTCTTCATCTTATCGAGGAATGCCGTCCAGCGCGACATGTCGGGCTCGCCCTCGTAGGGCGTATTGGTCTTGCGCAGGATAATCTCGTCGAGGTGTTGCTCGTGCATCGTCAAAGGCACTTCGTAGATCGACGGCACGTCGATTGATTGGATAACGGCGTCGGGCGACACGTTGCAGAACAGCGCCACTTTGCGACGCATTGCCACCGGGATGTCTTTTTCGGTGCGCAGAATCAATATATCGGGCTGAATACCGACCTCTTGCAACTGCTTAACCGAGTGCTGCGTAGGTTTGGTCTTTAGTTCTTTTGCCGCTTTGATAAAGGGCACGTAGGTCAAGTGGATGCAGATACAATTGCTGCCGAGTTCCCACTTGAGTTGACGCATCGATTCCAAGAAAGGAAGCGACTCGATGTCGCCGACGGTGCCACCGATTTCGGTGATAACGAAGTCGTATTTTCCCGTGTTGCCGAGCAACTTGACGTTGCGCTTAATCTCGTCGGTGATGTGAGGCACGATTTGCACGGTCTTGCCGAGATAGTCGCCGCGGCGCTCCTTGTCGATTACGCTCTGGTAGATTCGTCCGGTGGTGATGTTGTTGGCACGCGAGGTGTGAATATTGGTGAATCGCTCATAGTGACCAAGGTCGAGGTCGGCCTCGTGACCGTCGTGAGTCACATAGCACTCACCGTGCTCGTAGGGATTGAGCGTACCCGGGTCGATATTGATGTAGGGGTCAAACTTTTGAATAGTCACTTTATATCCGCGCGAAAGCAACAATCGCGCCAACGACGAAGAAATGATGCCCTTTCCAAGAGACGAAACCACTCCGCCGGTAACAAAAATATACTTAGTATCCACCTTAGTTAATTTTTTAGTTACACATTAGAAAATGCAAAGTTACTTAAAATCCACGAGATTTCACGCCTGCAACGCAAAAAAACCACCTGCCACCCCACAGTTTTTTTTGCAAGATTCTTTGCACGCAGCGAGGGAAGAAACGATACCGCTGGCTTTTCCTGTGATTTCGGCTTGCGTGCCGGTATGTGTACTTAAAAAATCCTATTCGATGCTACATAAAGACTTCCCACTCTCGCACCATTGCCGGTGAGCCGGTGGATGTGAATACACACACTCGCCCTACTCTTGCTTGCGGTGTATCACAATGTCGATTGGGATATAGCTCATCTTGGGGTCGCGGGTGCGCTGCTTGGCGAGCCAGTCCTGAAATTCCTTCTTAGGCAGCTCGCGGGTGCGCTGTGCCTGCCACAAGCTCAGCCCTTCCTTTTTGCCGCTCACCATTTGCCCTTTTTTGTCGGCAGCAATGTGGAACTCATTTGGGGAGAATATCACGCAAATGCGGTTCCACTCGGTGGGTGTAGAGGCCGTCATGAGCTGCTCATCTATCAATAGATCCGACTCTTCTTCCTCTCCGTTCTCACCTTTCTTGCGAAGCTGGCGGGAGAAGAAAGTGTATTCGGTGTTGGCTCTCACCTTGTAGGAATGCTCCTTGGAGCGGGAGTAAGGGAGGAGGCGAAACACGGTGTCGTCCTCACCCTCGATATACACCGACACGAAGCCGTCGCATGGCGACTTGAACCACATATACATCTGATCGCCCGAATTGAACTCGGAGCCCTCGTGCCGCAGAGTGGTGCCGTTGCGCAGCAGCTTGGCCTGCACTTCCACTGCTTCGTTGATGCGCTCGCGGGCCTTGAAGCGCACAATGGCGGTGAAGATTAGGTTGCCCGAGGGGTCGAGCTCGCGGGTCACCTTTGGCTCCTCGAGGTCGCGAACCCACTCGCCTTTCACCTCGTTCATTCCCAGATGCACATATTTTGTGGTGCCATCGACCACCTGACTCAGTCCGGTGCCGGTGATGTAGGTGCCAAATTTCTCTCGAAGCCCCTCGATGCGTGCCTGGTCGATAGCCTTGGCTCGAGCCTGAGCCTGAGTTTCATCGTCTTCCATCACATATCGGTAACGTCCTTCCACTGTCACTTCCTTCTGCGCCATAGCGCTGGGAGATATCAGGACAAACAGCAAGGCAAGTGTAATCAGTTTTATTGTTGTCTTCATATAATATTAATATTTTTGTCTTTTTTTACTTACTGCTTTGGGCTTTGAGCTTTGGGCTTTGAGCTTTGGGCTGATTACCGGCTTTTTGCAATGTGGCTCATAGCTCACAGCTCACGGCTCATAGCTCACGGCTCACTTCAGGCGGAGCGACTGCCAGGTGTCGGTGAGTGCGTCGGCAAAGTTCACGCTTGGAATTTGCAGGCGCTGCTTCTCGTGGAGTGTCTGGCGGCGCACGTTGTTCTTCACATACTCAAATATCTCGCCCAGCGATGCCTCGCCACGGGTTTCCTTGAGCTTCTTGAGAAGGAAGTAGGTGAACATGCCGTGGTGCTGGTCGCTGTAGGGGAATGCTATCTCGTCGCCCGAGCAGGCAGTCATCACCACCATGTTCTCACGAGGATCGCAGTCGCGGGGCTTAATCACTGTACCGCGGGCGCTCACGAGCATGTTTCCGGCCTTCGACGCGCCGCTGAAGCAGCAGTCGAGAAACACGCTCACGTTCTTCACCCCCGTGGAGGCGAGCTGATCATAGAATGAGTCGAGCTTTATCACGCCCGACATGTTGAGCGGCGAGCCGTCGATGGCGAGCATGAAAGCCTCCTGAGTATCCATATTGGGGACACCGTGCCCCGAGTAATACACAATCACGCGGGCAGCAGCGCCATATTCCTTGGCGAGTTTACAGAAATAATCGATTTTGCCCTGCATAATCAAGTAGCTGGCGTCGCTCACTTCGTATATGTTCTTCCTGGGCACACCCAGAGTCTTTCGGCAATAATCGACAAAGGATCGGCCGTCGTTGAGCGCATAGCTCACCTTATCGACAAACTGATAGTTCTCGTTGCTAATCACGAGCACAAAGGTGTAGAGGTTCTGAATGGAATCGACGGGGATATCCACGTCGATGTCGGATTTCTTGTCGTCGTCGCCAATTTCTATGGTGGTGTTCTCGATTTGCTGCTTCGACTTGTTGCCGCCGCCGAGGCTGGCGAGTAGGTCGCCGCTGATTACGGAGATGGGGTTGGACACCTTCACATCGACGTCCTCATATTTCAGAGCCTCGGTCATGTCGTAGTGG
Organism: Bacteroidales bacterium; assembly: GCA_029219425.1. GTDB lineage: Bacteria > Bacteroidota > Bacteroidia > Bacteroidales > Muribaculaceae > CALZFJ01. The sequence continues at coordinate 3,327 of JAQXTJ010000048.1, forward strand.
TAGGTGTAGCCCGACTGCGACACGAAGTCGAGGCGTGCGAGCACCAGCGAGTCGCCCGAGATGTCGAATTTGGGCGATGCGAGGCTCACGCGGCGGCTTGCCCAGTCGGTCTGGAACTTCTGTGCCTGCTCACCATCGAGTGGCACACGCACGAGCATTTCGCCGTGGTTGTAGTGAATGAGATACACTTCGTGGTCGGGGTCGTAGCCGCCAATGATGATGTTGCTCACCTGCATAGTGGCACTATACTGGCGTATGTAGGCCTCCTTTGCGCTGACAAGCAGCTCTTGCTTCTTGGCTTCGAGGCCCTCGCCGGTGGTGCGCGCCTCATAGTCGGAGGTTTTCTCAAATTGGCCTTTCTGCATCCAGACACGGAGCTTGTCGTCGAGGTAGGTCTGCAAGAAAACGGAGAAGCGAGGCACTCCGGTGGAGGTGATACGTCCGCTTCCGGCCGATGGTCCGGAGTGCTGCTCGGCAAGCATCTTCTTGGCGCCCTGCTTGCCCTCAATCTGGCGGCCTATGCGCTGAGCCACCTTCTCGGCCTCGTCGCGGCGTCCAAGGAGGAGGTAGGTGTCGATGAGTCCGTCGAGATAGGCCTTCTGTGGCTTCACGTTGTTCACCTGCACGAAGAGCTTGGCTGCATTTTCGAGGTAAGGAATGAGGTCGGGGGCCGGCGAGCCGTCGGCAGTAGTGCGGCCGTTGTTCATCTCCATCACCACATAATTGTAGCTCGAGCGGGCAAGTATCTTGGAATAGTCGAAGTTGTTGCGGTCGTATTCATAAAGTTTCTCGCTAATCTTGAGGCAAGTGAAATAGTCGCCCTTAATCTCGGCTATGCCTGCACGCAGCTCATAGAGGTCGGTGGGCTTGGGATTGGTTGATTCGTAGGCGGGCAGGTAGAGCTCGGCCTGTGCCACGTTGCGCGAGCGAATGTGATACTTCACAATGTCGTGAAGCATATACTGGTCGGTGGGATACTTCTGCACGCCGCGCATGAGGGTAAGAATCTGGTTCTCGTCGTCGGCTTTGTAGCCGTAGGCCTTGCTCAGATACATGAGCACGAGGCGCTCCTGCTTCTGGTCGTGAGTGTCGAGATAGGCCTTGAGGTATTTAATCGCGGCATCGAAGTCCTGGGAGTTGAATTTGTTGGAAGCCACGAAATAGAGCAGAGTGGGCAGATTGTCAGAGAATGCGATGCGCTCGTTCTTGAAAGCCTCGGTGTTGGGCATATCAATGTATTTCTCAAGGAGGCTCACTGCGGTGGCGTTGTCGCCTTGCTGCGCAAAGAACACACCTGCAAATTGCAGCTGCGGGTGCAACTGGCGCAGGCGTTCCTTCACGGCCACATAGTCGGTGGGAGTGATTTCTTTAGATTGCAGATACTCAGTGTTGCGCTCAAAGCACTCATTGAGCAGATTGTAGAGAAAAGGCTTGTTGCCTGATGCGCTCTGCCGTGCTGCCTCATAGCAGCGCACGAGGCTGTCGGCCTGCATCTTGAGCGGCATTAGCATGATGGATGCGGCATCGGTGGTGATGGAGTCGCTGGCAGTGTCGATGGTGAGCGCCTCCTGCCCGACTACGCATATTGGAAACACAATAGCGGCAAGCGTAATGAAAATAAAGCGAATGAATCTCATCGTTAATTTTGTTTATTCGTTGCTGACGGCACCGGCAGCTGCCGGGCTTGAGGGTTTCTCCCTAATTTTTTTAGGTGAAATGAGGCTGTATCAGAATTGGGGAATATCCAATTATGCAGGGACGCACCCCGATGCGTCCGCCCACACGCACTTTTATTATAGCTTGATTATCGGGCGGTAACGCTGACGCACCGGTGTGCGTCCCTACATCAAAGTATCATCAGACCTAATTATGACACACACGCTCTTTGATATGCTTGTGTGTTGGCGCGTGGGCTTACTTCTTCTTGAAAGTGTCGATAAACTTAAGCGACACCTTTATGCGGCGATACTGGCTGCCTTTCTCCTTGGCTACGTCGATGAAATACTTGTAGCTGGTGTCGATGGCAGTGCCGGCGAGCACGTTCTTATTGAGGCAGTCGGCCACACCCACGGCGCGTACCAGGGCAAGCTGCTCATTGCTGGTGATGCCCTTGGCCTTGGTCACGTTCATTGTCGAGAGTTCTCCATTCTGATACACGAGCTGGTCCTTGAGGTCGCCATACTCGCCCTTGTAGGCCAGTGTGCCTATGATTGGAGTGGCGTCGGCCGAGCCGGTAACCGACACTTCGAGGCGCTTGCTGTCGGTGAGATACTTGGCGAAGTCGCCCTTGAGCGAGTTCTTCACGATTTCTATCATCTGCACGGCGGCGTTCGACTCGGCTGTGTTGTACTTGCCGGCCTTGAAGTCGTCGCGTGCCGAGAACTCCTCCTCCACCTCATACTGGTAGTTGACCAGATAGTTGAGAATCTTGTTGCCATCGGCATCCACGTCCTTCTCCACCTCGGTGGTCACGGTGATGTGGGTGTGGTCGGTGAGGATGTTGTCGTTCTTGGCGGCAGTCACCACTTCCTCCTTCACTTCCTCGAGCTTGGCCGCCTCGATGCTGGCGAGCTGCACCACTTCCATGGGCACAAACGATTCCTCGTCGAATGCCATACTCTTGCGCTGCAAGTTGTCGTAGATGTAGGTCTTGCCGGTTGTCTTGTTGCGTGCCTCGGTGTAGATAACCTCGAATTTGTCGTCGGCTGTGAGTCCATACTGAGTGTTGAAGAACTCAAGGTCGTCGATTGTCTTGAGGTCCTTGAGGTCCTCGGCCGGGATATTGAGGTAGATTGATGGCATCTCGCTGAAGTCGATGGCCAGAGCCTGGTTGCCCTCGAAGTAGTTTCCGAATTTGGCCTCCTGCTGGCCGATGAGGTCGCCGGCCATGCCGGTGGCAATCTCGCGCTCGAGCTGGAGAGCATATTGAGCGCGGCTCTCATCGTTCACACGGTTGCGGTATTCGTCCTGGCTCTCTCCGGGGAGCATCTTGCTCCACTCGGCCATACGCAGGTCGAGCTCATTCTTGAGGTCCATAGTGTGGTAGCGCTCCAGGGTGCTTAGGTTGAATTGACTCATGGTTCCCGTATGGAATGCGAGCAGATTTTCGTGGCCGAATGAATCCTCAAACATGTCGAAGTATTTCAAGTCGGTGTTGTCGGCGGTGAGGATGTAGTCGATGTGCGAGGTGATAAGGTTGATTGCCACAAACTTGTCGGCATTTGCAACCACGGCATACTTGCCCTGGTTCATTATGCCGCATCCGGTCACGGAGCCCGACACCTCGTAGCTCTTCTTCTCGCCCAGCGATGCCACATCAATTAATTTCAGCTTGCCGTCGGCAAGCAACACGGCAAATTCGCGGCAGTCGGCCGAATAGGCCACATCGGCTACATTGGTGCCAAAATCGAGCTCTTTGCGCACGGTGCCACGCTCAAGATTGAGCACTGCCACCTTTGTGCCCATGGTGATGAGGGCTGCATTGGCTGCATTGTTGATGAGAATTGCCGAGGGAGCGGCACTTAGCTGCAAGCTGAAGCGCACGCGCTCGTCCTTCTTCACGGTGGCGTCGGTGAGGCACTTGGTGAGCTTGTTGTTGCTGTCAACCACCAGCACATAAGTGGCGTCGGGCGAGTAGGCAAGGCGGCTCACGGTGGCTTTCTTGTCGGCAAGCTTTATGATGTGGCGCTCGTTGTCTTCCTCACCCGAGAACACATCCTTCACCGACACGTTGCGTCCTTTCGAGAAGAGCACGTTGCCGCCGGCAATGGGCGCGATAGTCCACGTCTCGGGGGTGAAGGCTGGAATCTCATAGCCATTGATGGCCGAGACTTTGTTTTTATCGTCGGCTCCCAGCATGAAGAATGAGTGGTTCTCCACCTTGGCATAGTTTTTCTTGAATTTAATAACTCTCACACTGTCGGCGGGCAAAAATTCCTGTCCAACCATTGCAACTGGCACACATAGCGCGGCACCAATCAACATTGACTTCAACTCTCTTCTCATAGCCTAATGATTTTTAATGATCAGAAAAAATAACAGTAAAATTTGTATAAGTTGACAAGTAACAACTCTGCCTATAGTCCATGGATTCGGCTCACACACAATAGAACACTCTTATTTGATGGACTCCGATGCGCCGACACTATTCACTCAATTCTCAAGCCACCCCATCTCATTGCAACGAACAGGGGTGGAAACAAAGCCGGAATAAATCGTCTGCACTCCCAAATAACTTAAAAATAATGCGTTCACAAAGTGCAAAGTTAACATAAAAAATGTAATCTCCAATATTTTTTAACAAAAAAATGCGATTAAGCAATTATCAATTAATTTAATTTTCCACAAGGGCTTTTCTCAAAAAAAATGCGTAACTTTGCACTCGCCAACAACGATAATTATTAATCCATTCATAGCAAAAACAAACCGACAGATGAAGACCGACATTAACGAAAAGGAATATGCCGAAATGGCGCGTCAGGCTCAAGAGCTTGAGGCATCTTGCGCCAACACCAAGCCCGAGCGTCTGCCACGCCACGAGCTTGCCCTCTATCTCATGAACAATAAGTTTGCAGCCGGCAGCGTGATTATCGCACTCACTCTGGTGGTGGTATTTGCCATCCTCGAGTTTGCCTTCGCGCTCTAAGCCAGCCGCCGCCCCCTCAATGGGGGGGGTATCATAATTGATGATTACCACAATTGCAGGGACGCACCCTGAAGCGTCCGCATATCTGCCACTTTAATAATTGAATGTGAGGCAGTAACGCGGACGCTTCAGGGTGCGTCCCTGCAATTGTGGTTTCACTTGTTTCGAAACGCCCTTGCAGTGCGGCTGTTAGCCGTACTTCACTGTGCCGTCGGGGTTGAGGAAGTCGTCCTCATTCAGGCTCTTCTGATACTGGTCCATGGCCCGGTAGCTCATACCCATGCTCGAGAATCCGCCGTCGTGGAAGAGGTTCTGCATAGTCACCTTTCGCGTGAGGTCGCTGAACATCACAATGCAATAGTCGGCGCAGTCCTCTGCGCTGGCGTTGCCCAGCGGCGACATGCGGTTGGCGAAGTCGAAGAGCGAAGTCATTCCCTTGATTCCGCTTCCGGCAGTGGTCATTGTGGGCGACTGCGAGATGGTGTTTACGCGCACGCCGTGCTCGCGGCCGTAGATGTAGCCAAAGCTGCGGGCAATGGACTCAAGCAGGGCCTTGGCGTCGGCCATATCGTTGTAGCCGAAGAGAGTGCGCTGGGCGGCGATATAAGAAAGAGCCACCACGCTGCCACCGTCGGCAATGGCATTGTTCTTCTTGGCAGCCTGGAGCATCTTGTGGAACGAAACTGCCGAGATGTCGTAGGTCTTTGCCATCATGTCGTAGTCGATGTCGTCGTAGGTGCGCTTCTTGCGCACGTTGGGCGACATGCCGATAGAGTGCAGCACGAAGTCGATTTGTCCGCCAAGCACCTCCACCGAGCGGCGGAACACATTCTCCAGCTCCTCATAGCTTGTGGCATCGGCAGGAATAACCTCGGCATTGAGCTTACGGCCGAGAATCTCAATATCGCCCATTCGCACAGCCACAGGCGCGTTGCTCAGGGTGATTGTTGCGCCCTCTTCCACGGCTCTCTCAGCCACTTTCCAGGCAATACTTTTCTCATTAAGGGCACCAAAGATGATACCACGCTTTCCTTTCAGTAAGTTGTAGGACATAAAATAAGATTTGTTACAGCTTAGTTCTTGTTATTCACGTTGTTTTCGGGCTGCAAAGTTACGCATTTTTCCTGAGAAAATGCGAAAAAGGCACAATTTTTATGTTCTACAGCATAAAATCGTCCCCCTCAATGCAGCGCTTTTGCGTCATTTCGGGTTCACTACAGGGGATTTGGGGCTGCCGGCCACAAAAAGTGATGGTTTTCCTTGGGCATTAGTGGAAAAATGAGTAATTTTAACGACTTTTTTTGCAATCTCGACAATATGGACAACAACACTGATATGGAAATGCGGCCCCTGCTCGGCCTCACGCTCGAGCAGCTGCAAGGAGTGGTGAAGGAGCTGGGCATGCCCCGCTTCACCGCCACACAGCTCGCCGAGTGGCTCTACACCCACCGCGCAGCCGACTTTGAGGCCATGAACAACATCTCGAAGGCCAACCGCCGCAAGCTCGCCTCGCGCTACACCGTGGGACGCTATGCCCCCATGCACGAGCAGCGCAGCGTGGATGGCACGGTGAAGTATCTCTTTGCAACCACCGACGGCAAGGCGGTGGAGAGCGTGTATATCCCCGATGGCGACCGCGCCACGCTGTGCATCTCGTCGCAGAAGGGATGCCGCATGGGCTGCACCTTCTGCATGACCGGCCGCCAGGGCTATCACGGCAACCTCACCCCCACCGAAATCATCAACCAGATTTTGAGCATCCCCGAGGCTGCGTCGCTCACCAATGTGGTGTTTATGGGCATGGGCGAGCCTATGGACAACGTCGATGCCGTGCTTCAGGTTATCGATGTGCTCACTGCCAAGTGGGGACTTGCGTGGAGCCCAAAGCGCATCACGGTGTCGAGCATAGGCAAGATGCCCGAGTTGCGCCGGCTGCTTGGCGAGACGAGCGTGCACATTGCCATAAGCGTGCACTCGCCTTTCCACACCGAGCGCGAGAAGCTCATGCCGGTGGAGCGCGCGTTTGCAGTGAGTGATGTGATGAAGCTGCTCAGTGGCTACGACTTTGCCCACCAGCGCCGCCTCTCGGTGGAATATATAATGTGGGAGGGGCTCAACGACGACGCAGCCCACGCCGACGCCCTCGCGAAGCTGCTGCGGCATGTGGACGCGCGCGTGAACCTGATACGCTTCCACGCCATCCCGGGCTCGCCGCTGCGCACATCGAATGAGCAGAACATGGTGGCATTCCGCGACCGCCTCAACGACCAGGGCATAATCTGCACCATTCGCCGCAGCCGTGGCGAGGACATCTTTGCCGCCTGCGGAATGCTTGCCGGCAAGGTGAAAGAAGACCCTCATGAATAAAAACACAATCAATAATTCACCCTATTTTCACAAGGAATGAAGAATCAGTCAAAAAAAACAGTGCTGCTGTGGCTCTCGGCTGTGATAGCCATCATAGCGAGCGCACAGGCTCCGAGCGGATACTACGACTCGGCCATTGGAAAGAACAAAGGCGACCTGCTACGCGCCTTGGAGTCGATTGTAGGCTCCCACACCACACATAGCTACAGCTAACTCTACAACGTGTATCAAAACCGCGTCGTGACCTCCGAAGGCTACATCTGGGACATGTATGCAACCACCAAATACAGCACCGGCTCGGGCGACCGCTGCGGCAGCTACAGCTCCATTGGCGACTGCTACAACCGTGAGCACTCGTTCCCCAAGAGCTGGTTCGACGACCAGTCGCCCATGGTCACCGACGCCTTCCACATCTATCCGACAGACGGCAAAGTGAACGGACAGCGCAGCAACTACCCCTACGGCGAGTGTGCCAACGGCTCATACGTTAGCTCCAAGGGCAACATCCGCGCCCTTGGACGCCTTGGCAAAAGCACCTTCGCGGGCTACTCGGGCACGGTGTTTGAGCCCGACGACCAATACAAGGGCGACTTTGCCCGCACCTACTTCTACATGGCGGCGGCCTACAACAGCCGTATTGGCTCGTGGAGCAGTCCGCAACTTGCCGGCAACCGCTACCCCTGCTTCAGCTCATGGTCGATCGACCTGCTCATGAAGTGGCACCGCCAAGACCCGGTGAGCCAGAAGGAAATCGACCGCAACAACGCCGTGGAACGCCACCAGCACAACCGCAACCCTTTCATCGACCATCCCGAGCTCGCCGAATATGTGTGGGGCACTCGCAAGGACGACGGCTGGACTCCGGGTGGCGTGCTCGACCCCATGCTCACTCTCCCCGTGGATGGCAGCAGCGCCTCCATTGGCATCACAGGAGTGAATGTGCCCCTGGTGCACCGCATCAAGGTGAAAGGCTCCGACTTGCAGAAGGACCTCACCGTGAGCATAAGCGGAAGCACGGCATTCACCGCATCGAAGTCGGCTATCACAGCCTCGGCAGCCAAGGAGGGCACCAGCTTCGACGTAACCTTCCTGCCAGCCACCGTGGGCAGCCACACTGCCACCCTGCGGCTGTCGAGCAGCGAGGTGAGTGCCACCGTGACTCTCACTGCCGAGTGCACCGACGGCATCCCTGCCGGCGAGGCCACGAATATCACCCCCACATCGTTCACAGCCAACTGGATTGACGTGGACTTTGCGGGCTACTACACCCTTCACGTCACCGAGAGCGACCTCACCACCTATGTGGCAGGTTTCCCAATGGAAATCGACACAAGCGAGGAGTGCATCGACGTGACCGGCGTGCAGCCAAGCACCACCTATTGCTACTGGCTCACAGCCACCGACGGCCGCAGCTCACGCGTGGTGAGCGTCGCCACCTCCGACCCCGAGAAAGTGCTCACCTTCATCATTCCCGGAGGGAATCTCACCCTCAGCGCCGAGCCGGGCAAGCCATCGGAGCCGGTGGAGATTGAGGTGTTCTCCGATTATATCACCGACCCGGTGACGGTGGAAATCACCGAGCCATTCGCCCTGAGCACCGACAAGCAGCAGTGGGCCTCACAGCTCACCATCGACCCCGAGGGCGAGGCTATATATGTGCGAATGCAGCCAAGCGACGCAGGAGAGTACAGCGGCACTCTGTCGCTCCGCGCCGGCAGCTTCGAGGGCGACGATGTGCCTGTGACCGGAATCGCGGCAGAGATTGTGAGCTTCTTCGAGGACTTCGAGATTGACGAGGCCGAGGGCTACATCTCCAGCGACTTCCAGGGCAATGCCTGCCTGTGGAGCCGCAACAATGTGGGAATTTATGGCCGCACCGGCGACAAGAACAATGGCAGCCACGCCCTGTGCACCGGCAAGAACGGCGAGCGATGGGTGCGCATGGCCGAGGACAAGCTGCGCGGCGCCGGCACGCTATCATTCTATGCCGCCCCCTACGGCAACGACGCCGAGGCCACGGTGCGCGTGAGCTACTCAGTGGATGGAGGCCAGTCGTGGCTAACGCTTGCCGACGCCGTGACCATCACCGAGGGCGACCTCAAGCTCTATTCCTACGCCATCAACGCCACCGGAGCCGTGCGCATAGCCATTGAGCAGCTCGCGGGCGGCCGCCTCAATATCGACGACGTGGCCATAAGCGACTACACCGGAGCCGTGGATGCCGCCATCTCGCGCACCTGGGACGCCTACTGCCCCACCCCGGGCACCATAGCCATCGAGGCCGACGGACGCACCTCCCTTAGCATCTACTCGATCGACGCCACCGAGCAGTGGAGCGGCATCCCCGCCGCAGGCACCACCCTGCTCCACCTCCCCCGAGGCATCTACATCGTAGCCACACCCACCACTTCCAAGAAAGTTGTGGTGCGCTAAGCGCGCCACAACTCCCTCACCCCACAAGCATTTCACTAACAGCGCACTACTCCTGACAAGGGAAAAGCACCAGTCTCCACACATTACACTGAACCACAACGGTGTGTCAAAATGGGAAAACAATCACTTATGTAGGAGGGTGTATCAAAATTGGAAAACAACCACTTATGTAGGGACGCACCCTGGTGCGTCCGCCCACAGTCGCTTTGGTTATCGCTTAATTATGAGGCTGTTACGCGGACGCACCGGGGTGCGTCCCTACATCAAAATATTATCAAACCGAATTTTGATACACCCTCGCGTTACCGCCTCACAATCAGGCGATGACACAACCACTTATGTAGGGACACACCGGGGTGCGTCCCTACATAAGTGATTGTTTTCCCATTTTGACGCACCCTCTTTTAGTACCCATATATTGAGATTACCTCAGTAGCTGCTTTGTGCTAAATTTGGTAATCTCAATGAAAGTGAGTAACTTTGCGAAAATTTTCATTTTAGGTACTTTTTTATATTTATATGACATTCGAAGAATTAGGTGTCCGAGAGGATCTTTTGAAGGCTATCGCCGAAATGGGCTACGAGAATCCCATGCCTGTGCAGGAGAAGGTAATCCCACATTTGCTCAACGAGGATAACGACGTGGTGGCCCTGGCCCAGACGGGTACGGGAAAGACCGCCGCTTTCGGCCTGCCGGTGCTCCAGCGCATCGACGTGGATTTGCTCGCCCCGCAGGCTCTTATCATTGCTCCCACGCGTGAGCTGTGCCTGCAAATCAGCGGCGACCTTGCCGACTATTCCAAATATATCGACGGGCTGAAGGTGCTGCCCGTGTATGGCGGCTCTAGTATCGAGAGCCAGATTCGTGCCGTGCGTGCCGGCGTGCAGATAATCGTGGCCACTCCGGGCCGCCTCATCGACCTGATTGAGCGCAAGGTGGTGCAGCTCGGCACGGTGCACACCGTGATTCTCGACGAGGCCGACGAGATGCTCAACATGGGCTTCGTTGACGACATCAACAATATCCTGTCCTATGTGCCCGAAGAGCGCAAGATGCTGCTCTTCTCGGCCACCATGCCGCCCGAAATCGCCAAGATTGCCGCCCGATTCATGCACAACCCCGAGGAGTATGTGATAGGCACCCGCAACGAGGGCGCCGAGAACGTGCGCCACATCTACTATCTGGTGCACGCCCGCGACAAATATGAGGCACTGAAGCGCGTGGCCGACTCCAACCCCAATATCTACGGCATCGTCTTCTGCCGCACACGCCGCGACACCCAGGAGATTGCCGACCATCTCATTCAGGACGGCTACAATGCCGACTCGCTGCATGGCGACCTCTCGCAGCAGCAGCGCGACATGGTGATGAAGAAATTCCGTGAGCGCAACCTGCAAATCCTCGTCGCAACCGACGTGGCCGCGCGTGGACTCGACGTGAACGACCTCACCCATGTGATAAACTATGGCCTGCCCGACGACACAGCCACCTACACCCACCGCAGCGGCCGCACAGGCCGTGCCGGCAAGACGGGCGTGTCGGTTGCCATTGTCCACTCCAAGGAGCGCGGCAAGATAAAGGAGATTGAGCGCAAGATTGGCAAGCAATTTGAGCACGGCGAAGTGCCCACTCCGCAGCGAATCATAGAGAAGCAGCTCTTCAACCTCGCCGACCGAATAGAAAAGGTGGAGGTGAACGAGGAGGAAATGGAAAAGTACATCCCTGCCATTCAGAAGAAGCTCGAGTGGCTCAGCGAGGAGGACCTCCTGAAGCGCGTGCTTTCGCTTGAGTTCAACCGCCTGCTCGACTACTACCGCGACGCTCCGCAGCTCGACATCGTCACCACCAAGCGCGAGGGCAAGAAGGACCGCAAGGGCGAGCCGCGCACCGACGATGACAAGGACCGCCGCGTGGCCGAGAAGGGCTATGAGCGCATCTATGTGAACGTGGGAAAGGCCGACGGATTCTTTGCCGTGAACCTCATTGAGCTCCTCAACCAGAACACCCACGGCCAGCGCGTGGATGTGGGACGCATCGACCTCCTCTCCCACTACTCGCTCTTCGACGTGCGCAAGGGCGACGCCCACCGCGTGGTGAGCGCCATGAAGGGCGCCGACTTCTATGGCACACGCCTCTACTGCGAGATTGCCGATGCCGAGAAGGACTATGCCGCCGAGAGCAAGAAAGGCGCAAAGAGGGGCGGGAAAAAGGATCGCACTCCCAAGGACGCCGAGCCGGCAAGGCCCAAGAACCGCCGCGAGCGGCGCGCTGCCATGTTTGCCGACCAGGCCGCCGACAAGAGCTTTGCCCACGATGATGAGTGGGGCAGCGGAAAGCCTAAAAAAAGCAAAAAAACCGACTCAAAGCGCGAAAAACACGGAAATTACGATAAGTTTTCGAAAAAGAAACGCTAATTTCACGGCGTGAAACATAATTCTACCGCTATGATGAGAAATTGCCGACTGATATTCATCGCCCTTGCCACCGCGCTGGCAGTTGCCGCCGTGAACGCCCGCACCGTAGGCGACTTCTTCGTGGCAGCCACCGGCGACGCCGTGCATGCCCTGCCACCGAACAAGCGTGCCGAGATGCTTGCCTACCTGCGCGAAGCGGGCCGCACGGAGCCTGCCGACACCGAATATGGCGAGGAGGCAACGCTGCTCCGTGCCACCGACAATTACCTGAAAGCGCGCCTCAGCGCAGCCTCCGAGCTCGAGATGCTCATGCTCACACACGGACGCGACACGGTAATCTACATGGTGCAGACCGTGCTCACCCCTGCCCCCGACAGCCGCATAATGGCCATAAGCCCACAGGGAAAGATTCTCAGCCTCGACAAGCTCTTCAAGGCTCCGCAAATGAAGGATTTCGTGAGGATTCCGCGAGGCTCGAAGATGAAGCCTGCTCAAGTGCTTGCGGGCGTGCGCTTCCCACTCATCTCCTACTCTATCGACGACTCACTGCACACCATCACCGCGCGGCAGCACATCGAGGCAATAACCCCTGCCGACGACTACAAGCTGCTTGCGCCCTGCCTTGCCGACAGCCTCGTGTATCGTCCCAGCGGCACACGGTTCAGGCCGGTGAAGCAGTAGCCAGCCCGTCAGGCGAAAATCTGACGCAGAATTTCGGGTGAGCGCATGGTGCCCACTGTGGAATTGTGCAGGCGGAAGTAGCGCAGCGCGGCATCGAGAATGGCATTGCGCTGAGAGTGAGTCAGCCTGAAGATGTGCAGGTTGGCAAAGGTCATACGCGATAGCAGCATGAGCGCCGCCGCCTCATCGGGAGGCAGCGCGTTGCGGCTCGGCGGCATAGAGCGGGTAAACACGCCATTCTCCATGTCGAACCAGTAGCCATCGCGATAGCTGCCCGTGTCGGGCTGAATGCCAAGGAACGCCCCGAGATTATAGAGAAAGCAAATGTGGAAATTGGCCACGCCATCCTCCATGGAGTCGAGCAGCTGCACCGAGCGGAAAAGATACTCCCAGAGCTGCGCATTGCGCTCGCTCTCCTGAATGGTGCGCGTGAGCAGCTCGCTCAGGAACATTGCCACCGCGCTCTTCACCGGGCTGGCGTAGAGGCGGTGAAGCGGCACCACGGGCTTCGCGTCGCGCAGCGAGGCAAGGTCGCGCCCGGGCATGAGCCTCGCCTCAAACTCCACAACAGAGAGTGGCATGAAAGTGGCATTGCGCACTCGTGCCGAGCGGGTGTTGCCCTGCGGAATTAGAAACGACATCCGGCCACGCACGTCGGTGTAGATGTGCGCAATCGAGTTTTTGTCGCTATATTTTAGCACATGGAGCACAATGCCCCGCATCTTTTCATACATATCGAAGAAATTTCACAGCCATGTTGTTTTTTTATCGAAAAGCACCGCTAAGTTACGAATAAAATTGCAAATGGAGTGAATTTTGGCTGCCACTTCTTGGCTCATAGGCAATAAAAAGCAGCATTGCGACACGAAAAAACGACAGAAACGAGCGATTTTCAAGGAGTTTCGAGGGAAATGTGGACAAGAAATTTGGTGGTTTCAGAAAAAGTGCGTATATTTGCACTCGCTTTTCGAGCGAAGCAATGGAAATGGCCCATTCGTCTATCGGTTAGGACGCAAGATTTTCATTCTTGAAAGAGCAGTTCGATTCTGCTATGGGCTACTATAATAAGCATTTTTAATTAAAAAACATTGATTTAAAATGGCAAATCATAAATCGTCAATTAAGAGAATCCGCCAGACTGAGGCTAAGAGACTTCGCAACCGTTACTATGCAAAGACCGCACGCAACGCCGTGCGTCGCTTCCGCGCTTTGACCGACAAGGCCGAGGCTCAGGCAGCACTCCCCAAGGTTGTGCAAATGCTCGACAAGCTTGCAGGCAAGAAGGTGATATCGAAGAACAAGGCATCGAACCTCAAGTCGAAGCTCGCTCTTCACGCCAACAAGCTCGCCTAATCGCATAGGCTGCCGGGATATGTGTGACACGCCATTGAGGCATCACCCACGCCCCGCGCACACAAGCTGATGGCCCATTCGTCTATCGGTTAGGACGCAAGATTTTCATTCTTGAAAGAGCAGTTCGATTCTGCTATGGGCTACTATGGTGCTAAGTCGCAACGACTTAGCACCTTTTCGCGTTTCTGCCCAGTGCAGCCACATGCGCTGACTTGGCAGGACGCAACACCCACCACGAGGTGCATTTGCCTGATTTGCCTGCTCCTATGCTCGAATAAAAAAACCGACGCGCCACTCCCCCCCCAAGTGTTCAAGACGATGAAAATATTTGTGGCTTTGCACGAAATTTATTATATTTGCACAGCACTATTTTTTACCCCCAAAAAATGCGTGTGCAATGCGAGTATTACCCGAAGGAATCATGAAAACTAACTAACAACAAAAACATAACAGCATCTATGAACATCAAGCAATTAATCCTTTCAATGAGTGGCGTGCTGGCAGCTCTTGCGGCCAACGGCGCAGCCAACGACTGGGAGAATCCGGCCGTGTTTGCAGTGGGAAATGAGCCTACGCGAGCCACAGCCTATGTGTATGCCGACCGCGACGCTGCCATCGCCAATGTGCGCGAGAACTCGGTGTGGTTTAAGGACATCTCGGGCAACTGGAAATTCCGCTGGAGCCCCACCCCCGACGGTGCTCCCGCCGGCTTCGAGGCCGTGAACTACGACGACCGCTCGTGGGGCACAATGCCCGTGCCTGGCAACTGGGAGCTTAATGGCTTCGGCAAGCCCATCTACACCAACGTGGTGTTTCCCTTCCCGGCCAACCCGCCCTACATTCCTCACGACGACAACCCCACAGGCTGCTACCGCACCAACTTTGAGCTGCCCAAGGCCATGGAGGGACGCCGCGTGTATCTGCACTTCGAGTCGGGACTTGCCGGTATGTATGTGTGGGTGAACGGCAAGAAAGTGGGCTATGGCCAGATGTCGAAGAGTCCCACCGAGTGGGATATCACCGAATATGTGAAGCCGGGCAACAACCTGCTTGCCGTGAAGGGCTTCCGCTGGACCGACGGCAGCTACCTCGAAGACCAGGACTTCTGGCGACTCTCGGGCTTCGACCGTGGCGTGTATCTCTACAGCACCGCCAACCAGAGCATTCGCGACGCCTACATCATTGCCGGGCTCGACAAGAACTACGACCGCGGCACACTGAATGCCACCTTCACCCTGCGCAACCACGATGCAAAGGCAGTGCCTGCCAAGCTGACGGTGGAGCTGCTCGACGCCGAGGGCAACACGGTGATGACCACCTCGAAGGGCGTGAAGATTGCCGCCGGCGCAAGCACCGACGTGCAGATTGCCCGCAACGGCCTGAAGGTGCTTCACTGGAGCGCCGAGACTCCCAACCTCTACACTGTGGTGGCCACGCTCAAGGACTCGAAAGGCAAGCTCATAGAGGCCACAAGCTACAAAGTGGGCTTCCGCACCACCGAGATTAAGAATGGCGTGCTACTGGTGAATGGCAAATATGTGCTCATAAAGGGCGTGAACCTGCACGAGCACAACCCAATCCTTGGCCATGCCCACGCAGCCCACTACCTGATGAAAGACTTTGAGCAGATGAAGCGCGCCAATGTGAACACCATACGCACCTGCCACTACCCGCAATCCACCTACTTCTATGAGATGTGCGACAAATATGGCTTCTATGTAATCGACGAGGCCAACATTGAGTCGCACGGCCTGGGATACGGCCGCGAGAACGTGGCTTTCAACCCCGAGTGGGACGCCGCCCACATGGACCGCACCAAGCGCCATGTGGAGCGAGACAAGAACCACGCCTGCGTGATTGTGTGGTCGCTCGGAAATGAGGCCAGCAACGGCGACGTGTTCAAGAAGACCTATAAGTGGGTGAAGGGCCGCGACAAGAGCCGACCGGTGCAATATGAGCGTGCAGAGATGGGCGAGAACACCGACATTATCTGCCCGATGTACTGGCCTGTGGACCGCACAATTGAATATGCCAAGTCGAACCCCTCTCGCCCGTTCATACAATGTGAATACTCGCACGCCATGGGCAACAGCAGCGGCAACCTGCGCGAATACTGGGAGGCAATCCGTGAATACCGCCCACTGCAGGGTGGCTGCATCTGGGACTGGGTGGACCAGGGACTGCTCACCAAGGACGAGAACGGCAAGCCCTACTATGCCTACGGTGGCGACTTCGGCGCTGCTCACTTGCAGCACGATGAGAACTTCTGCATCAACGGCCTCGTGCTCCCCGACCGCACCCCGTCGCCGCAGATTCCGGAGGTGAAGAAGGCCTACCAGTGTGTGCACTTCCGCGCAATCGACCTCGCCAAAGGTATCATTGAGGTGTATAACGAAAACTGCTTCACCGACCTCTCCCAATACACTTTTGAGTGGCAGGTGCTCTCCAATGGCTCAGCTGCTGCCAGTGGCAACTTCGAGGTGAATGTGGCTCCGCAGGGCAAGAAGCAGGTGACTCTCAACCTTCCTAAGATTAAGGTGACTGAGGGCACTGAGCTGATGCTCAACGTAGCCGCCAAGGCCCGCAAAGCCACAAAATTCTATCCCGAGGGTTATGTGCTGGCTCACGAGCAGATGCCGCTCGGCGGCTCGTTCTTCGCCGCAAAGCCTGCCGCCAGTGGCAAGCTCGAAGTGGTGAAGGCCGACGACAAGGCCGTGGTGTGCAAGGCCGGCGACC
Source organism: Bacteroidales bacterium (assembly GCA_029219425.1). Classification (GTDB taxonomy): domain Bacteria; phylum Bacteroidota; class Bacteroidia; order Bacteroidales; family Muribaculaceae; genus CALZFJ01. Next base: position 19,957 of record JAQXTJ010000048.1, read on the forward strand.
TGGAGGTGAAGGTGGATGTGTGGACCTCGCTCTCAATAAAGAAGGGCGACCGCTGGATTCTTGAGCGCACTCAGCCCAACTTCTGGCGTGGCACCATCGACAACGACTACGGCAACGCATCACATCTCACACAGGCCGTGTGGCGCTGCGCCGGCGCCAACGCACAGGTGCGCCGCCTGGAGCACATCGTGCTCAACAGCGGCGAGGTGGAGGTGAAGCTCGTGAAGTGGCTCGGCGACGTGCAGAGCGACTGGACCGAGACCTATCTCATACGCCTCGACGGCTCGGTGGATGTGGACATCGACTTCGTGCCGCACCGCAACGACCTACCCGAGCTAATGCGCCTTGGCGTGGCCATGACCACAGCCGATGGCATGGAAGGTCTCACCTACTACGCACGCGGACCGGAGGAGAACTACATTGACCGCTGCGCAGGCACTCCGCTCGGCCTCTACAACTCCACCGTGACCGAGCAGTATCATCCCTATGTGCGTCCGCAGGCCTGCGGCAACCACACCGACATGCGCTTCGTGAAGGTGCACGACGCCGGTGCAAGCCTCAGTGTGACTGCCAACGAGGTGCCTCTGCAATTCACAGCCCTTCACTTCACCGACGCGCAGCTTGAGGCCGGACTCACAAAGGCTCAGCGCCACACCAGCGACCTCACGCCGCTCAAGAAGACGATTCTCACCATCGACCTTATCCAGAAGGGCATCGGCGGAACCGACTCATGGCACGCCCATCCGCTCGACAAATACCGCTACGCCGCCGAGCAGCACAGCTTCGGCTTCACCGTGGCCGTGAAATAGCGGGCCGGCAGGTGGTGCCGACGCTCACACAGTGCCTCCTCTCTCCCACAAAGGCACTGCAACCGGGCGAAAACGCGCCACAGCTCACAGACGGGAAAAAACCTACACACAAGAAATCGAGTAGGAGGTAAACGCTAATTGTAGGTGTTTATCTCCTATTTTCACGTTTACCGACCTCTCACACCACCGTACATGCGGTTCCGCATACGGCGGTTCCTATTTTGGATTCCATTCGAGATACGAATCAAGCAAG
>JAQXTJ010000049.1 GCA_029219425.1 Bacteroidales bacterium
GTGACCGACCACCACGCCATCATTCCCACCAACGTGAAGCCGCACACCGTGCCGCTCTCGGTGGAGGAGAAGCGCGTGTACGACATGGTGGCTCGCCGGTTCATCGCCGCTTTCTACCCCGACTGCGAGTTCTCGCAGACCACCGTCATGGCCGACGTGAACGGAGTGGAATTCAAGGCCACCGGCAAGCAGATTCTCTACAATGGCTGGCGCGACGTGTATGCCAAGGACAAGCCTGCCGACAACGAGGAGAAAAACACCGATGGCGAGGCCGACAACGGCAATATGCCACCTATGGTTGAGGGCGAGAGCGGACCTCATGAGCCATCGCTGCTCAAGAAGGCCACCCAGCCTCCCAAGCCCTACACCGAGGGCACACTGCTGCGTGCTATGGAAACTGCCGGAAAGCTCGTGGAGGAGGAAGATTTGCGCGAAGCAATGAAGGAGAACGGAATAGGCCGCCCATCGACACGCGCGGCGATTATCGAGACTCTCTTCAAGCGCCGATACATTCGCAAGGAGCGCAAGAACCTGGTGGCAACCACTGCCGGCATTGCCCTTATCGACACCATCAAGGAGGAGCTTCTCAAGTCGGCAAAGCTCACAGGCCTGTGGGAGAACAAGCTGCGCAAGATTGAGCGCAGGGAGTACGACCCGGCACAGTTTATCGCCGAGCTGAAAGTGCTTATCAACGACATTGTGCTCAATGTGCTGCGCGACAACACCTCAAGCGGCATTGTGATTGAAGAGGAGGAGAAAACCAAGCCCAAGGGCAGGACAAAGGCTAAAGACCCCGACGCGCCAAAGACTCCGCGCAAACCACGCGCCAAGGCAGCACCTGTCACCGAGGTGGAGCAAATCAAGTGCCCGCTGTGCAAGAAGGGACACCTGCTCCGGGGGCGCACCGCCTACGGATGCAGCGAGTTTCGCTCGGGCTGCACCTTCCTACTCCCATTCAGCGAGTGTCCGGCCGATATGCCACCGGCAGAGCTGGCGAAAAAAATAAAGGCAAAAAAGTGAATGGAGCGAGGGGCAATAAACTAATTCTTTGTAACCTCAATCCTGCAAATAGTTTTTTCTTATGGCAAATGATGAGATTTTTCCGCTCGTGAATGAGCAAGGCGAGGTGGTGGGAAGTGCCACCCGCCGCGAGTGCCACTCGGGCAGCATGCTGCTGCACCCGGTGGTTCACCTGCATGTGCGCGACAATCAAGGACGCTTATATCTCCAAAAACGCTCCATGAACAAGGATATCCAGCCAGGCAAGTGGGACACTGCCGTGGGCGGACACATCGACCTGGGCGAGAGCGTGCTCGATGCGTTGCTGCGCGAGGCACGCGAGGAGCTGGGACTCACTGGCTTCACTCCTACACCACTCTTCAGCTATGTGCACGAGAGCGATGTGGAGCGCGAGCTGGTGAACGCCTTCACCGCCGTGGCCGATGAGTCGCAAATCACCATCGACCCAGTGGAGATTGATGAGGGCCGCTTCTGGTCGCTTAGTGAGATTGACGCCCAAATAGGCAACGGGGTGTTCACTCCGAATTTTGAAAGCGAGTATCGCCGACTTCGTGCGCTATGGGCCTAATGCTGCAATATATCCTCGTGGCCGCAATCCTTGTGGCTGTTGTGGCTCTCGTTGTGGCGTGGGCGGCAAAATTGCGAAGGCCAAGTGCCGGGTGCGCAAGCTGCTCACTGCGAGAGTGTTGTGGTAAAAAGACTTCGCTGCGTGGCAAAAATAATTGCGACGATGCAAAAAAATCGCCCAAATAACTTGCACAATTCCCCGAAATGTTGTAACTTTGCACTCGCAATAGAGAACAAATGGTTCCTTGGATGAGTGGTTTAGTCAACGGTCTGCAAAACCGTCTACGGCGGTTCGAGTCCGCCAGGGACCTCAAGAAAGAGCGGCAGGAAGCAATTCCTTGCCGCTCTTTCTTGTTGCCCCTTTGCCAGTAACAGAACAGTAGATATCAGGGGTCAGTAGAAAATTAGTGGGGACAGGCATAAAGTTTAGCGATTCGGAATAAAAAGAACTTTTTATCAACGACTCCTCTAAGGTTTGCACGGAAGAGTTTGATTTTAGCATTGAACGATTCAGCCATAGCATTAGACGAACGGTTGTTGTAGAAGTTTAGAATCTCATCATAATGTTCATAAAATGTAGCAGCAATGACGTTGAAGGAGTGCAGCCCGGACTCAGCGACTTTGTTGTACCACCTTGCCATTGACAGGCGTGCGGCATCCTTGATTGTATTCTTGGAAAATATCATCCTAAGAGAATGACAAAGTCCATAGGCAGTTTTTATGTCAGGATATTCCTCAAAGAGTATTGCCGCACGTTGTTTCTGTTTGGCAGTCCATTTGTCAGCCAACTTGAAAAGCAGGTATCGTGAACGTATCAGTAGTTCTTTGCGTGTGTCACCATTTGAGTACCTGAATGGTACATAGTCTTTTCCGCCCAGCCTTGCCTCCTCCATTTCATCGTTTGCCTGCTGGATTGCGTCCCAACGATGCTTTATGCGTAGCTCCTGCACGGCTTCACAAGCCAGTTTCTGAATATGGAACCGGTCTATGACACGGCTGGCTTTCGGGAAGACATTCCGCACAATCTTACGCATGGAGTCCGATAAATCGAGTGTCACCTCCTCCACAGCATCGCGTTGCCGCTCATCAATACGTCGAAGCACGGCTATCACATCCTCTGACCTTGTGCCTGCTACGACAGCTACCAGGGAGCCTTCCCGTGTACATGCCTCACGGTTGGTTACGAATGTGTACAACTCGCCGTTAGACAGGGAGGACTCGTCTATCGCAAGCCGTGGCCCTATATTTTCCGGGAACAACAGCCACTCGTCGGCATGCTCCAGCTGATCCCATTGACGGAAACCGCTGAGCGTTTCCTTGTATTGCTTTTCAAACGTATGTCCGTCTATATGATAGAAATCCTCAAGCGTATGGCAGGTCACGGGGGACGTCTCCATACGTCTCTTTTAAAAAAGCTCCAAATTCTTTGGAGTAACGTGTCCCTTTGGCTACGATGTCAAGGTCTATCGGTATGCTGAAACTCTTGCCTGTTCGTGTGTCGATCCATCGCCTGCGTCTTATCCTTAGGATAACCTTGTGATCCCTTATGGGAAAGTCTGTAACATTAACTGGTTCCATAAAGCCCTTCGATTCAAAATGGACGTCTGCTGACAACTCCTTATCCGGAAGCTCATCCAAGCTAATATGAATCTCCGTTTCAGTCTGTTCAACTCCTACAACTATAAAATAATCTAATATTTGTGCCGGTAGCACAACACTTGCTATTGCTTTGAGATATTCATTTTCCATAGCACAAAGGTCGTGATTTTTTAGCAAACTTCT
>JAQXTJ010000050.1 GCA_029219425.1 Bacteroidales bacterium
ATAAGTTAACAGCAACGTTAAATCGAATTAAAACATTGAATTCAATATGAAAAAATTAAGTATAATGTTGATGGCAGCTCTCAGCCTCGGTCTTGCTTCGTGTGAGGAGGACTGGGTAGAGGCTCTGCCACAAACCAACCCCCAGGAGCCACTCGTGGAGGATAATTGCATCACTATTGAGCAGAAGCTTCCTGCTGCAATCGACCTGAAGGCAATCAACGAGGCTAACGACACTGTGCCTCTCTTCGACGTTACCGAAGTGAAGAATCTCCCCGCAGGCACCAAGCTGATATTCGTGATGGAGCTTTCGAAGACTCAGGATTTCGCCAAGTTTGCCGAAGTCAACACCACTATTGCCGACAACAAGGTGACTGCGCTTGCGTCGGACATACAGGAGGCTTATCTCAACGTAGTGGGCCGCAGCCCCAAGGCCAAGGAAGTGTATGTGCGCTTCCAGGCATGGATGCAAAAGAACACCTACTCATTTGTGCGCGTAGGTGGACCGGAGTACTTCATTGGCAATGCCAATGTCACCGTAACTCCCTATCCGAGCGACCTCAAGATTGAGGATAATTACTACTTGCTTGGCACAATCAACGGATGGTCAGTAGCCGAGGCTGTGAAGTTTGACCACACAGGCGACCCCTACGACAATCCTGTGTTCACCCTCAAGGTTGATGTGAGCGAAGAAGATGCGGCTGCCGGATGGTGGTGGAAGATAGTTCCCGAGTCAACTTTCTTAAATGGCAACTGGGTAGATGCCGACTACTCACAGTATGGCCCTGCCGAGAACGGCGACGAGGCTACCGAGGGTATGATTGTTCCGAAACTCAACGGCGTTGATCCGGGTGCAGGCTGCCTGAAGACTGCCGGACAGCTCCTGCTCACCATCAATATGGAGGAAGGCACCTACGCATTCACTTCGGCTATAGATTATCTCTACACTCCGGGTGGCTCGAATAGCTGGAATCAGGCAAACTCACAGCGCCTCTACACAAGCAACTATGCCGACTACTTCGGCTATGCTTATCTCGAGGGAGAGTTCAAGTTCTCCAACGCTCCCGATTGGAACCACACCAACTATGGTGCGGGTGCAGCTGAAGGAACACTCTCTGCCGATGGTGGTGCAGGCAACCTCTCTGTTAAGGAGAAGGGTCTCTACTGGTGCACAGTGAGCACAGCAGCTCTCACCTACTCACTCTATCAGGTGACTACAATCGGTGTGATTGGTGACGCTACTCCTAATGGCTGGAACGGCTCAACCGCCCTCACAGCTACCGACGAAAAGATGCTCGTTTGGGAAGGCGACGTAGAGTTCGCTGCCGGTGGTGAGTGGAAGTTCCGCGCCAACGATGATTGGGCTGTGAACCTTGGTGGTTCGGTCAACGACCTCAAGCAAGATGGTTCCAACATGGCTACTCCGGGCGCAGGCAAGAAGCACATTCGCCTCGACCTGAGCACCATTCCCTACACTTGCACAGTGCAGTAATCCCCTCCGGGACATACATAGAAAAAAGAGCCTCAATCCGGGGCTCTTTTTTGTTGCAGCCAAGCGACACAAATCGTGATAATCAGCTTGAAAAATCACCAAATATGGGATACTGTTTCTTTGTGCGACATAATATGTTGAAAAACGTCGCAGAATTTGCGATGTTTTTTGTCTGCAACATATCGGCATCTCCATGCCGGAGGGGCTGTGGCTGGGTGCGTTACCCGATGACTTGTGGGGGAAGCGCGGGGATGTGGGTGCTCTTTATGCGCCACTCGCGGGGATATAGATTGTTGGCGCGGTTTCCGAGGTTCTTTGCGAAGCCGAGTGGCAATCCCCGGTAGGTCACTGCCACATAGCCCCTTGGGGCATCGGCGAGGATGATGCTCTCGCCGCGCAGATAGGCTATTGCCGTGGTGTAGTCCACCTCGCAGCAGGGGAAAGCGCTGCGATTGAGCGCCGTGGAGAGGGCAAGGTGGTGCGCCGGCACCACATCACGCCCCTTTATTGCAGCCACTTGCACTCCGGCGCTCAGCACACGCACCTTTGAGCGCAGCAATGCCACTTCGTCGGTGTGAGCCATGGGCAGTGCGCTGATAATGCCCTTTTCGTCGGCCGCGAAGGCAAAATCGCCGTTGAGCCAGCCATTCACCTCCTTTGGAACAATGGCAGTACGTGGCGATGACTTGGCCCTCTTGGGCGCGACTACGGCATGTGGCGCGTTGCCGGGCTTGCGCACGACAGCCACGAAGAGTCCCTCGCCGCGCGTGCGGTGGGGCATGAAGCGGTAGCAGTGGGCCGTGGTGGCGACTCCGGGCAAAATGCGCCACTCGTCGGGAAGCCGGAGGCCGATGCTCTCGGCACCGTGCTTGGCTACAAGGTATTCCACCATCTCCTCATCTTCGGCACGGTTGTAGGTGCAAGTGCTGTAAATGAAAATTCCGCCCGGGCGCAGGGCTTGCCATGCGTTGTCGACGATTTCGCGCTGACGCACTGCGCACTGCTCCACAAGCCTCGGCGACCACTGGGCCACAGCCTCGGCATCCTTGCGAAACATTCCCTCGCCGCTGCAAGGCACGTCGGCGGCAATCACGTCGAAGAAGCCACTCAGGGCAGCAAAGCGGTCGCTGCTGTCGCTCGTCACCACACACTGCGGATTTCCCCATTTCGCCACGTTCTCAAGCAGGATGCGGGCGCGGTCGGGCATAATCTCGTTTGCCACCATCAGCGAGCCTTCGGGGAGGGCATCGAGGGCGGCGGTGGTCTTTCCGCCGGGTGCGGCGCAGAGGTCGAGATAGCGCACGGGGGAGCTTACGAGCCTCTCCACGATGAGCTGTAGAATCATCGACGAGGCGTCCTGCACATAGTAGGCTCCGGCATGAAGCAGAGGGTCGAAAGTGAACGGCACGCGCTCATCGAGGTAGAATCCTCGGCTGCACCACGGCACCTGCGCTGCGGTGGGCAGCGACCGGCACTTGGCAGCGTTGAGGCGGATTGCCACCGAAGGTGGCGTGGACTGGATGGCGTGGAGCAAAGCCTCGGCCTCCTCGGCGGGCAGGAGAGCAGATATCTGAGAGCTGAAATCGGTAGAAACGGTCATTTATTTTCTTTGAAGTATTAATTGGCAATGATGATGAAACAAACCGTGAGCAGCACGGCAAAGATGAGCATATTGCGCGCGGTTGCGCCGAGGAGCGGATTCAGAGCCGCGCCGGTGCGCCGGGTGAGGCGCAGCCATGTGGCGGTGTGCAGCACCAGATAGAGCGCAGGCACAGGAAGCACCCACAGCGGCACGGCGAGCAGCCAGAGCGGAGCGAGGAGAGAGATTCCCACATATCCGCCAATGAGATAGGCGGCAGCGGCGGCACGGCGGCCGAAAATCACCACCGTGGTGCGCTTGTGCGCCTCGCGGTCGTCATCTGCGTCGCGATAGTTGTTCACGAGCAGCACATTCACGCCCATGAGTCCGATAGTTACCGAGGCGAGCATGCACAGAGGGTCGAAGTAGCCGGCCTGGAGATAGAAAGTGAGGTTGACCGGCACAAGGCCGAAGAAAATGAGCACCGCCACGTCACCCAGTCCGTGATAGGAGAGCGGAAATGGGCCGGCGCTGTAGGCGAATGCGAAGATGGCGATGAGAATGCCCACCGGGAGCAGCCACCAGCCGCCAAATGGAATGAGGCAGCAGCCCACGGCACAAGCCACGGCAAGAGTGGCGATGGTGACGCGGAGAAGGAGCTGTGGGGAGATGTCGCCCTCGGTTACGGCGCGGCGCGGGCCCACGCGTCCCTTCTTGTCGGTGCCGCGACGGAAGTCGTAGTATTCGTTGGCGAAATTCGACACAATCTGGGCGAGCACTGCAAAGACGAAGCAAAGCAGGGCAGGAAGCCAGGCGAAGCGGTGGTTGAGCACGGCAAAGCCGGTGGCCATAATCACGCCCGCCACCGAGACGGGGAGAGTGCGCAGGCGTGCGCACTCGAGCCATAGTGAAATGCTATTTTTCATTTTTTTTCTTGATAGATTGGAGCGATGCTTTAGCTGTTGTTCTTGCCAAGAGGACATTGCGGGTTCAGGCTATGCCGAAGCAGTGCTTCACGGCCGTGCGTATGCGCAGAGCGTCGGCGCCGTCCTCCTTGAGCAAATTGAGCACACAGGTGATGTAGTCGTCCTTCGAGCGGAAGTTGCAGAGGCGAGGCAGCCCACTCTCGCCCAGCATCGATTTCTCGTTGAACACCTTTAGCACGCCGGCATAGTCGTTGGTCTGCACAAACTTGTGGAACTGGCGGCAAATCTCCTCATACATTCCGCGAGGGTCTATTTCATTGACCAGGTCGGTCATGTGCTCCTCGAGAGCGGATATGTTCTGGAAGCGGCGGTCGATGCGCACCTCCACCTTCCGCTTCACCCGATGGCGCACATGCTGCAGGGCCTGCTGCTTTATTTGCTGGCGGAACATTGCAAGCACGGCATCGCGCACGGCAAAAAACACCGAGTCGGGGTTGCGCTTGCGCCGCACCGCCACGGTGCGGATAATGCCTTCGAGCATGAATATGTTCTCAATCTCGGCCACATTGGGCACGAAGATGTTCTTGTCGCGCAGATATTGCACCTCCTTGTCCTCGCGGCGGTCGCGATCGACAATGCCGTGGCTGTCGAGGTGGTGGAACGAGCGCAGGTCGTTGAACGACCGTGTGGATTCGATCACCTTGTTGCAGCTGCCCAGGGGCTTCACGGTGTATTCGGTGAAGATGAGCGGATAGAAGCGGGAGTCGAGGCTGTGAGTCTCGTCGCCCTCGACGAATAGAACCGGCTTACGGGAGCCAAGGAGGTCGAGGACGAGACGGTCGGAGAACTCCGACGACATCTTATCGACCACCTCATAGTCCCATGCGGCAGCCACGGCATCGAAGTTGCGCACCCACACGCACACGTTGTCGAGGCGCGAGGATGCAAATTCCACATCGTGAGTGTTATAGACGAAAGTGCAGTCGGTGCGCATAAGCTCAATCACATTCCAAAGAGCCTGCATAATGGAGTGGTGCAGGAACGACTCGGGGTCGTCGACGAAAATCATGGCATTCTGCGGGGCATAGAGAGCCGCGCCAATGTAGTAGAGCACCGCCTTCTCGCCGTCGGAGAGGCGCAGGGCGGCAAATGGCTCATCGCCCGAGTCGTTGGAGAAGAGCAGCCGTCCGCTCTCGCGCAGCAGGTGATTCTTAGGGAAGACCTCCTCCCATCGGCGAGCCACCACATCGAGCTTTGTTCTTGGCATGGGCGGCTGAGCTCCGGCAAGGAGCTGCGTCTTGTAGCGGAGCATATCGAGGAACTCATCGTGGAGGAGGATGAACATGAGGCGGTCGAACTCGGTGGGAGCATCGTCGCGCATGAAGTGGGAAGAGGCCGATTTTTCCTCATAGAGCTTGTCGATGGAGCCGGGGAGCGAGCTGCGCTCGGCACGGGGAAACAAGGCCTTGAGGGCCGAGATGGCAAAAGCCCTGTCGCCGCACGATTGCATAAGGGTGCGGCTGAAGCGCGTCTTTCCGGCGCCATTCGCTCCTATCACGGTAATCTGGTGCACGTTGTGCAGCACCTGCGAGGAGCCGCCATCAATGCGTTTAGGCAAAGAGATATCCATAGCTTATAGAAATCGTTTCCCCAAAGGTAGCACATTTTGCCGAGAAAAGCAAGCGTTGGCTGCGACAGGAGCATGGGCAAGCCCACATTCAGGGCACACATACGAGGCAGCAAAAGCGCAGTGACAAAATATGAGGGTGTATCAAAATTGGGAAAACAATCACTTGTGTCATCGCCTGATTGTGAGGCGGTAACGCGGGCGCACCAGGGTACGTCCCTACATGAGATTGTCATCAAACCGAATTTTGACACACCCTCCTACATCCAAATATCATCAAGCCCAATTATTTCATTGGCAAAAAAGGGGTGAATATTGGTACGAAAGTTGCTAAAAAATGTGAAAGGATTACGGTTAGGCGTAAATGGCGTGCATATTGTAATAAATATTCATTTTTTGGCGGTTTTTCTTGGCAGTTTCGAATTAATGCGTTACCTTTGTGGCGCATTATCAATAGATTTATGTCGTGAGTTTCCGGCAATAGATACTGGGAATTGAGCGATGGGAATGCTAAATGAAATGTGATTTGTGCCTGTCGAGAGGAGATTATGAGTTGAAAGTGCTGCAAGGCGGTGATTCACAATACCTTAGGCTAAATGTACAAACAATATGATTATTACTTATTATGTTTAATTAAAATATAGCGTTTTTATGAAAAAGTTTTACTCATTTTTGTTTTTAGCCGTGATGGGCTTGCTGTCGTTTGCAGCCGGAGCTGTGAACATCAATCTCCATGTGAATGACGCAAACGCCATATCAGCCTATTACTACGGCTACGATGAAAACTACAACACAGTGCAAATTACATTCGACCTTGTGGATGGCGACAATGCAATAAGCATCGACGCCTATCGCTATCTCACTGTTGAGGCCAAACCCGGCTATCTTCTCCAGTCGGTTACTATGGATGGAATAGCACAGTCGATTTATGGCTCATCGGTCGGAATATCAATCTACGACAGCTACGAAGGAAAGACCCTCGACGTGGTAGCAGTGGATGAGACCACCGTGCGCACTGCAAAGCTCTATGTGACAGTTGATGACCCGACTCAGGTCAACGCACAGCTTGCCGGCACATATCGTTCAGTCCTTCTCCAAGATGGCGAGAACGTGATAGCTTTCGACCCCAACACCGAAATACGAATTAACTTTAGCAATATAAACTCACAGAAACAGCTTTATTCGGTCACACTCAATGATGAGGCACAGCCGATTACATCGACCGGCTGCACAGTGAACATCAAGGATGGCGACCGAATCGATGTGAAAGCCAAATTCCCCGAGGAATATTATCCCCTGATTTTCTCCTTGACCGGTGAGGCTCCCGCCGATGTGATTAAGGAGGTTCGTGTGGATGGTGTGATAGTTTCCGACTATATGTCGGCCGACTTCAATGTGCAGATGGGGTCGATTGTAGCCATTACGCTCGACACCGAGAATTATCAGCTTAATTCAGTGCTCGTGAATGGTGTTGAGAAGAATTCCTACTATATCAGCTTCACGATGACTGAGGAGACTACCGTGGCTATCGACGCACAGCCTTACGGCAACATCTGTGTGAATGTGGATATCGACAATCCCGAAGCTGTGACCGCATATTACGGATATGCTTATCAGAACAATATTGCAACGCTCGTGAGTGGTTCGCAGATAATTGAGCTTCCGGCCAAGAATCCTGTAATGTCGTTCAAGATTAACAATGGATACTACTATGAGACCTTCACTATCGATGGAAATGCACAAACCGACTATGGCTATGGTGTTACAGCTTACCTTAGCGAAGGCTCACAGGTGATAATCCGTGCCAATGAGATTTCTCTCGACAAGCAGTTTGTCCTCTATATCGACGACAAGGAGGCTACCTCACAATTCAATTGCAGCGATGCCAAGCGTGGCAGCTACGACGTTGAGACAGGCTACAATGTGATTTATTTCTACGACGGACTGAACCCATTCCAGATTGGCTGGTATGGCAACATCCAGTTCAACCTCTACAAGAATGGCGAGGCCGTGGCTCCCACATACACCAACGGCACCTACGCTTCGGTTACGGTTGCTGACGGCGACGTGCTCAAGGCCTACACCACTGCCGTGCCCGAGAGCTACACAGCAACATTTGTTGTGGCCGGCGACGACCAAATCACAGTGACCAAGGACTGCATCACCTTGGTTGACGACTGGAAGAATGGCATCACCGACATGCAGGGCACACTCATTGAAATCGGCAACGCTCAGAGCGTGAAGGTCGGCGACATGGTACTCGATGCCGACGAGGATGGCTCTTTTGCCTTCACTCTCAATGCCGACTGCACCGTGACCATCAACGACAACGTGGGCGCTGAGCTCGTGGGCGCTGATGCCAAGGCCGCAAACACCAACGTATATAACGCACAAGGCGTGCTTCTCATTGAGAACGCCACACCCGAGCAGATCAACGCACTCGACAAGGGCTTCTACATCATTGGCGGTGTGAAGCGCGTGGTTCGTAAGTAATTAACGACATTGCAACCGGCCGCCCAAGAGAGGGCAGCCCATAGCGATTGACTCACATATTTCAGTTGTCGGGAAGATAAGCCCCAAGGTTTGCCGCCCGGCAACTGGAATTTTTTTATATCCACTACGAAAAACAAAAAAAGAGAATCAAAAAAAACGGGGACACATACTTGAAGTCTCTTATAATTGCGCGTAAGAAAACAAAAGTAACAAGGATGAAGAAACTCAATCATTTCAGCACCCTGCTCATCGCCGCAGCCATGGCCGGCGGCACGATGACAGCAACAGCACAGGCCGCACTCGACCTGCAAAGCCGCGCCACACTGCGCCACGAGCGCAGCACCATGGCCAAAATGCGCGTGGACGCACGCACCAAGTCGCTCAGCAAGGATGCCACTAAGCCGGCCACCCACATAGCCGGCTTCATAAAGCTCACCGATGGCGCCGGTGCCGAAAGCCTCACCCGCGAGGGCGTGGAGGTGATGGCGGTGCGTGGCGGCATAGCACTGTGTGCCATTCCCATAGCCGATGTGGAGCGCATAGCCTCGCTGCCCGGAGTGCAGCGCGTGGAGCTGAGCCGCGAGGCACAGCCCCTTATGGACCAGGTGCGCGTGCTGACCGGAGCCGACAAGATACACCTGGGCACCGACCTGCCACAAGCCTACACCGGCCAAGGCGTGGTGACGGGCATTGTGGATGGCGGACTCGACCCCAACCACATCAACTTCAAGGACGCAGCCGGCAACAGCCGCATTTCCTATCTCACCCACATCTACACTACCAGCACCACATCGCAGGGCTACAAGATAGATGAATACTACACGCCCGAGAAGTTGGCAGGCTTTACCACCGACAACGACCAGTCGTTTCACGGCACTCACACGCTGGGAATCATGGCAGGAGGCTACAAAGGCAACCTCACCCTGGCGCAGAGAACCAGCGCATGGCAGGCCACAGTGGGCGAGGCTGCCAATCCCTACTATGGCATGGCTCCCGATGCCGACATAGTGGCATCGTGTGGCACGCTGGCCGATGTGTTTATAGCCTACGGCATGGAGGGCGTGCTCGACTACTGCTACTACTACAACAAGCCGGCAGTAATCAACCTCTCGCTGGGCAACAACTCCGGCCCGCACGACGGCTCAAGCATAATATGCCAATATCTCACCGAGGCTGCCAAGGAGGCTATTATCTGCATCGCAGCCGGCAACTCGGGCGACAACAACATAGTGCTGAGCAAGACCTTCACAGCTGCCGACACACAGCAGCGCACATTCATAAAGAGCATTAGCGACGTAAGCGGCTACCACAACCTGCGCTATGGCCAGGTGTATGCCTACAGCGACGATGCCAGCGAGTTTACTATAAAGGCCGTTATCTACAACAAGAAGCGCGGCACCGTGACCTTTGAGCTGCCAATAAGCAGCAACACCGACGGCGTTTCCACCTACTATTCCTCGCCCGACTATGAGGAGGACGGCGACAAGAGCCATGTGAACTTCACCAAAGCCTTCAATGGCTACATAGGCATGGGCTCGATGATTGATGAGGACAATGGACGCTACTATACGCTTATCGACTACATGGTTGAAGACAACCAGGACAGCAATGCCGACGGTAACTATGTGCTGGGAATAGTGGTGGAGGGAGCCGACGGGCAGCGCGTGGATTGCTACTGCGACGGCTCTTTCTCGGGATTCGGCAACCTGGACATTGCCGGCTGGGACAGTGGCACTGCCGACGGCTCGGTGAGCAACATGGCAACCGCCAACGACGTGATAGTGGTGGGAGCCTACAGCTTCCGCGACTCGTGGCCCTCGCTCGACGGATATATGTACAGCTTCCAGGGACATTATCCCGAGGGACAGATTTCGGAATACTCATCGTGGGGCACGCTTGCCGACGGCCGCCAGCTCCCGCATGTCTGCGCTCCGGGCACCACCGTAATCTCGTCGAGCAGCATGTACTATTGCGAGGATCCCGACTATCCTATGACTAATAGCGAGCTTCAGGCACGTCTGGACGAGAGTAGCCGCACCAACTATTGGCACCAGTCGCTGGGCACCTCCATGGCATGCCCGGTGGTGGCAGGAGGCATCGCGCTGTGGCTTGAGGCCGACCCCACGCTCACCGTGCACGACGTGAAGGAGATTATCGCCGCCACATCGGTGAAAGATGAGGCCGTGCTCGCCGGCAACGCAGTGCAGTGGGGCGCAGGAAAATTTGACGCATACGCCGGACTGAAGGAGGTGATTCGCCGCCAGACGGGCGGAGCCGGTCTCACGAGCACCGACAACAGCCGCCTCATGGTGACGAGCGATGGCGGCAACCGCTTCGGTGTCTTTGTGGGCGGAGCCAAGAGCCTCGATGCGGCAATCTACACCGTGAGCGGACAGTTGGCTCTCGCAGCGTGTGCCGAGGGCGATGAGATAAGCATCGACGCCTCTCGCCTTGCCCCCGGCTGCTACATCCTGAAAGTGAACAACCAAACCCGGAAAATCATAGTGAAATGAGCTGTGAGCCGCAATGCAAAAAGCCGGTAATCAGCCCAAAGCTCAAAGCCCAAAGCTCAAAGCTCATAGCCCAAAGCTCAAAGCCAAGAAAAAGAAAATATAAACTTAATATAACCTCAAAAGATGAAAAGAATATTTAATTGCTATGTGATGGCAACGCTTGCCCTGCTGCTCGGATTCGGTCTCAGCGCCAAAGCGCAGAGCAGCGATGAGCCTGCCATCGTGATTCACACCAACGCCTATCTTAACGACGGCGAGCTAAATGAGTTCACCCTGATGATTGGCGCTAACAAGGAAGGACAGTATGTGGATGTAGATTGCGGCTACGGCAAGGTGGAATATGAGTTGAAGCTCGCCTCCTTCGACGACGAGAGCTCGTCGCTGCAAGGCACAGCCATTCCCTGCAAGGTGTCGCCTGCCGGAGTGGTGAAAATCTATTGCGACGACCCTACAGCGATTGACTACTTCAATGGCGACGGCTGCTCAATCACCGAAGTGAGCTTTGCCAAGTGTCCCAATCTGGGCATACTAAGCCTCAACCACAATGAGCTGACGGGGCTTGACCTAACGCCAAACACCAGCCTGAAAGCCATCTACATCAGCGACAACGAATTTTCCGAGGCCACGCCGCTCGTGATTGGAGCCAACAAGCCCAACCTCACCATCCTTGAGATGAGCATCATCAAGTATATGGACCCGGCATTCAACATGTCGGACTATCCCAACCTGATGTCGCTCGACGTGTATCACAACGTGGGCATAACCGCTCTCGACCCCACCGGCTGCCCCAAGCTGATGCGCCTCTCGGCCGATCTCACTCACATCACGAGCATCGACGTGAGCAAGAACCCCGAGCTGCTCATCCTCAACGTGAGCGACACCGGGGTGAGCCAGCTCGACCTGAGCAACAACACAAAGCTCCAGCAGCTCTACTGCTCGCACGAAAGCGGCTCCTACTACACCGACGTGAAGATTGCCGAGCTCGACCTTAGTCACAACCCCAACCTGGTGTACCTCTTTTGCTCCAACAACAAGCTCACCTCGCTCGATGTGACCGGTTGCAGCGACCTCACGAAGATTTATGCCAACAACAACTACATCACATCGCTCGACCTGAGCCAAAACCCGGCTCTCTTCACCGTGAAGATTCAGCAAAACTGCATGGACTTTGCCACGCTGCCATTCGACCCCGGAACTTGGGACGAATATGAATATGAGCAGCGTCCCATGAAGGTGGCGAAATCCTATCCCGTTGGCGCACAAATCGACCTGAGCAGCCGCGTGCTGCGCGACGACCTCCCCACCTACTGCACTCTCTTCTCGGTATCCGACGAGGCCCCGGCCACCTACACCCCGGTCAACAGCGACAGCTACACCTACAACAACGGCGTGGTGACGCTCAATAAGGCGATGGCCGACAGCCTTCTGCTCGGATTCACCTGCGACGAGTTCCCCAACATGGTTCTCTACACCACCAAGTTCAAGGTGAAGAGCGAGAGCGACTATGGTAAGCCCAGCAAGCTCATCTCATTCTCGCCATCGGTAACAAAAGGCACCGAAATGAGTTTCGCGATAGGCGTGGCGGGAGCCACCGAGGACAATCCCGCACAGGTGTCGGTCGACTTCGGCGACGGCACTCTCGTGCCATTCAGCATCACCACTTCGGTGATTCCCGATGAGAACAACATCGCCGGCACCCGCGCCGGATATGGCACAATGGCAATCTATGCCGACGACGAGGTGGAAATCACAGCCTTTGCCACCGAGGGTATCAAGATGTTCTCATTCGACTGCACCCGCTGCTCTTCGCTCAACCGCCTGCGCGTGGTCGGAGCCGGCCTCTCGTCAATCAACCTTGAGCGCAACCGATGCCTGAAGACGCTCGACCTCTCCGACAACAAGCTCACTGCATTCAAGCTCATGGGCATCAACGAGTACTTCAACAAAAACTTCCTCACCGACCTCAACCTGAGCAACAACAAGATTGCCGACATTGAGTTCACCACTCTGGCCATGCTGCACCGCGTCGACCTGAGCAACAACCAGATTGCGCAGCTCGACTTCTCGGATGCCGACTTCATCGAGGAGCTCAACATCGCCGGCAACCTCTTCACCGAGGTCAATGTGCTGCACTGCACCGCTCTCAAGAAGCTCAATTTCTCAGGTAACAAGGTGTCGAGCTGGATTGAGCCCGAGGAGAACAACATCGAAGAGCTCAACCTTAGCTACAACAACTTCACCCTGAGCACCCTGCCCGCTCGCAGCGCACTGCTCACCGAGGAAAACTACGACTATGCCCCGCAGAACGTGCTCACCATAGCAACCAAAGGCCCGTGCGCCGACCTCACGGTACAGTTGCGCGACATCGACGGCGCAACCACACAATTCGCATGGCTCGATGCCGGGGGCAACACTCTCACCGAGGGCGTGGACTACACCATAGCCAATGGCTACACACGGTTCCTCGACCCCGCAGTGGGCAAGATGCTGCACTGCGAGATGTCGCACCCCTACTTCCCCGACTTTGCCGGCGACAAGCTCTACTGCACCACCGTAATCGAGGCAGCAACAATGCCCACACACAAGCTCGCCGAGTTCAGCACCGTGAACAGCGGTGAGAGCGTCAGCCTCTCGCTTGCCGCCGAGACCGACGGAACGGCACTCTACATCGACTGGAACGGCGACGGCAACCTCACCCAATATCTCCTCGGCACCACCTACCGCATCTTCGATGCCACCACAAGGGGCAAAAAGACTGTGGGTGTCTACACCTACGAGCCCGAGGAACGCATATCGGTGTTCAGCATGAGGGGAGCAACACTCTCGTCGTTCGACGGCTCGGGACTCACCGATGCCATCTGCATCAACGTCGGCAACGCCAAGCTGTCGTCGATTACTCTGCCTAAATCGGGCAACCTCCGTGAGCTGATGCTCGACGGCAACAACTTCACATCGTTCGACCTCTCCGATTTCAGCAACTTGTATAAGTTGAGCCTCATCGACAACAAGCTCAAGACAATCGACCTCAGCAAGGCGCCCAGTCTTGGTCTTGCTTCAATTGCCAACAACCGGCTTACTTCGATTACGCTCAACAATAACAACTCGTTGTGGATGCTTTACCTCAATGGCAACAAATTCACCAATATAAACCTCGACGGTGCTCCTAATATTGAACAGCTGACTCTCGCCGACAATCTCCTCACATCGCTCAATGTGGATAAGCTTACGAAGCTGATTGCGCTCTCAATCGACCACAATTACTTCCGCTTCAGCACACTGCCCCCGGTGCTTCCGCAATACTCGCTCTACCAGTATCACAGCCAGTATCCCATTCAGGTTGAGCCCGTGGAAGGCAAGATCGACCTCAGCAGTGAGGCAGTGATTAACGGCAACGGAACGGAATATATATGGTATATCGACATGCCCTACGTCAACGAAGAAGGCGAACTTGAGGGCGAGAACCTCTTTGAAGGCACCGAGTACACCATCGAGAACGGCGTTACTACCTTCCTCAACACCTTCGACAACCTCATCTGCGTGATGCTCAACAGCGAGTTCCCCGATCTCATTCAATACACCAACTATGTGAATGTGACCGAGCTTGGCGTGGACGGCATAGCCTCCTCGGCCGACACACGCGTGGCAGTGAACGGCAACACAATAAGCGTGACCGCTCCCGAAGGCGCCAAGGTGGCTCTTGTGGCCATGAATGGCACCGTGCTCCGCGCATCCAAGGGCAGCACCACTATGAGTGGTGTGGAGCCGGGCGCATATCTGGTGCTCGTAGGCACTAAGGCCTATAAGCTCGCCATACGCTAATCCTGCTGAGCCTCCGGCTCACAAATATATAGGGAAGCCACCTGCACCGCTCCAAGCGGCAGCCGGGTGGCTTCCCTGTTCTTTTGCTATTCTCTTCCTGTGGGGGGCTAAAGTGAATTGAGCAGATGGTTGCCAAATCCATCGACCTCGAAGGCATATATCTTGCCAAACTGCGGATGGTCGTAGGTGGCATGTGCCATGAGGGCGCTTTGCACCTCATCGGCGAGAGCCGTGCATCGCTTGGCGAGGTCGTTGCGGTGGTTCACTTTAGTGAGTATTGTGGCAGCCTTGCGCAGCACCGACACGGCAAAGAAATTGGATGGGATGAGGAACTGGAGCGTGGTGGCGTCGTCCGACGGGCGGAAGCTCGACACAATAAGTCCGCAGGGATTCACCGGGGTGCCGAGTCCGTTGTTGCTGAGGGGGTCGAATGCGCGGTCGGTCTTTCGCAGGAATCTGTAGGGAGTGGTTCCATCCTTGCGCTGCTGCGCGGTGAAGGTGTCGATAATTTTCGTGATTGCATTGATCCATTCATCGTCGAAGATAGAGGAGTCGCCGGTCACGAGCCAGTATTGGTAGGCAAGGCGTATGGGATAGCACAGTGAGTCGATTTCCCACTTGCGCTCGTGCACGTCGGGAATCATGTCGGTCCCGTCGGTCATCCACTCGCCGCCTGTGGGTCCGTCGTTGAAGGCATTGGCGTAGGGGTCGAGGAGTATGCACTTCAGCTGGCGGCGAATCACGCCCTCGAGCATGTTCTTGAGCTCGGCATCGTGGGCGGCAATTGGCATCGCCCCGGCCTATGGATGGAACATCTTTGCCACGCGGGCCACGGCAGCCACGAAGGCATCTACTTCGGCGAGAGTGTTATACACGCCAAATGACGCACGCACGGTGCCCTCAATGCCCAGTGTGGTCATAAGTGGCTGGGCGCAGTGGTGGCCGGTGCGCACGGCGATGCCGAGCTTGTCGAGCAGCATGCCCATGTCGTAGTGGTGAATATCACCGACGAGGAACGAAATCACGCCGCTCTTCTCGCGGGCTGTGCCGAAGATGCGCATGCCCGGAATCTGCATCAGCCCCTCGGTGGCAGCTGTGAGCAGCTCATGCTCGTGGGCTGCGATGCGGTCGAGGCCAAGAGCCTCCACATAGTCGATGGCGGTGCCAAAGGCGGCAATATCGACATAGTCGGGCGTTCCGGCCTCAAACTTGAATGGCAGCTCGGCATAGGTTGTTCCCTCCCACGACACATGGCCAATCATCTCGCCGCCTCCCTGATAGGGATTCATGCGCTCAAGCAGTTTCCTCTTGCCATAGAGCACGCCCACGCCCGTGGGTCCGTACATCTTGTGCGACGAGAGCACATAGAAGTCGGCATCGAGGTCGCGCACGTCAATCTTGAGGTGCGGTGCGGCCTGTGCGCCATCCACCAGCACCGGGATGCCGTGGCGGTGGGCAATGGCAATCATCTCTTTCACGGGGTTGATTGTGCCCAGCACATTCGACACATGGCTGAGCGACACAAATCGTGTGTTCTCGGTGATGAGGTTCTCGAAATCCTCCACCTGCACCTCGCCGCGGCTGTTGATTGGCACCACGCGCAGGTTGATGCGCTTGCTGCGCTGAATGAGCTGCCAAGGCACAATGTTGGCGTGATGCTCCATGGCTGTGACCACAATCTCATCGCCGTGGCACAGGGTGTCGCTAAGCGAGGAAGCCACCAGGTTGATGGCCTCGGTGGTGCCGCGGGTGAAGACGATTTCCTCCACTGAGGCGGCATTTACGAAGCGGCGGGCCTTCTCGCGGGCCAGCTCCACGCGGTCGGTGGCCTCTTGCGAGAGCGTGTGCACACCACGGTGCACATTGGCTTTGTGGTTGTAGTACATATCCACGATGCTGTCCACCACGCAGCGGGGAGTCTGCGAAGTGGCGGCACTGTCGAGATAGACCAGGGGCTTGCCGCCTATGGTTCGGGAGAGGATTGGAAAATCCTCGCGTATTTTGTTGATGTCCAAGCTCATGATAGTGATAATGTTGATATACCCCCCCCACTCTCCACTCTTACTTCTTGCCTTTTATGCAGGCTGCACACTCGCCGCAATCGGCCATTGCGCCGGCAAAGCGCTTCTCCACAAGGTGTTGCAGACGGTCCTTCAGCGCGTCGATGCGCACGCCGTCGATCACATCGCTCATGAAAGCCTGCATGAGCAGGGTGCGGGCGTCGTGCTCGGGGATTCCGCGGGTGCGCATATAGAAGAGCGCGTCCTGGTCGAGCTGGCCCACGGTTGCACCGTGGCTGCACTTCACGTCGTCGGTGTAGATTTCGAGCTGTGGCTTGGTGAACATCTTTGCCTCGGTGGATGCACACACATTGCGGTTGCTCTGATAGGCTTCCACGCGCGGAGCATTGCTCGCCACGAGTATTTTTCCGGCAAAGGCACCTGTGGCGCGGTCGTCGAGCACATATTTGAAGAGTTCGTTGCTGTGGCAATAGCCCACGTTGTGGCCTATGAAGGTGTGGTTGTCCACATGCTGCTCGCCGCTTGCGATGGCCATGCCCAGGAGCTGAGTCTCGGCGTGCTCGCCATCGACCGAGATGTGGTAGCGGTTGCGCGTGATGCCATTGGAGAGCGTGATGCCATCGACAAGCAGATTGGAGCCTGCCGCCTGGCGCACCCACATCGACGATGCGCGGCGTGAGGTGGTGGCGGTGGCTTCGAGGTCGTAGAAGTCGAATGTTGCACCTTCGCCGAGGCTTATTTCAATCACCTGATTGCTGAGGCACTGCACCTCGCGGCTCTGTGTGTGGTCGCACACCAGCATACGCGCCTGTGCTCCCTCTTCGAGCACCACGAGGATGCGGCGCACCGCCATTACGGGCTGTGCCACATTCATGATGTTCACGAGTTGCAACGTGCGCTCAAGAGCCACATTGCGAGGCACATACACAAAGATGCCGTCCTGCGCGAGCAGTGTGTTGAGAGCCACCTGTGGGTTGCTCAAGGGTGCAATCTGCGCATAGTGGCGAGCCACCAGCTCAGGGTGTTCCTTGGCAGCCTTGCTGAGCGACGACACAATCACGCCATCGCTTCGCGAGGCAAGGGAGTCGGCCTCGTGGTGGTAGATGTCGTTGAAAAAATAGTAGGGCGAGGTGCTCATGTTGGGCACATCGCACCGGAATGCCTCGGCAGGGTCGGCGGTGAGGTTCACACGGTTGATGTTCACACCATAGTCGGGTGCGAACAACTCGTTGAGGTCGGTGGCCTCGTAGTCCTCATCGCCCTTTCGGGGCATCCGTGCATTTTCGAGAGCCTGGAGCGCGGCCGGGCGCAAGGCGTTGAGCACCGGTGCCGAGTGGGCATCGATGGCAGCGCCGTGGGCGAGGAAAATGTCGGTGTATTGTTTTATTGACAACATTTCTAATAGTTAGGAGTTAGGAGTTAGGAGTTATTAGTTAGGAGTTATTAGTTGGGAGTTGATAGTTGGGAGTTGATAGTTGGGAGTTGTATCTGATATCCAATATCTAATATCTAAATATCTTATAACTCCTCACTCCTCACTCCTCACTAATAGCTGAATATTAATCCCACTCACGCTTAATCCAGTCGTAGCCCTTCTCCTCAAGCTCAAGAGCGAGGTCGGGGCCACCGGTTTTCACTATGCGTCCCTTGTAGAGCACATGCACGAAGTCGGGCTTGATGTAGTCGAGCAGACGCTGGTAGTGAGTGATTACGATAGTGGCATTGTTGTCGGTCTTGAGCTTGTTCACGCCACCTGCCACAATGCGTAGGGCGTCGATGTCGAGGCCACTGTCGGTCTCGTCGAGGATAGAGAGGCGAGGCTCAAGCATAGCCATCTGGAAGATTTCGTTGCGCTTCTTCTCGCCGCCCGAGAATCCCTCATTCACCGAGCGCGAGGCCAGCTTGTTGTCGAGCTCCACAATGGCGCGTTTCTCGCGCATTAGCTTCAGGAAGTCGCTGGCACTCAGCGGCTCCTGCCCATGGTATTTGCGCTTGGCATTGAGCGCGGCGCGCATGAAGTTCACCATGCTCACGCCCGGAATCTCCACGGGATACTGGAAGCTGAGGAAGAGCCCCTCGTGGCTTCGGTTCTCGGGAGGCATGGCAAGCAGGTCCTTGCCATAGAAATCCACGCTGCCGCCCGTCACCGTGTAGGCGGGATTGCCGGTGAGCACCGATGAGAGAGTGCTCTTGCCCGAGCCGTTGGGTCCCATGATGGCGTGCACCTCACCGGGGCGCACCGTGAGGTTCACCCCCTTTAATATCTCTTTGCCTTCAATAGAGGCGCGTAAATCTTTGATTACAAGCATATATATATGAGTGTGTTGTTGATTATTGACTTGAAAAATGCTATTAGCCTATGCTGCCTTCGAGGGAGAGGGAGAGGAGCTTTTGTGCCTCCACGGCAAACTCCATGGGGAGCTTTGCCATCACTTCCTTGGCGTAGCCGTTGACGATGAGGCCAATGGCATCTTCGGTTGATATTCCGCGCTGGTTGCAGTAGAAAATCTGGTCCTCATTGATTTTGGAGGTTGTTGCCTCGTGCTCCACAATGGAGGAGTCGTTCTGCACGTCGATGCGCGGGAATGTGTGTGCTCCGCTGGTGGAGCTGAGCAGCAGGCTGTCGCACTGTGTGTAGTTGCGGCATCCGGTGGCGGCTTTCACCACTTTCACCTCTCCGCGGTAGCTGTTCTGGCTGTGTCCGGCCGAAATGCCTTTCGACACGATGGTGCTTCGGGAGTTCTTGCCCAGATGAATCATCTTGGTGCCGGTGTCGGCCTGCTGGAAGTTGTTGGTGAGTGCCACGGAGTAGAACTCTCCCACCGAGTTGTCGCCCTTGAGCACGCAGCTTGGGTATTTCCATGTGATTGCCGATCCGGTCTCTACCTGTGTCCAGGAGAGCTTCGAGAAGTCGCCGCGGCAGAGTCCGCGCTTGGTGACGAAGTTGTAGATGCCGCCCTTGCCGTTCTTGTCGCCGGGATACCAGTTTTGCACGGTGGAGTATTTCACTTCGGCGCGGTCTTCCACCACGATTTCCACGATAGCGGCGTGGAGCTGGTTCTCGTCGCGCATGGGGGCGGTGCAGCCTTCGAGGTAGGAGACGTAGGCGTCGTCGTCGGCCACGATGAGTGTGCGCTCAAACTGGCCCGTTTCGGCGGCGATGATGCGGAAGTAGGTGGAAAGCTCCATGGGGCAGCGCACGCCCTTGGGGATATACACGAAGGAGCCGTCGGAGAACACTGCCGAGTTGAGTGCGGCGAAGAAGTTGTCGCGGAAGGGGACCACCGAGCCGAGGTATTTTTTCACCAGGTCGGGGTAGTCGCGCACGGCCTCGCTGATTGAGCAGAAAATCACGCCCAGCTCGGCAAGGCGCTCCTTGTAGGTTGTCTTCACGCTCACGCTGTCCATCACGGCATCCACGGCTATTCCGCTGAGCCGCATCTGCTCCTCGAGCGAGATTCCCAGCTTGTCGAAGGTCTTGCGCAGCTCAGGGTCCACTTCATCGAGGTTCTTGGGCCCTTCTTTCTGCTTTGGGGCAGCATAGTAACTAATGGCCTGATAGTCGATTTCGGGGATGTCGAGGTGAGCCCAGCGCGGCATCTTCATGGTGAGCCAGTGGCGGTAGGCCTTAAGGCGGAAGTCGAGAAGCCACTCAGGCTCGCCCTTCACCTGCGAGATGTAGCGCACCACATCCTCGTTGAGTCCCTTGGGAATAACGTGGGTGTCGATGTCGGTGACGAAGCCATATTTGTAGTCGCCTGTGGTGGCGTCGCGGATTATGTCGTCGCTCGACCGGTTCTTGTCCTTTTCAGGATTCGTGTTATTGTTGTTATCTTTGTTCATTTTGCACAGAAATTTCGGTAGATTTGTGTTTGCGGTGGCGGGCGATGAACGAGCCATCGCCGCCGCCAATTTCCTTGCTTGGCAGCTTCTCGGCGCCGAGGGTGAATGGGGCCATATCCATAACAAGCTCAAAAGGCTTGTTGTTCATGGAGTGGGTGGTGGCGAAAGTGTCGCTTTGGGGCTTCACAATGTACCACAAATTGAGCACGATGCTCAGATAGAGCAGATACTTGAACGAGCAGAAAGCTGCTCCGCCCACCTTGTCGATGATGCCAAGGTGCAGCGATGTGACTATCGACCTGATGAGTGTGCCGGCGAGCAGCACGCTGAGAAACACCACCACAAAGAACACGATGTGGGCCGTGGCGCTCACGGTGACGCTCGCAGCAGGCCACTTGGCGGCCTCGGGGACGATGAGCTTGAGCACATCGGTGGCCCAGGAACCAAAGAGATTGCAGGCGATGAGGCCGAGCACGATGCCGCATATTGAGCTGACCTGGCTCACCAGCCCTTTCATCCACCCGATGATGATGCCCAGCACCACCAATACCAGAATCGTTATGTCGATGTAACTCATAGTGCGTTGAAAATAAATCGGTTTGCTGTCGAGGTAAACTCTCTCGCTAAATCTGCCACAAAATTACAAAAAAATAAGCAACCAATAAGCACAAAAGCCTCCAAAATTATAGGGGATGATGCCAAGAGGAAGTGCTGTTGGACTCTACAGGGGGTGGGGAAATGCAGAGGGGTGGAATTTTTTGTGGGAGGAATGTGTGGAATCTCGATGATTATTCCTAAATTTGCAATGGAATGTCGCCTCCGGCAAGAGAGCCGGGGAAAAGGTGGCGAGCCAACGAAAATAACTTAATTAACAAAGATGAGCGTTAGCTTCATTTACAGGCCTTGAAATTCCGGAAAAATTTTGAGCACCACTGTCAAAATGAACGACAATCGCTCACCTCAAAGTGCGTATATAAGAGCTGCCGCGAGGCGGCTGGCAAGACTATACCGCTATTGGGCGTGGGCATGTCATTCTGTTGCTTGGTGCAGGGCATTCCGGAAGCCTCAAGGTGGTGATAGAAATGATTATGCTTCACGCCTTGTTTTAGCTATTATTTATGCATATAGGAGAGGAAATAAAGAAAGAGCTGCAACGCCAGGAGCGCACGGCCTCGTGGCTTGCAAGGCGCATCAATTGCGACAGGACGAATGTCTATGACATCTTCAAGCGTAAAACGATTGACACAGAGTTGCTTCTTGCCATATCTATGGTGCTGCGGGTTGATTTTTTTGCCCGCTACTCGGAGAATCTCAGCGCTTCCAGCTCCACAGATGGTGCAGAGTGAAAAAAATTCAACAAAACCGTGAAAGATGTACCACAGCATTTTTCTTGAAACAGCCCGTAACGGGCATAACTTTGTATTTGGAAAAAATGAGAATGTCCGGGTGCTGCACATCGGGACAAAAAATACAAGAAAAATGCAAAAGTCAAGGAGAAGGATAACAATTGTGCTAATCGCCGCTATTGCGGCGCTCACCGCGCAGGCCAAGGAAGTGACGCTGCGCGGGCTGAAATATGAGCTAAACAGCGATGGAACAGCCACTTGTGTGGGCTTGGACAGACGTGGTGCCGACTACGCCGACGTAGCTGCCCGCGTTACCGACAGGAACAAGGAGTATATGGTGACAAGGATAGGCGATATGGCCTTTGAGAACTGCACAGGCATGAGCGCGGTGGCCATTCCCGAGGGGGTGACTCAGATAGGCCGGCGGGCGTTTTATGGCTGCGTGAGAATCAAGGAGGTGGAGCTTCCGGCAAGTGTGAAGAGCATCGGATATGGGGCCTTTGAGGGGTGTGTGGCACTGGTGAAAGTGAGGATGCCCGAGGAGGTTAAGGTGGAATACTACAAGAAGGGACACCGGCGGTACAGCCCTTTTGCCCGGTGCCGTAAGCTCAACGAAATCAATGGCATCAACCTGAAGTATCCGGCTCGGTTTCTCGAAGAACTGATTACCGCCTACGACGATGTGCCCTTTGTGAGCCGCAAGGAGGAGATAAGAGATAATTCTTTCAGCTACTATGCCGCCAGCCGCATAAAGACGCGAATGGAGAGGTGGCAGGAAAAAAGGGAATATGAGTCGCGGGAGGAATGGGAGGCACGAATGAGCGATGACAACCGCCGCAAGAAAATCACTGAGATAACCGGGGAGCTGCGTGAGGAGTTCATAAGAACGAAAGTGCCGGTAAATTTCATCACCATGCTGGGCGAATACGACAAAGAGTATGGAATTTTCCCGGTGAAGACGGCAGATTTCGGACAGATGTATATGAAAGTGCCCGTTGATGAGGCTGTGGCTATAAAGGGCAACTGGAAGAAGGTGAAGGTTACACCAAAATATGGCATAGTTGACGACCAGGTTGCGATACTCTCGTGCAGCTACTCCTACAATGGCAAGACTTATGGCAATGTGAAAACCTTTGAGAACGACAAGGGCGTGGCTCTTGCACTTGAGGAACTCGACCCAATCTCGATAACGCTGCGAAACGATGAGCGGGAGCAAGGCGAGGTGGCCGGTAGGGTGGTGGCCGAAAACCCCAATCCCCAGGTTGGAGGAAAGACACCAAAAGTGTCGGTCGACGATGCCATCGACAAGAACATACCTCGCAGCAAGGTGAAGAACAGCAACACATTTGCGGTGATAATAGGCAATGAGAACTATGAGGCGGCCGAGAAAGTGCCGTTTGCCAAAAACGATGCCGCCACGTTCGCGCAATATTGCGTGCTCACGCTTGGCATTCCTGCGAAAAACATCATAGCGCGCACCGATGTGTCGCTTGCAGGCATACGCCGCACGGTGAGAGACATCAAGAATGTGGCACAGGCATTCAGTGACCGCGAAATCAATGTGATATTCTATTACTCGGGCCATGGCATACCCAATGAGGCCAACCATGGCGCTTATCTGTTGCCAATTGATGTTGACGGAACATCAACCGAAGACTGCTATCCGCTGGCTAAGCTCTATGAGGAGCTTGGCAGCCTGAGAGCCAACGTGTATATGTTTATCGATGCGTGCTTCAGTGGCTCGGTGCGAGGCGACGGAATGATAGTGGCTGCACGAGGCACGGTGATAAAGCCGCGCGAGGAAGAACCCTGTGGCAATACGGTGGTGTTCACCGCCTCCTCGGGTAACGAAACAGCTTTCCCATACGCAGAGAAAGGACACGGAATGTTCACCTACTTCCTGCTCAGCAAGCTGCGCGAGAGCGTGGGCGATGTGACGCTTGGGGAGCTTGGCGAGTATGTCAGGCGCCGTGTGTCGCAGGAGGCAACACTCGTGAACCACAAGCCACAGACTCCCACGGTTAGCGTGTCGGAGGAAATGGATGGAAAGTGGGAGTCGCTGAAGCTGAGGTAGAATACGCTGCGGGAAGCAAAAAAAGAGAAATCAACAACAATTCAACAACAATAAACAAAACAAAGCAATGAAAAGAGGACTATTGTTAATGGTGGTGATGACATTCATGGCTGCCGGCACGATGAGAGCTGCCGACGACGACATAACGATTACCATCGACCGCGCCAATCACCTGAGCGTGGGTGTGAAAGCCGGAGGAAATATCATTATGCCGAGCGGCAACAAAAATCAATATGGAATTGAATACTCAATGGGCGCTGGCGGACAAGTGGGTGTGCTTGTGAACTACCACTTCGGCCGCCGAACAATGATTGACAATGGCGGCACAGGCAAGTGGGCGTTGCAAATAGAGGGGACATACAACATAGGTTCGCTGAAGTGCAACAATGGAGATGCTGCGAAATACAACCACATAGAAGCTGGTGGAGTGATTCAATTCTACCCACTGAAGAATGTGTATGTGGAGGCCGGGGCAATGTTTAGCGTGGAAATTGGCGACCATGAATATGAGATGAAAGAATTAAATACCAAAGGTGAAGGCTATGAGCTCTCGGGCATCAGAATCCGACCTTCTTTTGGCAATACAGTAAATCCCGTGCTCGGAGTGGGCTATAAATTCAATAACGGACTTGGGGTGAATCTTCGCTACATGCTCGGTACGAGTCTTAACGAAAGCGACGCTTATGTGAAGAAAGTGAGCGCCTTGCAGCTTTCGGTCAGCTATACAATTGACATAATTAAGTAACTGAAAAAAATTAATTCATAACGCACGATGAAAACAAGAAATATAATAGCATTATTATTGGCGGCAGCAATGATGTTGCCATTGTCGGGTTGCTCCAAAAGCGATTTTGATGAGGACGATGCAAGATGTGAGATTGTCGGTAGCACGGTGGTTTTTCATTCGGAGTACGTGGGACACTTCAATGACGTTTTCAGTAACGCATCGAGCAAGCCATTGGTGGAGGGAATGACGATAACCGGCAAGATTGGGAATAGTGACATATATGAAATTAGTTATTTCGAAGGGCTGAAAACCCTTGATTTGTCGAAAGCAAGGGTTTATGGTGCTTATTATGGAGAAGATAGCTATATAGATGAGTTAAATGGAGATTTTGGTTCTTCGGGAATGGAGAAGATAATTTTGCCTGAAACGCTAAAGAAGATTACAAGCTACAGTGCTTTTGATTATTGCAAATCCTTGCGCGAGGTGGTTGTGCTTTCTCCGAATTTTGTTACTGCATCTTATAGCAGCTTTTATTCATCGACACTGACTGATGGGGTATTGCTGGTTCCCGAGGGGCGTGCAGAGCATTACAGGGCTCAAGAGCCGTGGTCGGGCTTCCAGATGATACTTGAGCACAGAGATGGAAAGCCCTTAGGAGGGGATGAACCCAACTTGCAGATAGCAGTGACCGAAGCCGGCACGCTGAAGGATAAGTTGCCAAACCAGGGCTACTATGTGGAGAAGCTGAAGGTGACAGGACCAATCAATGGTGACGACATAGCGTGGATTCGCAAGATGGCTTCAAAATTCAGGTTGGTGGAACTCGACCTTTCGGATGCATCGATTGAGGATGGAGGAGTGTATTATTTGAGCTACACAAGTGTGAAGAACAAGATAGGCCAATCAATGTTCTATGAGCTTCCTCTTCACACAATAGTTTTGCCAAAAGGCGTTACGACAATAGGAGAATACGCATTCAAGTATTGCAGAAGCCTTACGTCGTTGACAATAAAAGAAAATGTGACTTACATTGACTGGTATGTGTTTTATAGTTGCAGTGAATTGAAAACAATAAGGTGTGAAGCAACAGAGCCACCTTACCTTTCCTCCTATTCGCTTTCGTCGTTTTATCCATCCTCTTGCACTCTCACGGTGCCGCAATCAGCCGTTGAGGCATATAAAACACATTCAAGCTGGGGTAAATTTGGTGAGATAGTGGGCTATTTATGAGGGCCGGGGGCTCTTGACAGAATGGTGAGGGTGTATCAAAATTCGGTTTGATGATAATCTCATGTAGGGACGCACCGGGGTGCGTCCCTACATAAGTGGTTATTTTCCAATTTTGATACACTCTTATCTTTTTTTTGAGATTGGGGTGTCGCGGAGGGGGCTACTTGAGGCGCTGCCAGGTGAAGTTTTGCTGGCGGAAGCGGTGGCCGCGGAGGTGGTAGCGGAGGTTGACGATGGGGCGCGCGAGGGTGAATAGCGGCACGGTGAAGAAGAGGCGCGGCATGTGGAGGAGGCGTGCCACGCTACGGTAGGCGAGAATGCCCGGGAGGGTGTGGAGCAGGAGCAGTGGCAGGGGTGCGGCGGTGAGCAGCACGTCGGTGAGGCCGAATGTGCCTTGGGTGAAGTGCCCGGTGGCTGTGGCAAGGGTCTCGGGATGGAGTGCGGCGAGGAGGCCGGGGCTGATGGCTGCGACGATGCCGGGGGCGAAGATTGCGAGGAGGTCGATGACGGCCGCGAGCGAGAGGAGGATGATTGTGGCGAATCCGAGCCAGTAGGTTGCCGCCATGGCTTGCTCCACGGCGAATGCGCGGGTGTGGATGTAGCGAGAGGTGAAGTCGTAGCGGTACTTCTGCTCACGCAGTGCGCGGGCGGGTTCTTCGTAGGTGGTGACGATGAGGCTCTCGGGCGACAGCTCCACGGCGGTGTTGGTGCGAGTGGCGATTTCGCTCACGAAGATGTCGTCGTCGCCATAGTGGAGGTTCATCGACTTTGAGAACCCTTTGTTGGCAAAGAACGTGTGGCGGCGGTAGGCGAGGTTGTCGCAGGTGCCGCGGTAGGGCTTGCGGGCTATGGCCCAGGATGTGAACAGCGCCCGGGTGCACACCGAGTCGAAAGCGCGGAAAAGGTGTTGAGGCAGGCTGTCGGCCTGATGGTTATATACCGACTGGCCGATAACCACGTCGGTTCCCGGAGAGAAATTGCGGCACATGGCGCGGAGCCAGAGGCTGGAAGTGGGGTGGCAGTTGGCATTGGTGGTGACGATAACCTCGTGCTTTGCGGCCTTGATTCCCACCATGATGGCGAGCTTTCGGCGCGACACATTGCGGGTATCGTCGGGTACGAAGGTTTCGTAGAGGTTGGGATGCTGGCGGCGGAACTCTGCGACGACGTTGCTGTCGTCGATAATCATGCCGTCGTTGACCACTATCACCTCATATTCGGGGTAGTCCTGATTGAGCAAGTAGGGGAGGGCGCAGCGCAGGCCTGTTGCGTCGTTGTGGCAATATACTATTACCGACACCGAGGGCAACCCGGTGGCAGGTTCTCCGGGCTCAGGCGAAGTGCAGCGTGCGGCACTTCGCTTGATAGCGAGGCGGATGGCGAGAATCCACCAAAGATATGTAATCGACAGCACGAGGGCGAGAGAAATCACGACCGTGGCTATCGTGGTGATGCTGAGATTCATAGTCATTTTTTTGTGAGCAGAATTAGCGTTTCGCAAGAGGAAACATAGTGCAAATTTACAAAAAAAAGAGGAAGCCCGGCGCAAAAGCAGGGAGAAAAATCACAGCGAAGAACGATGTGAGAAGACGCGGGTGGTGCGCTTCGTTACTTATCTGCTTGATAATCAACGAGAAATACAAGGAAGCGAGGCTCTTATTCCGGGAATTTTGGGGGTGAAATGAGCCACTTATTCCGTTTTTTTTATGGGTTAAATTAGCCACTTATTCCGAAAATGGTGGGTGAAAAGGCGAAAATTTGTGGCGGGGATTTAACTTTTCAGCGGGAATTGTATCAAAATGGCAGAAGAGCTTTTTTGAGCTGTGAGCCATGAGCTGTGGGCCGTGATAGGCCGGTAATTGGCTCAAAGCCCAAAGACCAAAGCCCACGGCTCAAAGCTCAAAGCTCAAGGCTCAGAGCCAAGGAGAATAATAATACTTTGAAGGAATGATTGACGAGACTACACTTATATCACAGCTAAGGGACAGGGAGAGCCGCAATGAGGCTTTCGGTGCTTTGCTGGCGACCTACGGCGACAGGCTCTACTGGCACATTCGCCGCATAGTGGTGAGTCACGACGATGCCGAGGATGTGATGCAGGAAACGGCGGTGAAGCTTCTCACCGGCATCGACGGCTACCGTGGCGACAGCAAGCTCGTCACATGGCTCTACCGCATCGCCACCAATGAGGCACTGCTGCACCTGCGCCGCGAATGCCACTTGCTTCAGTCGATTGACTCTCTGGGCGAGGTGCTTGCCGAGCGAGTGGAGGCTGAGGCCGATGTGGATGCCGACCGCGCCACGGTGCTCTTCCAGCAGGCTATTGCCCTCTTGCCCACGCAGCAGCGACTGGCCTTCAATCTGCGCTACTACGATGATATGCCCTACGAGCAGATGGCACAGGTGACGGGCAAGTCGGTGGGTTCGCTGAAGACCAATTACCATCTTGCTGTGGAACGGATAAAACGATACATTAAGGAGAACTCTATATGAACGAATTGAAGAAGAATTTTGGCAACAGGCTTCCTTATTCGGAGCCGGCCGGATATGTGGAAAATCTCTTGGAGCGTTGCCGCCACAAGGCTGTTTCGGAGGCTTCGGGGCGCAACAATCATGCGGTGCGCCGCCTGTGGCTCACGTTGGCCGGTGCGGCGGCAGTGGTTGGGGCGGTTGCGGTGGCACTGAGGCTCACGGTGATCGATGCCCCCTGTGAAGGCGCGGTGCTGTGCAGCGTGGAGAGTGTGGAGCAGAGTGCTCCACTGAGCGAGGTGCTTGCCTCGATGACCGACGACCAGCTCGCCGACGTGAGCTACTACTCTACCGATGATATACCGGAATACTGAATTTCAGATGTTAGATATTAGTGAGGAGTTTTTTTTGATGATAAATGTATTAAAAAATTTTGGATTATGAAAAGGATTATGATTTTTGCGATTGCGGTGGTTGCCGCACTGGGCATGGCGGCAGCCGGCCCAAGAAGCCCCAAGGATGCCAATCTCTCGAAGGAAGAGCGCCAGGCGCGTATGCTCAATGCCCGGGTGAAGATGATGAAGGAGCGCCTGCTGCTCACCGATGAGCAGACCGAGAAGTTTATCCCTCTCTACAAGGAATATATGGACAATATGGGAAAGCAATTTGGCCGCAACAAGGCTAAGAAGCCCGAAGTGAAGACGATAGAAGAGGCTCAGGCCCAGGTGATTGCCGACATCGACGGAAAGGCGCGCGTGCTGGAGATACAGAAGGAGTTTATTCCGCGTTTCGCCAAGATTCTCACCGCACCGCAGCTTGTGAAGTTCTTGCCCGTGGAGGGCGACATGCAGCGCATGGTGCGCAAGGAGCGTATGCGCCGCATGTCTCACGACAGCACGATGGTGAAGCACGCGCCACGCGCTGCCAAGGTGCCCCGCTCTGTGCCAATGAAGTGACAGGCGAGCCTTGGAGTGGCGAGGCAACCGGCGGCATCCGTGAAGCAACAGCGACACGGATGCCGCCGTGAGTTATTAACAAAAAAGCCGACTTATCAACAATTCGGGCATTTTAGGCTCAAAAGTTTTCGCTATGTTACTTAAAATTAATTCCTTTGCATTGCGAAAATGAAAATGTTGTTATAGAATATGGGTAAAATTATAGCTATTGCAAATCAGAAAGGCGGCGTGGGAAAGACCACAACCTCAATCAATCTTGCCGCATCGCTGGCCCACTCGGGCAAGAAAGTGCTAATTGTTGATGCCGACCCGCAGGCCAATGCCACATCGGGGCTTGGCGTGGACTTCAAGAAGATGCCCTCATCCATTTATGAATGTCTGGTGGACGATTATCCAATCAGTGGCACGCAGGTGACGACCTGCGTGAAAGGACTCGACATCATCGGCTCGCGCATCGACCTGGTGGGAGCTGAGCTTGAGCTTATCAACAAGCCCGGCCGCGAGCGCGTGCTGGCACGCCTGCTGTCGGCCGTGCGCGACCAGTATGACTTTATCCTCATAGATTGCAGCCCGTCGCTGGGGCTCATCACCGTGAATGCCCTCACGGCAGCCGACTCGGTGATAATTCCGGTGCAGGCCGAGTATTTTGCGCTCGAGGGAATCAGCAAGCTGCTCAACACCATTCGCATAATAAAGTCGAAGCTCAACCAGCACCTGGAGATAGAGGGATTTCTGCTCACGATGTACGACGCACGCCTGCGCCTCGCCAACCAGATTTACGAGGAGCTGAAGACACACTTCGGCGCAATGGTTTTCGACACCGTGATACCGCGCAACACGCGCCTCAGCGAAGCTCCGAGCCACGGTCTCCCTGCCATACTCTACGACCCCACGAGCCGCGGAGCCACCAGCCACTTGCAGCTCGCCCGCGAGCTCATTGCCCGCAACCACACCCGCAAGAGCGCGTAGCTTGGATGGGAAAAGCTAAAGTAGCATAAATAGCTGCAATAGCTATGGCAGTGTGAAAGAAAAGTAGTAACTTTGCTATCAGAAAAAAATCAGGATAGAAAATGCCAATAAAACGCAATGCATTAGGGCGAGGGCTCGACTCCCTCATCTCAATGGACGACATACAGACGAGCGGCTCATCGGCAATAAGCGAGATTCCCCTCGACGCAATCACGCCTAATCCCGACCAGCCGCGCACATTCTTCGACGAGGAGGCCCTCGAGGAGCTTGCCATCTCCATTCGCGAGCTGGGCATCATCCAGCCCCTCACTCTGCGCAGTGTGGGCGATGGGGCCTACCAGATTATCTCGGGCGAGCGCCGCTACCGTGCCGCACGCCTTGCCGGGCTCGACACCGTGCCTGCCTATGTGCGCACTGCCAACGACAGTGAGCTCACCGAGATGGCCCTCATTGAGAACATACAGCGTGAGGACCTCAATGCCATCGAGATTGCCCTCACCTTCAAGAAGCTCATTGAGCAATACAACCTCACACAAGAGCGGCTGAGCGACCGCATAGGCAAGAAGCGAACCACTATTGCCAACTTCCTGCGCCTGCTGAAGCTGCCCGCCGAGGTGCAGCTCGGATTGCGCGACCGCCGGCTCGACATGGGCCATGCCCGCGCCCTGCTCGCCATCGACAAGCCTTCGCTGCAACTCAAGGTTTACAACGAGATACTCAAAAAGGGACTGTCGGTGCGACAGGTGGAGGAGCTTGCCAAGCAGTATCGCGAAGCCGCCACCGAAGATGAGCAAAAGGCTGTGCTGCGCCCCAGGAGCCTCTCCAACAAGGACTACGACCTGCTGCGCCGCCATCTATCGGGCACCTTCGGCACCCCGGTGAAGCTCTCGTGTGATGCCTCGGGCAAGGGAAAGATTACGTTTGCCTTTGCCAGCGAAGACGAACTTGAGAAATTAATCGCTCTCTTCGACCGGCTGAAAACCGACCATGAGGGATAGTCGCCCACTTTTGGGATTTCACACTACACTGATACACACATTGAAGTACGGCCTACTGAAAATATTGATGCTTGTGGCTGCGACGGTGGCAATGACGCTGCTGTCGCCTTGCCCCGTGCTTGCCCAGCAGCCCACGCCGCGCCCCACACGCACCTCTATCGCAGCCAATGAGAAGGCTGCCGACCAGACTCCCCTGCCACCGCGCCACGGGCACAGGCTTGGCGAGAGGGTGCCGGTGGAGCTGCCCGACAGCGCAACGGCTCCGGGAACCATCACCATGGTTGACCTCGCCGGCGACACCGTGACCATTGCCAGCGCTGCCGACTCTATTGCCGAGGCTCTTGCCGCCGAGATGATAAAGACCCGGCGCGACTCGCTGCGCCGCGACTCGCTGCTGCGCGACACCTACGGCGAGGTGCGAGTGTTCCGCCCCAATCCCACACGCGCCGTGTGGCTCTCGGCTCTGTGCCCGGGACTGGGACAAATCTACAACCGCCGCTACTGGAAGCTGCCAATAGTGGTGGGAGGCTTCCTGGGACTGTCCTACGCCACCTCGTGGAACAACGGAATGCTCCGCGACTACACCAAGGCCTATGGCGATGCCATGGACTCCGACCCGAACACCCGCAGCTACATGGACTTCTACCCCTCGACCACACGGGAGGAGGACATAAATATGGACTGGCTCAAGCGCGTGCTGAAGTCGAAAAAGAACTTCTACCGGCGCAACCGCGACCTGTGCATCATAAGCATGGTGGGACTCTACCTGCTGTGCATGGTCGATGCCTATGTGGATGCGTCGCTCGCCAACTTCGACATCACCCCCGACCTCTCGATGCAGGTGAAGCCCGCCGTAATCGAGCCGCAGCTCGGAAAGGTGCCGGCTGTGGGGCTGCAATGCGCCCTGAGCTTCTGAAAAGAATCAAGTATTAAAGAAGAACTGATATATATTTTTTTTGAGACAACAACGACAAAACAATATAAGTGAGAGGACATGAAAGGAAAATTAATCACAATAGCAATAGCAGGAGTGTGTGCCTTGCAGGCTCTTGCCGCTCCTAAGCCCACGCTGCTCTCCATTAAGGAGACAATAACCGACAATTCCATCGTATATCCCGAGAGCTTCGAGACCGACACCAAGGCAATGCTCCAGAACTGGTATCTGCAAAACTACACCGTGCTCGATGCCGATGTGGAGAAACGCTCGAGCAACGTGGCAAGCGACGCCGAATACATAAAGCGCCTCAAGGCGCTTCCCACCGAGATAGAGATGCCCTACAACCAGGTGGTGCGCAGCTACATCGACATGTATGTGCAGCGCCGACGCACCTTGGTGGAGGCAATGCTGGGCATGAGCCTCTACTATATGCCCATCTTCGAGCAGGCACTGGAGAAGGAGAACTTGCCGCTGGAGCTGAAGTATCTGCCCGTGATAGAGTCGGCCCTGAACCCCGACGCCGTGTCGAAGGTGGGTGCTGCCGGCCTGTGGCAGTTCATGATAAGCACCGCCAAGGGGCTGGGGCTTGAGGTGAACTCGCTGGTGGATGAGCGCCGCGACCCCTACCGCTCCTCCGAGAAAGCCGCTGTGTATCTCAAGGAGCTTCACGGCATATATGGCGACTGGTCGCTCGCCATCGCAGCCTACAACTGCGGCCCCGGCAACGTGAACAAGGCTCTGCGCCGCGCAGGTGGCGACACGGGCGTGAAGAAGGACTTCTGGGAAATTTATCCCTATCTGCCCAAGGAGACACGCGGATATGTGCCCGCCTTCATCGCCGCAAACTATGTGATGACCTATTTCAAGCACCACAATATAAGTCCGGGACTGGCCCGAAAGCCCATTGTGACCGACACCGTGAGCATCACGCGCCGCGTGAACTTGCAGCAGATATCGGCCGTGCTCGACATGCCCATTGAGGAGCTGCGGGTGCTCAATCCTCAGTTCCGCCGCGACGTGGTGCCGGCGATGGCCGAGCGTCCCTACACGCTGTGCCTGCCCTCGCACCAGGTCTATTCCTACATTATGAGCGAGGACAGCATCATTGCATTCAACAGCGACAAGTATGCCCAGCGCGATGTGGTGCAGCCTGCCGAATACCGCGAGGAGAGCGCGGGCTTCACATGGGAAACCAAGCTCGTGACGAAGTACCACAAGGTGCGCAGGGGCGAGACGCTCTCGAAGATTGCCAACCGCTATGGCGTGACCACTGCCAGCATAAAGAAAGCCAACGGACTGCGCAAGAACTCGGTGAACCGTGGCCAGGTGCTCAAGATTGAGACCTACCAGAAGGTGAAAGTGCCGCTGCGCGACACCACAGGCGACCTTGACGCAGCCGACGTTGACACACCGGCAGCAGCCGAGGAGCCGGCTCAGGCCACAAAGAAGGCAAAGAAGGCCGACAGCTCTGCCACAAAGAGCAAGAAGAGCGCAGCCAAGGAGAAGCCTGCCAAGAAGAAAGCCGCTAAGAGCACCACCCACAAGGTGCGCTCGGGCGAGTCGCTCTCGAAGATAGCCAGCAAGTATCCCGGCGTGACTGTGAAGGACATACAGCGGGCCAACAACCTGAAAGGCTCAAAAATTCAGGCCGGACAGACACTCGTGATACCCACGAAGTGATGACGCCGAAGAATTGAGAGAGAGAAAACATTCACCCGGCACAGTGCGCCTTGAGGCAGCTGTGCCGGGTGAATGTTTTATTGACCGGGGCACGGAAGCATAAGCATGGCACAGGAATGAATTGCCATATCACCCACGACTACCCTCATACAATCACCCCAAAAACACCCAACGAAATGCCCCAAAAACACCTTCTTTAATATTGTGGAAGATGCCTCAATAGCGAGCGATATTTACACACTTGTTGTCGATAATGATATAGAGAATGGTGAAATCGCGGTGGAAGGTGAGGAAGTACAACCGCAATATCAAGATGTCATTACCTACAGATTTTTGAGAAAAGGCTCGCCGCTGAAAATCACTGTCACACCCGATTTTAACTATCTACTCAAAGCACTTTATGTGAATGGCGTGAATGTGATAGCTGATGTGGTGGCTGGAAGATTCACTCTGTTACGCTCGACGGAGAGGATATTACCGATGAATTTGCCGATGCGGAGAGCTATTACACCATTTTCATGTATAAAGACATGGGATTGGTGGTAGTTTACGTTTCTACTGCTACGGGTGTTGAGGAAGTGCCATCGGCAGCAACAGCGGTGAGAGTAACCGGCTATGCCGGCAACATCACCGTTAGCAACGCCGAGGCAGGAGAGTCAATCTCCATATTCACGACCGAGGGCAAGCTATTAGTCACTTCGATAGCGCAAGGTGACGCAAGCACCATCAGAGTGCCCAAGAATGAAGTGTATGTTGTGAAAGTGGGAAGAAGCACATTCAAGGTAGGATTATAATTATTTTCCTGTGCAGAGTTGGGGGGCACAATATGTTACCCCACATCGGCGATTGTAGCCGGTGTGGGGTAATTTGTTATAAAAAGGAGGGTTAGTGGGTGGTGAGGGATGTGGGGCGGCTCTCGTTGTTGGCGCGGTCGAGGACGGTGACGGAGTAGGTGTGGCGTCCCGGTGTGGCGTGGGAGTCGGTGAAGCTGGTGGCGTCGGTGACGGCGATTATTTGGGAGTCGCGGTAGATGACGTAGAAGCGGGGCACCTGGAGCGGATCGGAGGTGCGTGGAGCGTTCCAGTGGAGCGAGATGGCGGAGTCGGAGGCATTGGCCTTGAGGTTACGGACGGCATCGGGGGCTATGGAGTCGATCCAGGGGTAGGAGGGGACGAGGGCAATCCGGGATTGCTCTTTGTGGATGAGAGAGTCGGCCACGCCACGGTAGTTCCGGGTTAGGTCGTAGGCGGGCCACCAGCAGTTGCCCTGCACATTGGGTAGCTGTCGGCTGAGGCGTATTTTGTGTGCGAGCTGGTTGGGGTCGGACGAGGGTTTCATGTCGGGCTTGTCCATGGTCCAAGCTATGCACTGGCCGAAGTACATGTGCCGGCCGTTGGCGTTGTCGTTCCACCAGTAGGCGAGCGACTCGGTGGGAGCCGAGGGGTGGTCGAGTGCCCAGTAGAGCTGTGGCAGCATATAATCCACCCATCCCTTTTGTGTCCATAGGGTTACGTCGGCATAAAGAGCGTCGTAGTTCTCGAGTCCGTTGGTGTTGCTGCCGCGTGGGTCGCTCTTCTTGTTGCGCCAGATTCCGAAGGGGCTTATTCCGAAGCGCACCCAGGGCTTACGGGCGACGATAGCCTTGTGGATTTGCTCGATGAGCAGGTTCACGTTCTGCCGGCGCCAGTCGCCGCGGTCCATGCCATTGCCAGTGAGGGCGTAGGAGGCATCGTCGGGGAAATCAACTCCCGGCTTGGGATAGGGGTAGAAATAGTCGTCCATGTGGATGGCGTCCACATCGTAGCGGCTCACGATGTCATCGACGACACGCACTATGAAGTCGCGGTTTTCGGCGAAAGCGGGGTCGAAATACACTTTTCCGTCGTACTCCACGAAGCGCTCGGGGTGCTTGTGATAGATGTGTCCCTTTGGCAGCACCTCACCCGGCGTGGTGGTGACGCGGTAGGGGTTGAGCCAGGCGTGTAGCTCCATGCCGCGGGTGTGGGCTTCGGAAATCATAAATTTCAGAGGGTCCCACATAGGCGAGGGCGCCACGCCGGCGGTGCCAGAGAGGTGCCGGCTCCATGGCTCGAGCTTCGAGGGGTAGAGCGCGTCGGCCTGTGGGCGCACCTGGAAGATGATGGCATTGCAGCCGCAGAGTCGCAGGCTGTCGAGCTGACGGCGTAGGTAGGCCTTGTTTTCCTGGGTGGTCTGATTGGAATATTGCTTCTGGAAAATGGTGTGTATCCATGCGCCACGGAATTCGCGCACCGGCTGGTCGGTTGCCGGAGCCTTGGTGGCGGCAGTGGCGGCGGCCGCCACACAAGCCATGGCGGCAAGGAAAGAGAATAAACGCTTCATAGTTGCTCTATAGTTAATTATGAATTAAAAGGTTGATAAAAGATGTTGAATTGCACAAAATTACGGAGAATTTTGGAGACAGCAAATAAAAAGGGGCGACAAATCACAGGAAAGTCGGCGATAATGCGTAAATTTGCAGTTGGAACAATTTGTGGAAGCGTGACAACACGGGCAGGAATGACTTTAAGGTTTTCGCAATATTGTGAATGCTCTGGCACACATTCCGGTGGCCTGGCGCAGTGAGCTTGTGGCTTTTCAGCACCGCTGCCGGGTGAAAAAGGAGCAAGAAAAGGAGCGGTGTGTGGGCGATGTGGGGCCGTATTAAGGAGTTTTCGCACTGAGGAGGGGGTGAGATTGAGGATTTTGTGCTAACTTTGCAAAATCGTATTGCGGCACGCAACGTAGCGTGCCGGCTTAATGACTGACATACACTGCATGATGGACGACAAGATGAGAATTGACATAATCACGGTGATGCCCGAGATGCTGGAGTCGCCGCTGGGCTGCTCCATTCTGAAACGCGCCCAGGACAAGGGGCTGGTGGAGATTGTGGTGCACAATCTTCGCGACTATTCGCTCAATAAGCACCGCAAGGTCGATGACTATCCTTTTGGCGGTGAGGCAGGCATGGTGATGCAGATTGAGCCTGTGGACCGCTGCATATCGGCGCTCAAGGCCGAGCGCGACTATGATGAGATTATCTTCACCTCGCCCGACGGGGAGCAGTTTACGCAGCCTATGGCCAATGCTCTCTCCATGAAGAAGAACCTGATGATTCTGTGTGGTCACTACAAGGGCGTGGACTATCGCATTCGCGAGCACCTCGTGACGCGTGAAATCACCATTGGCGACTATGTGCTCACCGGTGGCGAGATTCCGGCGGCTGTGATTGCCGATGCAGTGGTGCGGCTCATTCCCGGTGCGATAGGCGATGAGCAGAGTGCGCTGAGCGACTCGTTCCAGGACAATCTGCTGGCTCCGCCGGTCTATACACGTCCGGCTGAGTATAAGGGCTGGCGTGTCCCCGACATCTTGCTGTCGGGTCATCAGGCCAAGATAGATGAGTGGAAGCACGAGATGGCGGTGAAGCGCACGCAGGAGCTGCGGCCGGAACTCTTGAAATAGTTTTTTATTAGTTATAAAGTTTTTTTATTGTTGGGAGGTGATTTTTTATGGCGAGGAAGGATGATAAGAAGAAAAAAAAGAACAAGTGGATAAAGTGGCTCACCAGCCCCATCTTGGTGGTGTCGCTCATTGTGGTGTTCCTGTTTCGCTATGGCGACAGCAGCTACATCAACAACACCGAGCACCAGGAGCAAATCGACAGGCTCCGTGCCGAGATAAGGCAGAACCTCGATTCCACTATCTACTATGAGCGCAAGGCTGCTGCCCTCAACACCGACCGTGAGAATCTTGAGCGCATCGCCCGCGAGCAATATGGCATGAAGCGCGACAACGAGGATGTGTATCACATCGACATCAGGTGAGGGCATGCGTGTGCGGGCGCGACGGAGTTCGGGATATTAATTAATCAGATGAAGATTGACAATCGACAATGGAGGAGAAGAATAAACTTTACTATAACTTGATGGTGGTGTCGATGACACTTATTTTTGTGGCTGCGGTGCTGCCGATTCTGAGAATCCACTGGGAGGGCTCACGCTATGTGTTTGCCGTGGGAGCAGCTGCCACACTGGTGCTTCGCCTGTTGCTGAGGCACGCCAAGAGCACACCGCGCATTGCCCGGCTACACCGCATGGAGAATGTGGCGGCGATGTGCTATTGCGTGTCGGCATTTTTCATGTTCTATCCCGATGCCGGAGCCACCGACTGGCTTGGCTTCCTCACGGCGGGAGCTGCATTGCAAATTTATGCTACATTCACCATAGATTATCTCGAAAAAAGGGATAAAAAACGACTATAATTAGGTGCATGAGGTGAAAAATGGCTCGATAATAGGTGTTTATTGGTGAGTATTTAGTAATTTTGCCCTGAATTATGGAAGTGAGTATGGCAATCGACCAAGGCAACTCGCGTGCAAAGGTGGCAATCTTTGCCGGTGAGGAGCTGGTGGAACTGCGGCAATATGAGCCACTGAGCGCGGCCCACATTGAGGAGATGGCGGCGCGCCACGCGGTGAGCCGTGCGATTTACTCCTCGGTGCGCGTGGGCGATGAGGCCGTGGCGGCTGCCGTGGCGCGTGTGGCTGGCAAGGTGGTGAGGCTGAGTCACTGCACTCCCATGCCGCTCACCATCGACTATGCCACTCCGGCCACTCTCGGGCACGACCGCATAGCCGCTGCCGTGGGAGCCGTGAGCGTGTATCCCGGCTGCAACTGCCTTGTGGTGGATGCAGGCACGGCGGTGACGCTCGATGTGGTGACGGCCGACGGCCGATTTGCCGGCGGACGCATAGCACCCGGCGTGCGCATGCGCCTTGAGTCGCTGCACCGCTACACCAGCCGTCTGCCACTCGTGGATGCCGGTGGCGACACGCCCTTTGTGGGCTACGACACAGCCACCGCCATTCGCTCGGGCGTGGTGCAGGGCATGGTGGGCGAGATAGAGAGCTGTAGCCGCAAGTTGCGCGGCACGCTTGGCAGCGACCTGCGTGTGATTCTCACCGGCGGTGATGCCATGCTGCTTGCCGGCCTTGCCGATATAGCCGGCCTGGTGGTGGATGAGAACATATTGATGAAAGGATTAAACAGAATATTACAATATAATGATGAAATATAGAACACTCTTAGCAGCCGCCTTGCTGGTACTGACAGGCACACTGGTGGCAAACGCCCAGAATGGCGAGATGAGTCCTTACTCAAAGTATGGCTACGGATTGCTCACCGACAATGCCTCGAGCGCCCAGCGTGCAATGGGAGGTGTGGGCTATGCCATGAACAATGGCAGGCAAATCAATGTGATGAATCCCGCATCCTACGCCATGTGCGACTCGCTCACTTTCCTGTGGGACCTCGGGCTGGGCTTTACCAACCTGCACTCGAAGGAGGGCGACACCAAGGCAAAGGCTTTTGGCGGAGGCCTCGACTACATCACCATGCAGTTTCCCATCTCGAAGCGGGTGGGCGGCAGCTTTGGCCTCGTGCCCTACTCATCGGTGGGATATGCCTTTGGCAGTGAGCTGAGCAGCGGCAGCGAGCTGCGTCAGGGCGATGGCGGTATCAACCAGCTCTATGCCGGCGTGGCATATCGTCCATTCGACTTTGTGTCGGTGGGAGCCAACTTCAGCTACTGGTTTGGCTCGTGCACCAACGATGCCTACGTTTACACCAGCGGTGGAAGCACCACCTTGTTCGAGCGAATGATAGATGTGCGCGACTGGAACGTGCAGCTGGGCTTTCAGCTCACCAAGACGTTCGCAAAGAAGCACCGTGCCACTCTCGGTGTCACCTACACGCCGCAAAAGTCGCTCCACGGCAACGTGCTGGCCATAAAATATGATGCTACGAGCGACACAAAGACCGACACCATCTCGCACTCGGGACTTGGTGGCGACTTCTC
Organism: Bacteroidales bacterium; assembly: GCA_029219425.1. Classification (GTDB taxonomy): domain Bacteria; phylum Bacteroidota; class Bacteroidia; order Bacteroidales; family Muribaculaceae; genus CALZFJ01. Next base: position 39,577 of record JAQXTJ010000050.1, read on the forward strand.
CACCCCTCACTCCATAGGCGTGGGACTCGGATATGTCTTCGACGACCGCCTCACGGCCGAGGTCGATGTCACCTGGCAAAACTGGGCCAAGGCGAAATTCCGCGATGAGGCCAACTTCGACCAAAACGTGTTTCGCAACCGCACCAAGATTGCTGCCGGACTGCAATATGTGCCCAAGCTGCGAGGCAACTACCTGCAACGCATCAACTACCGCGTGGGCGGACACTACACCGACGACTACATCACCGTGCGCGGCAACAATGTGAGGGAGTATGGCGTGTCGGTGGGATTCGGCTTGCCGTCGAATTTCTCGAAGACTATGGTGAACCTCAGCTTTGAGTACAAGAGCCGCAAGTCGGCGCCGGTCAACTTCATAAAGGAGGACTACTTCAATATCACCATAGGCGTCAACTTCAACGAGATGTGGTTCTGGAAGAACAAAATTCGCTAATCGGCCACAGTGGAACGAGCGCGAAACATATTGCTGATGCTCATAGTGGCAGTGGCTGTGATAGCCTGCCGCGAGGAGGTGAAGAGCGTGGTGCACCGCGAGACCAACCCGGAGCTGGTGCCCACGGTGACCTCGCGCAACGTGAAGACCCTCATCAGCGACTCGGGCATCACACAATACCGCATAACCACAAAGCTGTGGTATATCTACAGCCAGGCGGCAAAACCCTACTGGTTTTTCCCCGACGGGCTGTATCTGGAACAATTCGACAAGGACTTCAAGACGGCGGCCTCCATTCAGTGCGACTCGGCAAAATACTTCGAGGACAAGAAGCTGTGGCGGCTCGACGGCAACGTGCGCATCTGGAACGTGAACAAGGAGCTTATTCTCACCAACCAGCTGTTCTGGTCGCAGAGGGAGCAAAAGGTGTATAGCGACTCTTTCATACACATTGAGAAGGCCGACCGCACCCTCGAGGGCTATGGGTTCACCTCCAATGAGCGAATGACCACCTACACGCTGCACCGTCCCAGCGGCATTTTCCCCTACGACGAGAGCCGCACGCCCGGCAGCCGGCAGCCGGCCGACAGCATAGGGCAGTGAGCCGGGGGAATTGGGGCAAAAGAAACAAAAACCAACTATAGAGCAAACGACCATGGATTTGTCGCACTTTCTTATACCTGAGAATTTCAATATGCTGCTCGCTGTGATGACGGCAGTGGCAGTGGTGGTGTTTGTGGCACTGCACTTCATAGATGCCGGCTATGGCATAATGTACACCAGGCGCTGGGGGCCCAGCCTCGGCAACCGCCTTGGGTGGATAGTCATGGAGTCGCCTGTGTTTGTGGCTATGACGCTGCTGTGGTGGTATTCGGGCCGGCGCTACGAGGTGGTGCCGCTTGTGTTTTTTGCCGTGTTTCAGTTGCACTATTTTCAGCGGTCGTTCATCTTTCCCCTGCTCATCAAGGGAAAGAGCCGCATGCCGCTTGCCATAATCCTCTCGGGAATCACCTTCAACCTGCTCAATGCGCTGATGCAGGGCGGCTGGATATTCTATGTGGCTCCCGCGGATATGTACACCCCCGACTGGCTCTACACGCCGCAATTCATAGCCGGACTGGCAATCTTCGCCGCCGGATTTGCGATAAACCTCAACAGCGACAGCATTATTCGCAACCTGCGCCGCCCAGGCGACACGCGCCACTACATTCCCCGTGGAGGCATGTTCCGCTATGTGTCGTCGGCCAACTACTTTGGAGAGTTCCTGGAGTGGGTGGGATTTGCGGTGCTCACATGGTCGGCAGCGGGAGCTGTGTTTGCGATATGGACCTTTGCCAATCTCGCCCCGAGGGCGAGGAAGATACACCGCCGCTATGCAGAGGAATTTGGCAAGGAGTTCACCGACCTGCACCTGAAGAGCATCATCCCATTCATCTACTGACCGGGCTGTGGGATAACAGACAACAAGACACACACAACAAACTAATTATAGATACACACACACAAGCAATGAAGAATCCCGAAAATTCCATAATCTTCACGCCGGCCAAGATTGGCCCCATCGAGCTGCGCAACCGCACCATCCGCTCGGCGGCATTCGAGAATATGTGCTTTGGCAACAATCCCTCGCCCATGCTCTTCGACTACCACACCTCGGTGGCTCGCGGCGGCATTGGCATGACCACCGTGGCATACGCCTCGGTGAACCGCAGCGGTCTGTCGTTTGAGAACCAGCTGTGGATGCGCCCCGAGATTGTGGGCGAGCTGCGCAAGCTCACCGATGCCATTCATGCCGAGGGCGCGAAGGCATCGATTCAGCTTGGCCACTGCGGCAACATGTCGCACAAGCGCACCGCCGGCCGCACTCCCGTCTCGGCCTCATCGGGCTTCAACCTCTATTCTCCCACCTTCGTGCACGGCATGACCGAGGACGAGATTCACGAGGTGGCCCGCGACTTCGGCAACGCCGTTCGGCTTGCCATCGACGCCGGATTCGACTGCGTGGAGATTCACGCCGGCCACGGCTACCTCATAAGCCAGTTTCTGTCGCCCTACACCAACAAGCGCCGCGACAAGTGGGGCGGCTCGCTCGACAACCGCATGAACTTCATGCGTCTGTGCATGGACGAGGTGATGCGTGCCGCTCAAGGCAAGATTGCCGTGGTGGCAAAGACCAATATGCGCGACGGCTTCAAGGGAGGCAACGATCTGGAGCAGGGCATCGTGATAGCGCAGGAGCTTGAGAAGCTCGGCATGGACGCGCTGGTGCTCAGTGGCGGCTTCGTGAGCAAGGCTCCCATGTATGTGATGCGCGGTGAAATGCCTATCACCACCATGACCGGCTACATGAATTGCTGGTGGCTAAAGTGGGGCGTGCGTGCCTTTGGCCGGTTCATGATCAAGAACGAGCCCTACAAGGACCTCTATTTCCTCGACGACGCCCTCGAGGTGCGCCGCAATGTGAAGCTCCCTCTCATCTATGTGGGTGGCTGCGTGTCGCGCGAAGGCATTGAGAAGGTGCTCAACAGTGGCTTCGAGGCCGTGCAGATGGCTCGCGCACTGGTCAATGAGCCCGATTTCGTGAATCGCCTGCGCCAAGGCGAGGAGCGTTGTGGCTGCGACCATGTGAACTACTGCATCGCCCGCATGTACACCCTCGAGATGGCGTGCCACAAGCACCGAACCGACATTCCGCCCTGTATGCAGCGTGAGATAGAAAGCATAAAATCCCGCTCAAAGAAGTAATAACCGGTTCACTCTCCACTCTCCACTCTTACCTCTTACCTAATAAAGACTATGCTTTTCTTCAATAAAAAAATCCCCGTGGGCGCCACCGCCATCGTCACCGGCGCCTCATCGGGTATCGGTCTTGAGTTCTCTCGCGCCCTCGCCGAGAAGGGCATCAACGTGGTGCTCGTGAGCAACCAGCAGGAGCAGCTCGATGAAGCGGCTGCCGAGTTGCGCCAAAAGTACCCACAACTGCGCTTTGAGCCGGTTTACAAGAACCTTGCCGACGCCGACGCCGCCGAGTGGCTTCTCGCCCGCTGCAAGAGCCTTGGCATTGAAGTGGATATCCTCATCAACAATGCCGGCATATTCAATTTCATGAAGGTGACCGACATGAAGCCCGAGCGCCTTGACCTCTTCGTGGATCTCCACGTGCGCTCGGTGACCCAATTGTGCCGCACTTTCGCCCGCGACATGCTCGAGCGAGGCTGCAAGGGATATATCTTCAATATGGCCTCGATGTGCTGCTGGATGCCCATGCCCGGCATAGGCGCCTACGCCGCTACAAAGGCCTATATCCGCGTGCTCTCGCGCTCCATGTATCTCGAGCTGAAGGACTATGGCATCTCGGTCACTGTGGCTTGTCCCGGCGGAATCTCCACCGAGCTTTTCGGCCTGTCGCCCAAGCTGCGCAAGCTCGCGGTGAATATCGGTGCGCTCACCACTCCGCAGCGATTTGCCCGCAACGCCCTGCGCCGCATGTTCAACCGCCGCAAGCAATATATCAATGGTCTCCTCAACCGCATAGCCATTGTAGCTGTCAATAATCTGCCCACCTGCCTGTGCGTGCAGGTGAAGCACCAGCTTCTCGATAAAAACATAACCCGATAACTCTCGATATGGCTGCTAAAGGTCTTCACATCGTCACCGGAGCCACCGGCTCCATAGGACAGGAAATTGCACGCGCTCTCGCCGCCCGTGGCTGCAACATCGTGCTCGCCTGCCGCAACACTGCCCGCGCCGAGGAGCTGCGCCGCGAGCTGCTTGCCATTGATGGATGCGGAGAGGTGATTGTGGCAAAGGTGTCGCTCGACTCCCTCGATTCCATTCGCGACTTTGCCGGCCACATTCTCGCCCTCGACCGCCCCATAGCCGCTCTCTTGCACAATGCCGGCGTGATGTGCCGCCACCGCAGCACCACGCCCGATGGCTTCGAGCAATCGCTCGCCGTGAACTATCTCGCGCCGGTGCTCCTCACCAAGCTGCTGCTGCCGCGCGTGGCACAGGGTGGCTGCATTGTGTTCACCACATCAATCACCCGCAAGCTGCACCGCCTCAGCCCTGAGATTCTCCAAGAGCCTGCCTCTCGATTCTCTCAGCTCGGAACCTACGGCCGCTCCAAGCTCGCGCTCACTCACTATGCCCTATGGCTAAGCGAGCAGCTACGCGACCGGGGTATCCGCGTGAATTGTGCCGACCCTGGTGTGGTCGATACCAACATGATTACCATGCAACGCTGGTACGACCCCATCGCCACAGTCCTCGTCCGTCCGCTCATGAGCCGCCCTGCCACCGGTGCGTCATCTATGCTCTCTGCACTTGGCAGCACTCTCACGGGCATGATTTTCAAGCACACCCACAAGCCTCACTCCATTGCCTCCGACCTGCGCGGCAGCGATGCACAGCGCCGGGAGGGCTTCATGGCCGCCACAGAAACTGTGATAGGGGAGTCCCTTTTGCCCGAAAGATAGGTGGCTGGTAGCCACACAAGGTCGCGCATTGCCCTTCAGCCTTGCTCCTGCGACGCACAATGGGGTGATGCTGTGGCTTTTTTTATTGCCTTTTGGCAATAGAATTGGTAAAAAATGGCTAACTTTGTGGCAATAAACTCACTATTTTTATATTTTTTGGTATTTTGATATGAATTTCAGCAAGATTATGGCATCATTAGTGGTTCTCTCAGCTACTGCTGCATGCAACAACTCCGCCACCGAGGAGGCTCCAATCATCGAGAAGCCCGAGGTGACTGTAGATAATGGCAAGCTAACTCCCGAGTTGCTCTTTGCTATGGGTCGCGTGACCGACCCGCAGCTCTCGCCCGACGGTTCGCGCATACTCTATGGCGTGAGCTATGAGAGTGTGGAGCAAAACAAGTCGAACCGCGAGCTGTGGGTGATGAACACCGACGGCTCTGCTGCTACTCGTCTCACCCGCACCGCTGCCTCGGAGCAGAATGCCGTGTGGATCGACGGCGGAAATAAGATTGCGTTCCTCTACCGCGAGGGCGACGCAATGCAGCTCTTCACCATGAACGCCGACGGCACCGACCGCCGCTGCGTGTCGAATGTGGAGAAGGGTATCGACGGCTTCGTGTTCTCGCCCGATGAGAAGAAGGTGATTTTCATCTCGCAGGTGAAGGCTTTCGACAAGGCCGGCGACATCTATGCCGACCTCCCCAAGTCGAGCGGACGTCTCATCGACGACCTCATGTATAAGCACTGGGACGAGTGGGTGGAGGAAATTCCGCACCCTTTCCTTGCCGATTTCGACGGCTCGAAGCTCACAGATGTGACCGACATTATGGAGGGCGAGCCTTTCGAGGCTCCGATGAAGCCCTTTGGCGGCGTGGAGTCGCTCGCATGGGCTCCCGACGGCAAGTCGGTGGTGTATGTGTCGCGCAAGAAGACCGGTATGGAATATTCGGTATCGACCAATTCCGACCTCTACCTCTACGACATCGAGAAGCGCACCACCAGCAATCTCACCGAGGGCATGATGGGCTACGACACCAACCCAATATTCTCAAAGAGCGGCAAATATCTCGCATGGCTCTCGATGGAGCACGATGGATATGAGAGCGACAAGAACCGCATCTTCATCATGGACATGGCCACCGGTGCCAAGACCGACCTCACTGCCGAGTGGGATTTCTCGGTGGATCAAATAGCCTGGAGTGCCGATGAGCAGAAAATCTTCTTTGTGGCTCCATTCCAGGGCACCGTGCCGATGTTTGAAATTGATGTAACTTCGCACAATGTGAACCAAATTGCCGATGGCAACTACGACTACGCTGCCGTGGTGCCCACGCCCGACGGCAAGGTCATCACCCTGCGCCACTCGCTGAGCGAGCCTAATGAAATCTACAGCGTGAACCCCGGCAAGGAGGTGGCGAAGCTCACCAAGGTGAACGACGACCTGCTCGCACAGCTCAAGCCAATAAAGGTGGAGAAGAAGCTCGTGCCCACCACCGACGGCAAGCTGATGACAACCTGGGTGGTGTATCCGCCCGATTTCGACCCCGCCAAGCGTTATCCTGCCCTGCTCTACTGCCAGGGAGGCCCGCAAAGCCCCGTGAGCCAGTTCTGGAGCTACCGCTGGAACCTGCGGCTTATGGCATCGCAGGGCTACATCATCATCGCCCCCAACCGCCGCGGACTGCCGGGCTTCGGCACTGAGTGGAATGCTCAAATCTCGGGCGACTACGGCGGCCAGAACATGAAGGACTATCTCAGCGCCGTGGATTTCATGAAGAAAGAGCCTTATATCGACACCGACCACATTGGCGCCACCGGTGCCAGCTACGGCGGCTTCTCGGTTTACTGGCTCGCCGGCCACCACGACCACCGCTTCGCCGCGCTGCTCGCCCATGCCGGAATCTTCAATGTGGAGGCTCAGTATCTCGAGACCGAGGAGATGTGGTTTGCCAACTGGGACCTCGGCGGCGCCTACTGGGAGAAGGAAAATGCCATCGCACAGCGCAGCTATGCCAACTCGCCCCACCGCGCCATCGACAAGTGGGACGCTCCAATCATGGTCACTGTGGGTGAGAAGGACTACCGCATCCTCGCCTCGCAGGGAATGATGGCATTCAATGCAGCCCGTCTGCGCGGTGTGCCGGCACGCATGCTCGTGTTCCCCGACGAGAACCACTGGATTCTCAAGCCGCAGAATGCCGTGATGTGGCACCGCGAGTTCTTCCGCTGGTTCGACCAGTGGCTCAAGCCCCAAGAATCTGAGAAATAATCAACCTCAAAAACAAATAACTCATCGTATGATAACAAAAGAGAACACGCCGGTGGCAATATGCTGCGACCATGCCGGCTATGAGACCAAGCTCGCGGTGATTGACTACCTCAAGAGCCTGGGAATCGCCGTGCGCGACTTTGGCACCACCGGCACCGAGAGCTGCGACTATCCCGACTTTGCCCACCCCTGTGCCCTTGCCGTGGAGAGCGGCGAGTGCTATCCCGGCATAGGAATATGCGGCAGCGGCGAAGGTATCAACATGACACTCAACAAGCATCAGGGCATTCGCTCGGCACTGTGCTGGATGCCCGAGATTGCACGTCTGGCACGCCAGCACAACGATGCCAACGTGCTTGCCCTTCCCGGTCGCTTCGTCAGCAATGAGGAGGCAATAGAGATAGTTAAGGCGTTCCTCAGCACCGACTTCGAGGGAGGCCGCCACTGCCGCCGCATCGCCAAGATTCCCGTGCAGTAAAAACGAGTAATTTACATTATGTAGTGACGCTCCGTGAAGTGTCCGCCCACAGCTGTTCCCACAATCGATTGATTATTGAGCAGCAATGCGGACGCTCCACGGAGCGTCGCTATAGTCCCCCCCCCCTCACGAGAGCCGCCTCACGCTGTCACCCAGCGGCCTTTTTTGCGGCCTCCCTCGCGGCGCAGAAGCCCCATTGCCTGCAAGGCGGCAAGGTCGCGCTTTATGGTCACCGCCGACACCCCTGTCTTTTGTATCATTTCATTGATTGTTATTGTATCATTGCCGGTAATCATTTGCAGGATAATGCGCTGTCGGTCAGACGGTTGTTTTGTATCATCTTTTGTATCATCGACCATTGTTTTCTCATATCGGGCAATTTCATCGGCAAGAATCTTGGTGTGTTCTTGCAGCATGAAAATCCTGAATGGCTGCATCGACTCCTCTTCACGGGAGGCGTTCAATGCTTCGATATAGGCGGCCTTGTCTTCGGTGAGAACCTTGGTGGGGATGAGCCCAAATTCCACTTGCAAGTGGTTCATTATCAGGCGCGACATACGTCCGTTGCCATCAACCCAGGGGTGAATGCCTACGAGAATATTGTGGGCGTCGAAGCTAAGCATATAGGCTTCCATCTCATCGGGCTTCAGCCTGAGAGCCTCGCGGCGGCAGTTGATTTCTTTGCAGAAATTATCGAGGTGTGCGGGTATCTTCAGGTAATTCATATAGGAACGGCCGCCGGCACCGGCTGTAACACCCACAAGACGCAAATCGCCCTTCGAGGAGTCGAAGCTGCCCATCAATGTGCTATATACGCTGCCGGTGTTTCTCATCACCATAGCCGCAAGGTTCTTCAGCATATCCACCGAGAAAGGCTTGTGTTCCTTTGCCCATAAGATTGATTGCTCATAGGCATGCTTGAGGTCGAGGTTCATGAGTTGTTCCACCATAGGCCTGCCTTTTGCCGATATACCCTCATCGAAAAGCAACATATTCTCCACCTCGGTCACTGTAGAGCCTTCGATAGCCGTGGAATGGGTGATGATAGAGTAGAGATAGAACTTGTCGTAATCAATCTGTTCCGATATTCCAAGGCTACGGTACTTTTGCAGCACGGCTTGCAATGCGTTGATATGTGGGGCTATTCCGCTCATTTTGCGATGTTTTAATGGCTTACTGAATGCAAAGTTACGTTTTTTCTTGATAGTAACCAAAGAAGTGGCGGAATAAAGGTTTCCTCGTGGATTATATATCAGCCTGCTTTTTTGCAATTAAGCCTGGATGTTTTCCAATTTTTGACGCAGCATCGTCAAATTTCGAGGGATACAACAACAGAGGCCGTGTCACGGGGGTGACACGGCCTCAATTTTTTTATGTTATGGCAACTAATAATTACATAACTACGCTGGAGATGTTGAACTTGGCAAACTCCATGTCGGTAGCAGCCTTCTCGGCCATAGCCTTGTCGAGCTTAACCGACTGAGCGAGGTTGCTGAGTACCATCTGCTCGTTGTTGGTGCGGGCACCTACAACGGCGAGGAGGTAGTAAGTAGTGGCATCGGGCTGGGCAACGGCGCTAAGTGTGTTCTTGGCCTTGCTGTAGTCGTTCTTCATAATCTGTGCGAGAGCGGCGTTGTTGCTCTTCGACTCACCGAAAGCCTTAACGGCGTTGTCGTAGTCGCCAAGCTTGAGGTAGTACACGCCGAGAGCCTCGTCAAGACCTTCGGCACCGGCAGCAGCACCGAAGTTGCTGTTGGCGTTGCGGAGGTTGTTGTCCATGAGCTCGCAGAGACCAAGGTTCATCTTCACCTCGTTGCTTGTGGGGGCGAGCTTCTGGGCCTTCTCGAAGTTGCTCTTTGCAGCGCTGTAGTCGCCGTTGGCAAACTGCATCATACCGAGGTTGTTGTAGCCGCGGTAGTCGCTTGAGTTGCGCTGGATGCAAGCCTTGTAGATAGCCTCGCGCTTAGCGTTGTCGTCGGTGAGGGTAGCAGTGTAGAGCAGCTCATCTACAGAGAGAGAAGCGGGATCGGCCTCGAAAGCAGCCATAAGCTCCTCATCGCTCTTGCCAATCACGTTGATTGAGGCAGTGAGGCGTGAACGGCGGAGCTGAGGGAGAATCTCATCGGCAAGCTGGTCGAACACAGCCGAGAGGTTGCGGATTTCGCGCTCGCGCTGCTCGGGATCCTTGTACATGGAGAGGACGCTGAGGATGAGGTTCTTGTCCTGAATGTTGCTTG
>JAQXTJ010000051.1 GCA_029219425.1 Bacteroidales bacterium
GCTTCCACTGTGTTGCAATTATTTTCACACTTTTTCTATGCAAATTTCACTCACCTATTGTGCTTATTCCACAATTCATTGCTACCTTTGCTGCGTTTTTATTGATGAATATGAAAAAAACTATTACATATCTGTGCCTACTCATTGCCCTTACAGCTGTGTGTGAGGCTCTTGCCTGCACTTCGGCGATTATCTCGGGCAGCAGGACCGCCTCTGGACGGCCTCTGCTGTGGAAGCACCGCGACACCGGCGAGGAGAACAACAAGGTGGAGCGCTTTGCTGCAACCGACTCCACATTCGAGTATGTTGGCCTCTACAATGCCAGCGACTCGCTGTGCCGCGAGGCGTGGATGGGGTTCAACTCCCAAGGTCTTGCCGTCATGAACACCGCATCCTACAACCTAAACCGCGACACCGTCACCCAGATGGATCGCGAGGGTCTTGTCATGACCCAAGCACTGAAAGCATGCCGCACCATAGATGATTTTGCCGCCCTACTCACCTCCCTCCCTAAGCCGCTCGGCGTGGAGGCCAACTTTGGAGTGATTGATGCCAGTGGCAACGGTGCCTATTTTGAGTGTGGCAACTATAGTTTCGTGCGCTACGACCTCAAGGATGCACCCGATGGTGTGCTGATGCGCACCAACTACTCCCACAGTGGCCGCACCGACGATGGCTACGGCTACATTCGCGAGCAAAATGAGCACTGCCTAATGGCTCCACACATCGCCGCCGGCGACCTCACCCCTGAGTTTCTCACCGAGGTGATGTCGCGCACATTCTACAACAGCTACATCGGCAAGGACTATACCCACAGTGGCGACAGTATTATTATCGACATGGACTTTATTCCACGTCGCTCCTCCACCGCCACCTGCGTAATAGAGGGAATCCTCCCCGGCGAGTCCCCGGCGCTAACCATGATGTGGATTGGACTGGGCTACCCTCCCTGCGCCTCTATCCGCCCCGTCACACTCGGTGAAGGCGGTGTGCCACAAGAGTTGCGCGGAAACACCCCACAAGGACACTCCCCACTCTGCGACGCAGTGGTGGAAATGAAGCACAAGGTCTTTCCCACCACCCGAGGCAACGGCAAATACTACCTCCATCTACACCTCCTCTACAATTCCCAAGGCACCGGCTTCGCCCAGAAAGCCCGCCGCGACAACCTCACCCGCTACCGGCTGGGAAAAGCATTGCGGGAGCAGATAATTCATAAATAACACAAACAAAAAGCTATCATCATTATTATTATTATTCTTATGTGGATAAACGCTCTTATCACTATCGGGATGCTCATAGTCTCTAATATCTTCATGACTTTTGCCTGGTATGGACACCTCAAGCTACAGGCCTCGGGAATCAGCTCCAATTGGCCTCTGTGGCTCGTCATCATCTTTTCTTGGGGTATTGCCCTTGCCGAATACTCTTTTCAGGTGCCGGCCAACCGCATGGGCTTCGTGGGCAATGGTGGCCCTTTCACCCTCATGCAGCTCAAGATTCTTCAGGAGGTGATTACACTGGTGGTATTCACCCTGTTCACTGTGGTGTTCTTCAAGGGTGAGCAATTGCACTGGAATCATTTTGCAGCTTTCGTGTGCCTCATTATGGCTGTCTATTTTGTGTTTATGAAATAAAATTGTCCTGCACCATGCTATTGCTGCAACCTTTTGGCATATCCAGTGGACGATACTATCGCATACTCTTTTTCATCCACCTACGGCGTTTTTGGTGGCTCTATGCCTTGCCGGCGGCATTGTTCCTGTCTATGCTGCTGTGGCTTGCCGATGTGCGCTTTCTGTTTCTGCTTCTCATCTATGGATTCATTGTTGTTCCTATGGCTCTCACTTTTGCACTCATATCGTGCGGGCTGCACCCTGTCGGCCGCTACTCCATTCTCAAGAAGCACGCCGAGGTGAGTGCCTCTGGGCTGTGTCTTTGCTTTTTGGACGATGATGGAGAGGAGGTTTCGTCGGCCACGTTGTCGTGGCAGGATGTGCAGCGCATCATCCCCACGGCTCACGAGCTTGTTCTGTCGTTGGGTAATAGCCTGCTGGTGGTGATTCCCTATGAGGCTTTCGAATCACAGGAGCAGCTAAATGAGTTCATGAACTATGCGAGAATGCGATGATGGCAGCAAAATAGTATTACTTTTAGGGTTGTGATTGGTGAAAAATGTGAAAAAATACAAATTTTGCCACAAAAAACTTGTAGCTTATAAAAAATAGTCCTACTTTTGCAACAACGCTGAGAGTAACTTTTTATTTTGCTACCGGCTTAAAAAATTTTATTATTTAACAACTAAATCCCTATTTGCCTATCGAAACAACATTACTCAAATAATAACTACAGATTTAGTAATGGACGAATTGATTACGCTGGCCGACGAAACGTTGGTCAAATTGTACTCCGAAGGCAAAAACGAGGCTTTTGACACTCTCATTGAGCGACACAAGGATAAATTGTATGCCTATATCTTCCACGCTGTGAAGGATGCCGACCTCGCCAACGATATTTTTCAGGAAACTTTTATTAAGGCTATCACCACTATCAATCAAGGACGATATGTGGAAAATGGCAAGTTCTCGGCGTGGATTAGCCGTATTGCCCATAACTTAATCATCGACTTTTTCCGTCAGGAGAAAGCCGAAAATCTACAGTCGTGCGACCTTGAGGATGTGGATGTACTCAACCGCAAAGACCTCAGTGAAGAAACCATTGAGGACACCATCATCACACGGCAGATTTATGCCGACATTCGCCGAATTGTGAAAGCCCTGCCTGAAAGCCAGCAAGAAGTACTCGTAATGCGATATTACAAGAATATGAGTTTCAAGGAAATAGCTGATGCCACCAACGTGAGCATCAACACCGCTTTGGGTAGAATGCGCTATGCCATCCTCAATATGCGCCGCATAGCCGAGGAGAACAACATCGTGCTCACAACTCTTTGAACGAATCATTGATTGGCATTGATGCCTCATTGTGGGGATTTCGCTCAATACCGTTGTTTTTGAGATTTCATAGTTTCACACAAAAATTTTCTTGAAATTCCCACAATAAAGGCATTACACACTGCGTTATATTGATGAAAAATCATTTAACACAGTGTTTGCCTATGGATAAAAGCTCTACTCTTGAAAAATCAATGCAGGGAAAGATTGCTCTTGCCGGAAATGTGCGACAATCGACCATCAATTTCATCAAGCAATTCGCCCGTGCCTACTCATACGACAAACGCCTTGCTATGCCGCTTGGAGGCTTTATTGCCAACTGAAACAATGCCGCGCACAACAAGCTTGCACTTGTCGTCGGAGATGTGGAAAAGTACAAAAAGTGAGGCTCGCCTACCGCTATTCTTGCGCAGTGTGTGCCTCTTTTTTTGTAGGGGTATTGCCCGGATTTGATTTTATGGATATATTTGCAGCATTATATTTCATTATCATTTTATGAAGCACAGTGTTACTGTCATATTCATTATAGCTTTGCTTATGCTTGCCGGTTGCAGCAAGGCTTTCGAGGTTACGCGCCTTGTGGTTTACCCAAGTTCGGTGGAAACCACACCGCTCGACACAATCCAACTCACATTTGCTCTCGACTATACAGGAGGAGATTTTGAGGACCCCAACTTGATTAGTCCCGTGTGGCAAACGAGCAATGCCGAAGTGGTGGAGGTTGATTCCTTGGGCAGAATCTTTACCCAGCAGCCCGGGACAGCCGATGTGACCATATCTTGCGGTGGCGCTTCGGCAATGTGCAAAGTCACTGTGACGAGCTTCAGCCAGCCGCGATGAGTGACTATTTACCACTCTACGCTTGCTTTTTCTGTCAATTTTTCATTCTTGTGCGAAAAAATTATTTATTTAGTTGGCTTTTTCACAAAAATAACATATCTTTGCAACAACAAAATGAATTTCTCTATGAGTCATATCAATGCATATTATTTTTCCTTTTACTTTTATTTTGAGAAATAAGAGGCGAGATTATATGCAGTGAATTTATTTTGACAATGATTAACGATATGAAATCCCGCCACACTCGATGACGGGATTTTTATTTTTTACTCATTTTTTGCATTACAATCTGACGAAATGACACGACGTATAGCAATACAGGGTGAGCCGGGCTGCTTCCACGATGCGGCTGCAAGGAGCTTCTTCGCAGGTGAGGAGGTGGAAACCATTCCTTGCGAGACTTTTACGAGTATGTTCGACCTGCTCCGCACCGATGCATCCCTCCTTGGCATCGTGGCTATTGAGAACACAATTGCCGGAAGCCTCCTGCAAAACCACGAGTTGTTGCGACAGAGCAACCAGACCATTGTGGGCGAGTACAAGATGCACATCTCCCATGTGCTTGCTGCCCTGCCCGGCCAGGATATTGCACAACTCACAGAAGTCAACTCTCACCCCATGGCTCTTATGCAGTGCGAGAAATACCTGCTCAGGCATCCAAGTATGAAGATGGTGGAGCGTAACGACACTGCCGGAAGCGCACGCGAGATTGCCGAGAAACACCTGTTGGGGCACGCTGCCGTGTGCGGAAAATATGCCGCCCAGCTCTATGGACTCAACATTCTTGAGGAAGACATTCAGACCAACAAGCGCAATTCCACGCGCTTCCTCCTAATTGCCGACCCTGTGGAGGCTCCAATGCTCACAAAGGGTAAGGCTGTGAACAAGGCTTCGCTTGTATTCACCCTGCCACATACCCACGGCAGCCTCTCGAAAGTGCTCACCATCTTTTCGTTCTACGATATCAACCTATCCAAAATACAGTCATTGCCCATCATCGGGCGTGAGTGGGAATACCGTTTCTACATTAATCTCACATTCGACGACTACACGCGCTACCGCCAGTCGATCGACGCGGTTCGACCGTTAATTAATGACTTTAAAATTTTAGGAGAATATGCCCAGCACTCAATCATCGAATGACAATTGCACCATCGCTCCCGCACACCGCGTGAGTGAGGTGAAAGAATACTATTTCTCGCGCAAGTTGCGCGAGGTGGCCCAGCTCAACGCCGAGGGACGCGACATCATCTCGCTTGGCATCGGAGGCCCCGACCGTCCGCCCCACACCGAGGTGATAGCCACCCTGTGTGCCGAGGCACAAAAGCCCGGCAACCATGGCTACCAGCCCTACGTTGGCCTGCCCGAGCTGCGCGAGGCTTTCGCTGCGTGGTACCTAAAGCACTATGGCGTGGCTCTCGACCCCAAAAGCGAGATACAGCCGCTCATTGGCTCCAAGGAGGGAATTCTGCACATTTCTCTCGCCTTCCTTAATCCAGGCGACGGTGTGCTTATTCCCAATCCCGGTTATCCCACCTACACCTCTGTGAGTCGTCTTGTGGGTGCTGAGGTTTTCAATTACAATCTCACTGAGGAAAATGGCTGGGAACCCGATTTTGCCCAGCTTGAGAAGCTGCCGCTCGACCGCATCAAACTAATGTGGGTCAACTACCCCCACATGCCCACGGGCAAGCGAGCCTCGCTGGCACTCTACCGGCGCATCGTGGATTTCGGCCACAAGCACGGCATTGTCATTGTCAACGACAATCCATATAGCTTCATTCTCAACGACAATCCCATCAGCCTCCTTAGTGTAGAGGGCGCAAAAGAGATAGCCATAGAGATGAACTCACTGAGCAAGTCGCACAACATGGCAGGCTGGCGCATCGCCATGCTCGCTTCAAATGCCCGGTTCGTGCAGTGGATTCTAAAGGTAAAGTCGAACATCGACTCGGGGCAGTTTAAGCCCATGATGCTTGCCGCTGTGAAGGCCCTGCAATGCGGCGACTCGTGGTATGCCGAGGTGAATGCCACCTACGCTCGCCGCCGCATCATCGCCGAGGAGATTATGGCGGCTCTTGGCTGCACATTCGACCCCGCTCAGAGTGGACTTTTTCTATGGGGGCGCATTCCCGATGACGAGGCCGGTTCTGAGGCTCTTGCCGACCGCATCCTTTATGGAGCCCGTGTGTTTCTCACTCCGGGATTCATCTTTGGCTCCTGTGGCGAGCGCTACATTCGCATCTCGCTTTGTGCCACCGAAGACCGCATGAGGGAAGCACTTGCGCGAATCAAGGATTTCAAAAAATAAACCGATTATTAACTGAAGAAACACCATAACACTAATTATGAAAGATTTACAACCTATCGTCTTGCCTGGCGTAAGCGCACAGAAGCCCATGATAATTGCAGGCCCGTGCAGTGCCGAAACCGAAGAACAAGTGCTCACTACAGCCCGTCAACTTGCCGCTCACGGCATTAAAATATTCCGTGCCGGTATTTGGAAGCCTCGCACCAAGCCGGGTGGCTTCGAGGGCATAGGTGTGGAGGGGCTTGAGTGGCTCAAGAAAGTGAAAGCCGAAACAGGCATGTATGTAGCCACAGAGGTTGCCACAAAGGCTCATGTGGAGGCTGCCGTGGCAGCCGGCATCGACATTCTGTGGATTGGCGCACGCACTTCGGCCAATCCTTTTGCAATGCAGGAAATTGCCGATGCCCTCGTGGGTATCGACGCTACTGTGCTTGTGAAGAATCCCGTGAACCCCGACCTCGAACTTTGGATTGGCGCAATGCAGCGCATCTATAATGCAGGCATTCGCCGCCTCGGTGCCATTCACCGCGGTTTTAGCTCCTATGGCAAGCATCTCTACCGCAACCTGCCACAGTGGCACATTCCCATGGAGCTGGGCCGACGCATCCCCAACTTGCCCATTTTCTGCGATCCATCGCACATAGGCGGTAAGCGTGAGCTGGTAGCCCCTCTTGCGCAGCAGGCCGTTGATATGGGATTCGAGGGTCTCATTATCGAGTCGCACTGCGACCCCGACTGTGCCTGGAGCGACAAGAGCCAGCAGATAACTCCGGATGTGCTCAACTATATCCTAAATATGCTCGTGCACCGCGACACAAAGCAGACCACCGAGAACCTCAACATTCTGCGCCAGCAAATCGACCAAATTGACAATGAGCTTCTCGAGGTGCTCAACAAGCGCATGCGTATCTCGCGTGAGATTGGCCAGTACAAGAAGGAACACAGCATGCAGATTGTGCAAATAGGACGTTACGACGACATTATCAAGTCGCGTATGAAGCTCGCCGAAGAGATGGGAATGAGTCCCGACTTCATGAAGGACGTGCTTGTGGCCATCCACGATGAGTCGGTGCGACAGCAAGTTGAAGTATTTAACGACCGCACAAGATAACAATTATTTGGAATAACAATGAGAATACTGATTCTTGGAGCCGGCAAAATGGGCTCGTTCTTCAGCGATGTGCTCAGTTTCGAGCACGAGGTAGCTGTCTTCGATGTGGATAAGGAGCGCCTGCGATTCACATTTAATGCCCTGCGCTTCACCTCCTACGACGAGATTGCAGCCTTCAATCCCGAGCTGCTCATAAATGCCGCTACGGTGAAATACACCATCGAGGCCTTCAATAAGGTGATGCCCCATCTCTCTCCCACTTGCATACTCTCCGACATTGCTTCGGTGAAGACGGGGCTGCCAGAGTTCTACAAGGACTGTGGGCATCCTTTTGTGAGCACTCACCCCATGTTTGGCCCCACTTTTGCCTCTCTTAGCAACCTCTCGAGCGAGAACGCTATCATCATTTCGGAGAGCGACCACCTTGGAAAAGTGTTTTTCCGCGACCTCTACAATGGGCTTCACCTCAACGTGTGTGAATACACCTTTGAGCAGCACGACGAGACTATCGCTTTCTCTCTTTCAATCCCCTTTGCGAGCACTCTCGTCTTTGGCAGTGTGATGAAGCACCAGGATGCGCCCGGAACCACATTCAAGCGCCACATGGCAATTGCCCGCGGACTGATGTCGGAAGACGATTTTCTACTTCAGGAAATACTTTTCAATCCCCATACTCCCGAGCAGCTCGACAAAATCATCGACCGACTCACCACTCTCCGTGAGATTGTTGCCACGCGCGACGCTGCCAGCATGAAAGCATTCCTCGATGAAGTTCGCTCCAACCTCAAGTAATCCTTGGGTATTCCCTTCCGGAACCCCAAAAAGTTGGACGAGTTATTACCTATCCGATTTGAGAGGCAGTATCAAAATTGGGAAATATCCACTTATGTAGGGACGCACCCCGGTGCGGACGCCCACAGGCTCTTTGGTTATCGCTTAATTATGAGGCTGTAGCGCGTCTGCACCGGGGTGCGTCCTTACATCAAAATATCATTAAACCTAATTATGATACACCCTCCTTTTAACCGGGATTTGGTTCGTTTTTTGTATTTCGCAATAAGGCAAGCCTATGCGATAACGGAACTTCCGGACTATGGCTTTGGTGTAAGTTTGAGGGATATTTGCTTCACGCAATGTATTATTGTGCCGTTTTGAGTTAAGCCATCTATGCTCACGGTGTAGCTGCCTGAAGTGGCATCGGTCGTGTAGAAAGAGAAATGAGAATGACCGTCGTTGCCTATTTTCATGCTTGGATTCCAATAGACGGTGCTGCGCAGGTCGCTGTCGTCGCTCACGGCAGTGTGCTCGTAGCGCGGACTGTAGTGCTGCGCGGGTCGCTGATAGCCCAGTGGCGTCACGGCTTTGAAGTTGGGGCTTAGGTGGCGGCTCTCTGTTTCTGAGCCATCTTTGGTGGTAATTCTAAGCACGCCTCCTGCCGCCCGCGGGCCAAGAAACACGGCATCGTTGGGCATTACGAAATCAATCTGCTTCACTATGTTGAATGGTGCCACCATCTCAATGTCGGTGAGGTTGATGGGTGTATTTCCCTCGGCCATTGCTGCGCCGAGCAGGTCCTTGGCATACACCGCGCCACCCTCACTCGTCATTGGCCTCACTATCGATGGCATTGACGTGCCGCCCGGGCTGCCGGTGGTGTTCTCGAAGAAAGCCCCGTCAATCATCACGCCCACGGCTTGGTGGCGGTATTTTATTCCACCCTGGTCGATGGTGACTCCGGCAAATTTGCGAAGCACTTCCTCGTAGGAGGAAATAGCCTGCTTGTCGAAGTCGCGATAGTCGAAGCTGCGGTGAGCCAGCACGGTGAAAGCGTCGAGCACGGCAGCCTGTTTCTTTGCCTTCACCACAATCTCGTTGAGCATCACGCTCATAGTGCCGTTGATGTTGAGCCGGGCATATTCATTGGCGATGAAAGCGCCCTCCCCCACCCCTGCAGCTTGCTGCAATGGGGCTGACTGAATAGCGGCAGGAAACGTGATATTGGGGAACAATTGCTCATCTATGCTGAAGTTCATCTCATTCTTTTTCTTGGGGTTAAGTGCCTGAACTATGAATTTAGTGCCGTCGGGCAGGTCGAAGCCATTTAGGCGGAAGCGCCCGAGGCTGTCGGTGCGAGCCGCGTTGCAAAACATTCGGCTTGGGGCGATAACGCTCACCTCGGCATTGGCAAGGGGCTTACCGCGCCACAGCGACTTCACCGTGCCGCTTATTTCCTGCCCGCGCTCTATCGCCACCGGCGGCTCGGCATAGCTGCCTCGCAGCGCAGCGGGAATGTCGTAGCGTCGCCACCCTTGTGTGAGCATGAGGGCATCGAGAGCCGCATCGGTATTGCTGCCGGTGGTGAAATACCATGCAGCGTCCTCAACGTAGCCCTGAAGGTCGCTTTGCAGGAGCAGATTAGAGAGAATGGTGACAGTGCTGTCGCGACTGACTGTGTTGTCGTCGGTAACCGACACTGCCATTGAGCCTTCTTGCCCCCCAAAGGAGCTTAAATCCACATCTACCGTCACTTTTTCGCGCGAGGAACAGGGGGTGCGGTGGGCTGAGAGAGTGGCAACTGCCATATTGCCCCGGTTGAAGAATAGACGCTCACTGAGCACCTTCCCGTCATCGGTCAGCAAGAGCACTTGCAGAATGCCCGGAGGCACATCGGAAAGGTCGATTGAGGCAAACTCACCGGTGTGCAGCACTCCGGCTCGGAGCAAGCGGCCTCGCTGCTGCACGATGATGTTGCACTTGGCTTCGGCACCCACGGCCTCAATCATAGCTACCCTGCCGTGGTGCGACTTGGCTACATGCAGCACTTGCGCATCGGCACGGGGCTGAGGCAACGGCACAGTGCAGCACTGCTTGCCACGATGCTCAATGATTGCCGTGTAGCTCTCCCCGGCTTGTGCCGCAATGGTGAAGTAG